>NZ_JCAFUM010000008.1:0-240308 GCF_059371335.1 Stenotrophomonas sp. YJH_SMC_6 | reverse complement strand
CGCTCCAACCGCCTCCCTGGTGAAATTAGCGCTGTGGAACCACCCGATCCCATCCCGAACTCGGAAGTGAAACGCAGCTGCGCCGATGGTAGTGTGGCTCAAGCCATGCGAGAGTAGGTCATCGCCAGGGTTTACACCCGAAACCCCGCTGCTCACGCAGCGGGGTTTTTCTTTGTGCGCAGTAAATGCGGGTAGTGCCGGCCGCTGGCCGGCAACCCGATGGCATTGCATCACCCGGTAGATCCACGCCATGCGTGGATGCCCTCTGCGAGGAGCCAAGGCGCCAACCAAGGTTGGCCGCTACCAACAGCAGGCCCACACAGCAATCGATTGCCGGCCAGCGGCCGGCAACTTTGTGCGCGGTAAACACCGGGTAGTGCCGGCCGCTGGCCGGCAACCCGATGGCATTACATCGCCCGGCAGATCCACGCCATGCGTGGATGCTTCCTGAGGGGAGCCAAGGCGCCAACCAAGGTTGGCCGCTACCAACAGCAGGCCCACACAGCAATCGATTGCCGGCCAGCGGCCGGCACTACCAGGGGCAGGTCACGCATAAAAAGACGGCGCCCTGCGGGCGCCGTCCTGATCAAACTCGAATGGAAGGCCCGGATCAGGCGACCCGCGAGACCTCGAGCGGTTCCTGCTGGCGGAATACCGAGACTGCTTCGGTCAACGTGCCGGCCTGGTTCTGCAGCTCGCGTGCGGCAGCGGTGGCTTCTTCCACCAGCGCCGCGTTCTGCTGCGTGGCCTGATCCATCTGCACCACGGTCTGGTTGATCTGCTCGATACCGATCGACTGCTCCTGCGACGCTGCAGAAATCTCGCGCATCAGGTGGCTGACATCCTCCACGCCGCCGACAATTCCCTGCATGCGCTGGCCGGCATCGGCCACCAGCTGGGCACCTTCGCCCACCTGCCGGCCCGCTTCGTCGATCAGCTTCTTGATCTCCTGTGCGGCCGCCGCCGAACGCTGCGCCAGCACGCGCACCTCGCTGGCCACCACGGCAAAGCCTCGGCCCTGCTCGCCGGCGCGTGCCGCCTCCACCGCTGCGTTCAACGCCAGGATATTGGTCTGGAAGGCAATGCCGTCGATGACGCCGGTGATGTCGCCGATCCGCTTCGAGGCACCTTCGATGGCCTGCATGGTATCCACCACCCGCTGCATGGCCGTGTTGCCGTCACTGGCAGCGTTCTGCGTGGAGGCGGCCAACGCACTGGCCTCACGCGCATGGGCGGCGTTCTGGCGCACGGTGGCGGTCAGTTCCTCCATCGATGCTGCGGTCTCCTGCAGGTGCGCTGCCTGGCGCTCGCTGCGCTCGGACAACGCGCCGTTGCCGGCCGCAATCTCGCTGGCGGCGGTACTGATCGACGCCGCGCATTCCTGGATGCGGCCGACCATGCGTGCCAACTGCCCGGCCGTGGCATTGGCATCGCGCTGGATGGCAGCGAAGGCGCCGTGATACTCGCCGTGCATGCGCCGATCCAGATCGCCGTTGGCCAGTGCCGAGAGCATCTGCCGTACTTCGTTGACGGTGCTGCCGAGCGTATCGAGCAGCTGGTTGATGCCACCGGTCAGGCCATCGAGGAAGCTGGCGCCTTCAGTGGCCTGCAGGCGCTGGTCGAGGTCACCGGCCGCCGCCGCTGCGACGATGCCGGCCACGGCATTCTCCAGCGCGAGCTCATGGGTGCGGTCATGCCATTCCACGGCGAAGCCCAAGCGCACGCCCTGCGCGTCGAACACCGGTGTGACCACCTGCGCGAAGTGCACCGGGCCGATCTGCACCTTGCCGTTGTGGGCTACCTGCAGGCCGTTGAGGATCGCGCGGATGCGGTCCGGGTTGGCGTGGAAACGATGGATGCTGCTGCCGACCAGGCGCTCGGCGTCGAAATCGGGGAAGGCCTGTCGCAACGTCGCCTGCTGGTTGCGCAGCAGTGCCACCACCGAGCGGTTCACGTAGCGGATCACATGGTCGTTGTCGGCGATCATCATCGCGGTGCGCGAGGCATCGAGGGCCTGGCGGATCTGCGCGTTCTCGGCATGTGACGCGGCTTCGCGCCCACGCTGGGCCTGCACGTGGCGTGCAGTGTCGGCGAGGGCGTGGGCCAGTGAACCCGGCGCATAGGCGCCGGTATCGGCATGCGCGCCAAGATCGGCACCGGTGGCGATATCGCGTGCGAGCGCGGCAAGCCGACGCGGGCCGTGGCCAAGGGCCTCGGTCTGCTGGCGAAGGCGCAGTGCGACCTGGCCGAGGAACAGGGTCAGGCCCGCGAGCATGCCGGCCTGCAGCAGCGTCGGCCACAGCGCGGCACCGCCCTGTAGCGGTGCCAGCAGGGCGAGCGTACCGACGCCACCGGCCAGCCACACCGGAAGGCGATCGCGATGGCCCAGCAGCACGCCCAGCAGCAGGGCAATCGGCAATGCCGGTGACAGGCTGATGATCGCGCACAACACAGCCAGCTGCAGCGACAACAGCAACGCCAGACCGTTGCGAGCGACGGCCCGGCCCGCCTGGGCCCCGCCCAACCACGCGGCTGGCAGCACGGCGACGGCCACCAACGCGGCAGCCTGCACCTGCGGGCCGCGCACGGCCAGCGCCAGGCCAGCCAGGGCCAGTACCGCGCTGCCGATCAGCAGGCGGCGGTCAGCGCGGTGCGCGAGCTGCTGCAGGTGCGGCAGGCGGGCGGTATCGGGGGGACGGGAGGATGCAACGGACATCGGCGACTCCTGGATCAGCAGACGACAACGGCCACGCCGCGGCGCACGCAGGAGTGCGTGACCAGGGCGCGAGCCGGGAATTCGGGGAATGCGACGCGATCAGCGACGCGGAGAAGGGACACCGCGGCCACATCCTGTGGGTGACGGTGCAATGGAGCAGGCATGCGGACTTCCTTGCAGAATCAGACACACGCCGCAGGCCCGACCGGACCTGCGTGCTGCGGACGCAGGGGCCCGCAACTGATGTATCGGCCGCAGACGCGCAGAGTGAAGCGCGCGGATACCTTTGCTCAGCCCGCGTTGTCGTTGCTGAAGAAGCGCAGGATCACGCCTGCGATCTGTTCCGGATCTTCCATGTGCAGGTGATGGTTGCCGGGAAACACCGCCAACCGCCCATCGCGCAGGTGCTGCAGGCGATCGCTGCGCATCGGCTCGGGGTAGTAGGACTGCGCTGGCGTGGCATAGATCACCTGCGTCGGGCAGGCGATGGCCTGCAGCAGGTTGTCGATCTGGCCTTCGCTGAGACGGATCGCAGTGGGCAGCATCAGGCGCGGATCGCTGCACCAGCGGTAGCCACCCTCGACCGGTTCCACGCCGCGCTCGACCAGCAGCCGTGCACAGTGCTCGCTGAGCTGGTTGGTCATCATCCGTGCGCGGATCGGCGCGGCGAGGTCGGGGAACACGCGCAGCTGCTTGCGTGCCAGTGCGCGCGTGGCATTCACATGCTCGCGCAGGCGGTTGGCGGTTTCTTCCTCGGGGCCGCGCAGGCCGCCGAGCGCTTCGATCGCCACCAGGCGCTCGACGCGGTCACTGACCGAGGCGGTGAGGCTGGCGATGCCGGCGCCCATCGAATGGCCGAGCAGGTTGAAGCGGTCCCAGCCCAGTGCATCGGCGACGTCGAGCACGTGGCAGATCGCGGCGGCCGTGGTGTAGCTGGCACCGGCCGGCAGATGCGCGCTGTGGCCATGACCGGGCAGGTCGATGGCAACCAGCTGCAGCGACGACAGGTGCGGCGCCAGCGGCACGAAGCTGGCCGCGTTGTCGAGCCAGCCGTGCAGGGCCAGCACGCGCGGGCCATCGCCGTGGTTGCGCAGGCCGGCGACGCGCGCGCCACCGACCTCCAGTTCAAACGGTTGCAGACTCATGCCAGCGAGGCCACGGCCAGCCGCGCAAGCGCGCGTGCGTGCTCCGGTTCGGCGTTGAGGCAGGGGATGTAGCGCATCGTCGCGCCGCGCTCGGCCAGTGTTTCGGTGAAGCCCATGGCGACTTCTTCCAGCGTCTCCAGGCAATCGGTGGCGAAGCCGGGGCACACCACGTCGATCTGCTTCACGCCGGATTCGGCCAGCGCCCACAGGCTGGGCTCGGCATACGGCTGCAGCCAGCGCTCGCGGCCGAAACGCGACTGGTAACCCATCTGCCACTCGTCCCTGCCCAGTTCCAGCGCCTTGGCGATGGCCTGTGCGCTGGCCTCGCAGCGCTGCGGATACGGATCGCCGGCATCGGCCAGGCGCTGCGGGATGCCATGGAAGGAGAACATCAGCGTCTGGCCGCGACCGTGCTGTTGCCAGTAGCGGCGGATCGAGCCGGCCACGGCCTCGACCCAGCCCGGATCGACCGAATAGTCGCGCACCAGGCTGACGGTCACGCCAGGATTGCGGCGCTGCCAGGCATCGACGCGGTCTTCAACCGAGGCAGTGGTGGTGGTGGAGTACTGCGGATACAGCGGCAGCACCACGATGCGGCGCGCACCGTCGGCTGCCAGGCGGTCGAGCTCGCTGGCCAGCGCCGGTTCGCCGTAACGCATCGCATGGCGCACTGTCAGGGTCGGCAACAGGGCCTGCATGGCCTGCGCCAGCTGGCGCGTATGCACCATCAGCGGTGAGCCGTCGGGCAGCCAGACCTGGGCGTACTTGGCCGCCGAACGACTGCTGCGCAGGGGCAGGATCAGTCCGCGCAGCAGCGGCTGCCACAGCAGTGGCGGGATCGCGACCACGCGGCGGTCGGACAGGAATTCAGCCAGGTAACGGCGTACGGCGGGGGCCGTCGGCGTCTCGGGCGTGCCTAGGTTGACCGCCAGCACGGCGGTATCGGGTGCGTCGAGCATGGGCGGTATTGTCGCCGATCCGGTGTCGCGCCGGGATGCAGGGTTCGGATTGCAGGCATAGCGCGCATCAATGTGAGCAGGGAACGCTCATTGGGGATTCATGACAACGCTACTAATTTCAGTCACTTGCTATATCTTCCTATGGACTGACTTCTGGAGCCTGCCATGCGTCGCCCGATCCAAGCCCTGCTGATCGCCGCCAGCCTGCTGTCCAGCCAGGCCATGGCCGGGCCGCAGGAAGACCAGCGTGCGCGCAATGCCGTGCGCGTGCTGGCTGAAATCCAGGAAATCCCTGAACAGGGCATTCCGGATAAATTGCTGGACGAAGGCCGCGCGGTCATCGTCATTCCCGACACGATCAAGGCCGGTCTGGTCATTGGCGGTCGTCGTGGCCACGGCCTGATGTCGGTGCGCATGCCCAACGGCGCCTGGTCCAACCCGGTGTTCGTGAAGCTCACCGGCGGCAGCATCGGCTTCCAGGCCGGCGTGCAGTCCTCCGATGTGGTGCTCGTGTTCCGCAACGACCGCAGCCTGGACAACCTGGTCAACGGCAAGTTCACGCTGGGTGCCGACGCTGGCGTCGCCGCCGGTCCGGTGGGCCGCAACGCCGCCGCGGCCACCGACGGCCAGCTGAAGGCCGAGATCTGGTCCTGGTCGCGCGCCCGCGGCCTGTTTGCCGGCGTCGCCCTGGATGGCGCGGTGCTGCAGATCGACGATGCCGCCAATCTGGACGCCTACGGCAGCAACACTACGCCGCGGATGATCTTCGAAGGCCGCGCCGCCGGTTCGCCGTCGATGGATGTGGTCGCCTTCCGCGATCGCCTGGAAGAGGCCACCTACGCGGCGCGCAACAACCGCAGCGGCAACGGCGGCAGCGCGCCGCGCCCGGCTGCCGCCCCGGCAGCTGCTCCGGCGCCTGTTCAGGCAGCACCGGCTGCGCCGGCTGAGGCCACCACCGCGCCGCTGCAGAACGTGCCGCAGAACCCGCCGCCGCAGCAGCAGGGCTTCCAGCCGGTGAATGACGGCGAGATCCGTACGGAAACGCTGGGCGGAAACTGACTTTCGTCACGCGCGCCGGCTGACAGCCGGTGCGCTATGCTCGACAGCCTGATCACTAACGTAACGAGCGTCTTTATGGGCAGTTTCAGCATCTGGCATTGGTTGGTCGTGCTGGCCATCGTCCTGCTGGTGTTCGGCACCAAGCGCCTGACCAGCGGCGCCAAGGACCTCGGTTCGGCGGTCAAGGAATTCAAGAAGGGCATGCGCGACGAGGACAAGCCGAACGCGCAGCTGGGCGATGAGTCGCGCAGCCAGGAGGCGTCGCGCACCGCGCAGGACGAGCACGACCGTAGCGCTCGCTGATCCGGAGCGGTTGCGGTGTTCGATATCGGCTTCAGCGAACTGCTGGTGATTGCAGTGGTCGCCCTGGTGGTGCTCGGTCCCGAGCGCCTGCCCAAGGCGGCCCGCTTCGCCGGCCTGTGGGTGCGTCGCGCCCGCAATCAATGGGATTCGGTGAAACAGGAACTGGAGCGCGAACTGCAGGCCGAGGACATCAAGCGGCAGATGCAGGATGTGCGTCAGGGCATGCAGGACACCGAGAACCAGCTGCGCGCCAGCGGTGAAGCGATCCGTCGCGAAGCCCAGCAGGCGCAGCAGCAGGGCGATGACCTGGTGCAGCAAGTCCGTGCACCGGCGCCCGCGGATCTGCCGCCGCACATGAGCGCCGCGCCCGATGCCGTTGAACCAGCGCAGGAGGGTGGTGCCGCCGAGCCGGTTTCGGCCGCGCCCGCTGAAACTGGTACGCCGCCGCCGGCGCAGAGCACGGAGCGCCACCCATGAGTGAACAGGATTTCGGCGAGAGCTCGCTGGTAGAACACCTGGTGGAACTGCGCGGCCGGCTGGTGCGCGCATTGCTGGGCCTGGGCGTGGTGCTGCTGGCGCTGCTGCCGTTCACCCAGAAGCTCTACAACGCGCTGGCCGAACCGCTGGTCTCGCAGCTGCCGAACGGGCAGACGATGATCGCCACCAACCCGGCCGGTGCCTTCTTCGCACCGCTGAAGCTGACCTTCTTCGTCGCGTTGTTCGTGGCGGTACCGTGGCTGCTGTACCAGCTGTGGGCGTTCGTCGCGCCCGGTCTGTATGCACGCGAGAAGCGCCTGGCGGTGCCGCTGCTGGTGTCATCGGTGCTGCTGTTCTACACCGGTTGCGCCTTTGCGTATTTCCTGGTGCTGCCGGCGGTGTTCCACTTCCTCACCACCTTCAGCCCGGACGTGATCGCAATCACACCGGATGCGAATGCCTATCTGGACTTCGTGCTGGCGATCTTCTTCGCCTTTGGTGGCAGTTTCGAACTGCCGGTGGCGATGGTGATCCTGGTGTTGCTGGGCTGGGTGACGCCGCAGCAGTTCAAGGAAGGCCGCGGCTACGCGATCGTCGGCATCTTCGTGCTGGCGGCGGTGCTGACCCCGCCGGACGTGGTGTCGCAGCTGATGCTGGCGATTCCGATGTGCCTGCTGTACGAGCTGGGCATCCACGCCGCACGCTGGCTGGTGCCGTCGTCGGTAGTGAAGAAGCCCGCCGCCTGAAAGACAAAAAGGGGACGGAGGGGATTAAGTCGTTAAAGGCAAAAACGACTTAATCCCCTCCGTCCCCTTTTCTATCCACGCATGGCGTGGATCTACCTGCGTTCTGGTCAGGCGTGGAACACGTCGCTCGAGGTCGGCGTGGTCGGAATCGGCGGCGCCGCGCGGCTGCCGCGGTGCACGAACATCTGCTTCCACGCGGCGTAGACCGCGCCGACATACAGCGGCATCAGCACCGTGGTCAGTACCAGCTGGGCGATGAAGGCGGCGGCCAGCGGGCCGCCGATCAGCATCGCGATCTGGATCACGATAACGAACAGGATGTACATGCAGAACGCGGCGATCAGGCCGAGTGCGGCGAACACGATCATCGCGCCGATGTTCTCGATGCAGCCCTGCAGGCTCAGGCGCAGCGCATGCATGCCGCTCTGCTTGTCGAACACCACCAGCGCCGGCTGGGTGAACATTGCCAGCGACAGCGCGACCGCACTCAGGAACACCAGCAGCATCCACAGCGCGATGCGCTTGGCCGGCAGGTTGGCGACCAGCGCGGCCGCGTCATCCGGCTTGATCTGCTGGCCACTGCGGCTGATCTCTTCCATCTTGGTCATGACCTCGCTGAAGGCGGTGAAGCCCTCGCGGCCGATCATCAGGAACAGCAGCGCGCCCAGCAGCAGTACCGCCAGCACCTGGATCGCCAGCGGCACCAGCAGGTGGCTGACGCGGTGGTCGCGGATCGGTTGCAGCAGGTGCGAGGCCAGGCCCGGGCGGCCTTCATCGATTTCGCCCACGGCATACAGCATGCCGCCGAACATGATCGGCGAGATGGCCAGCGTCATCAGCTGCACGGCCATGCCGGCGGCGCCGGGAATCAGCGTCGACAACAAGGTGACCACCCAGCTCACCAGCAGCCAGGTCAGGCCGATCCGGGCCAGCTGCAGCGGCGCACGCCGGTACAGTGAGAACGTATCCAGCAACCACTGGGCGCCCGCCGAAGCCGGCAGCTTGCGAATCTCTTTCATGGACATCCGGGAAGGACAGGAGGGGGCCGGGCGGCTGCCCGTGCCGCCGATTATCCCTGTTTTGCCACCGGCTGGGCTGAAGACAGCCGTGCCTGGCGGACGAAGCGGCGCAACAGCTGGCGGGCCAGCGGCGCGGCACTGACCGCGCGCTCGATGCTGCGGGCGCAGCCGCCGTGGCGGCCGATGCAGTCGGCGCGGGCACGCACGTAGCCACGCATGTGGTGGGTGGCGAACTCCGGATGGAACTGCACGCCCCAGGCCTGGCGTCCCCAGCGGAAGGCGTGGCAGCCATCCAGCGGCGACCGGGCCAGCACCTCGGCGCCGTCGGGCGCGCGCAGCACGGTCTGCAGATGGGTGGCATGGGCGGCAAAGTGCTGCGGCAGGCCCTGGAACAGCGGGTCCTGCGCGGCCTGCGGCTGCAGTTCCAGTTCGATCGTGCCGGACTCGCGGCCGGCCGGGTTGTAGGCCACCTCGCCACCCAGCGCATGTGCCAGCAGCTGATGGCCGTAGCAGATGCCGAATACCGGCAGGTCGTCGTGGGCGGTCTGGCGCAGCCACGCGGCGCTGCGCTCGCTCCAGTCGGCATGGTCGGTGACGAAGGCGGCCGAGCCGGTCACCAGCACGCCGGCGAAGGCATGAGGGTCGGGCAGGGCGCCACCGTGCTCGACATCGACCACCACCGTCTCGTGTTCCTCCAGCCCGGCGGCGACGCGGATCCAGTGCGGAAAGCGCCCGTAGCGGCGCAATGACGGCACCGGTCGGCCGGTTTCAAGGATCAGGAACGGGGCTGGGTTCATCCGGGGGCGGCAGCACTGACAGGACTTCCTCGATTGTAGTCAGCCCCTGCGCCACCTTTTCAAGCCCGGCCTGGCGCAGGGTTCGCAGCCCTTCAGCCCGCGCGGCACGGGTGAAACCGGCCAGGTCCATGTCGGCGCGGATCTGCCCGCGCAGCCGCGAACCCAATGGCAGCAACTCATACAGGCCGATGCGGCCGAGGAATCCGGTGCGCCGGCATTCCAGGCAACCGACCGGCCGACAGGGCGTGGCGGCATCTGAATATGCAGCATGGCTATCAGCCAGCACCGCCCAATCGGCCGCGCCGAGGCTGTGCGGCTGCTTGCAGTGCGGGCACAGCGTGCGCACCAGGCGCTGGGCGAGGATGCCGTTGAGGGTGCTGGCCAGCAGGTAATGCGGCACGCCCAGGTCGAGCAGGCGGGTGACCGCCGAGGGCGCGTCGTTGGTATGCAGGGTGGACAGCACCAGGTGGCCGGTCAGCGAGGCCTGCACCGCCATCTGCGCGGTCTCCAGGTCGCGGATCTCGCCGATCATGATGATGTCCGGGTCCTGCCGCAGCAGGGTGCGCACGCCGCTGGCGAAGTCCAGGTCGATGTTGGCCTGCACCTGCATCTGGTTGAACTCGGGCGCGATCATCTCGATCGGGTCCTCCACCGTGCACACGTTCACGTCCGGCGTGGCCAGCCGCTTCAGCGTGGAATACAGGGTGGTGGTCTTGCCCGAGCCGGTCGGGCCGGTGACCAGCACGATGCCGTGCGGGCGCTCGACCAGCGCATTCCAGCCGGCGGCCTCCTGCGGGCTGAAACCGAGCTGGTCGATGCTCTTGAATGCGGCATCCGGGTCGAAGATGCGCATCACGCACTTCTCGCCGAAGGCGGTGGGCATGGTCGACAGGCGCATCTCGACCTCGCGGCCACCTGGCGAACGGGTCTTGATGCGGCCGTCCTGCGGGCGCCGGCGCTCGGCCAGGTCCATGCGGCCCAGCACCTTGATGCGGCTGACCACCGCGGTCATCACTGCCGGCGGTACTTCGAACACCTTGTGCAGCACGCCGTCGATGCGGAAGCGCATGCGCCCCATCTCGCGGCGCGGCTCCAGGTGGATGTCCGAGGCGCGCTGTTCGTAGGCGTACTGCAGCAGCCAGTCGACGATGTGCACGATGTGCTGGTCGTCGGCATTGACGTCGCCGGTGCGGCCCAGCTCCACCAGCTGCTCGAAGCTGGGCAGGGTGGTGCTGGCCTCGCCGCGCACATCGCCACGGGCGCCGCGCACCGAGCGGGTCACCCCGTAGAACTCCATGGTGTAGCGGTGCAGGTCCAGCGGGTTGACCACCGCCAGCTCGATGCGGCGGCGGGTCAGGTGCTGCAGGTCACGACGCCATTCCTGCACCAGCGGCTCGCTGGTGGCTACCAGCACGCGCTCGGCATCCACCGCCAGTGGCAGGAAGCGATGGCGGCGGGCGTAGGCATGCGACACCAGCGCGGTCACCGCAGCGACGTCCACCCGGGTTGGGTCGATGCGCAGGTAACGGCTGCCGGTGCGCTGCGCCAGCCACTCGGTCAGGCGTTCCAGGGTCAGTTCGCCGCCGCCGGTGGCGGCCAGCTTGAGGTTGGACAGCAGTACCAGCGGATGCACTTCACTGGCGTTGCGCGCGCCCTGTGCGGAAAACCGCATGCGCTCGCGGTCCTGCTCGGCCACCAGGCCATCGGCGGTCAGGGCCGCGGCAATCTGCTCGAAATGCAGCCGTCCCCAGGGCAGCGGGACGCCGTCCGCCTCGCCGGGCGTGCCTGCCGGCAGCCGATGTTCCATCTGCCTGCTCCTCCCGGGTACGGAATGCCCCGCAGGTCGGCCGTTATACTAGCGCACCCCCTTGCCGGCCAAGACTCGTACGCATGTCCGCGACCCCGACCGTTCCGATCACCTTCCAGGGCCTGATCCAGACCCTGAACCAGTTCTGGGCCCAGCAGGGCTGCGTGCTCATCCAGCCGCTCGACCTGGAGGTGGGCGCCGGTACCTTCCACCCGGCCACCTTCCTGCGTGCGATCGGTCCGGAAGGCTGGAATGCGGCCTACGTGCAGCCGTCGCGGCGCCCGACCGATGGCCGTTACGGTGAGAACCCGAACCGCCTGCAGCGCTACTACCAGTACCAGGTGGCGATGAAGCCGGCGCCGGACAATATCCAGCAGCTGTACCTGGATTCGCTGAAGGCACTGGGCATCGATCCGCTGGTGCACGACCTGCGCTTCGTCGAGGACAACTGGGAATCGCCGACGCTGGGCGCGTGGGGCCTGGGCTGGGAAGTCTGGCTCAACGGCATGGAAGTGACCCAGTTCACCTACTTCCAGCAGGCCGGTGGCCTGGAATGCCGCCCGGTGCTGGGCGAGATCACCTACGGTCTCGAGCGCCTGTGCATGTACCTGCAGAACTGCGACAACGTCTACGACCTGATCTGGACCTACGGCCCGGACGGCCAGCCGGTGACCTACGGTGACGTCTACCACCAGAACGAGGTGGAGCAGAGCACCTACAACTTCGAATACGCCGACGTGGAAGAAATGTTCCACCGTTTCGACGCCTGCGAGCGTGAGGCGCAGAAGCTGGTGGAAGTGAACCTGCCGCTGCCGGCCTACGAGCAGGTGATGAAGGCCAGCCACACCTTCAACCTGCTGGATGCGCGCCGTGCGATCAGCGTGACCGAGCGCCAGCGCTACATCCTGCGCGTGCGCGCGCTGGCCCAGGCGGTGGCCAGGGCGTACTACGAGCAGCGCGAGAAGCTGGGCTTCCCGGGCGCGAAGAAAGCCTGACGGCCCTCCCGCACCGACCCGCTTTTCATCAACTACCCGGGGCGCCGGACGCGTTGCGCGCTGCGCCCCCACCACAGGATCGAACCGATGAGCCAACTGTCCCCCCTGCTGATCGAACTGGGCACCGAGGAACTGCCGGTCAAGGCGCTGCCGGGCTTGGCCCAGGCGTTCTTCGACGGTGTCGTCGAAGGCCTGCGCAAGCGCGGCGTCGCGCTGGAACTGGGCGATGCGCGCCCGCTGTCGACCCCGCGCCGACTGGCCGTGCTGCTGCCGGGCGTCGGCCTGGAACAGCCGGAGCAGCACAGCGAAGTGCTGGGCCCGTACCTGAACATTGCGCTGGACGCCGAAGGCCAGCCGACCAAGGCGTTGCAGGGCTTCGCCGCCAAGGCCGGGATCGACTGGACCGCGCTGGAGAAGACCACCGACAACAAGGGCGAGCGCTTCGTGCACCGCGCGGTGACCCCGGGCGCGAGCACCGCCAGCCTGCTGCCGGAGATCCTGCGCGAGGCGATCGCGGCGATGCCGATTCCCAAGCCGATGCGCTGGGGCGACCACGTCTGGGGCTTCGCGCGCCCGGCGCACTGGCTGGTGCTGCTGCACGGCGCCAATGTGGTCGAGGCCGAACTGTTCGGCCTGCAGGCCGGCCGCGTCAGCCGTGGCCATCGCTTCCACCATGATCAGGCGGTGTCGCTGGCGCAGCCGCAGGACTACGTTGAAGCGCTGCGCGCCGCGTTCGTGCTGGTCGACCCGAGCGAGCGCCGCGCGCGCATCGTCGCCGAGGTCGAGGCCGCTGCGGCCAAGGCCGGTGGCAGCGCCCGCATCACCGACGACAACCTGGAGCAGGTGGTGAACCTGGTCGAATGGCCGTCGGCGGTGCTGTGCAGCTTCGAGCCCGCGTTCCTGGCGGTGCCGCAGGAAGCGCTGATCGAGACGATGGAGATCAACCAGAAGTTCTTCCCGGTGCTGGATGCCGCAGGCACGCTGACCGAGAAGTTCATCGGCATCGCCAACATCGAATCGAAGAACGTGGCCGAAGTGGCCAAGGGCTACGAGCGGGTGATCCGTCCGCGTTTCGCCGATGCCAAGTTCTTCTTCGACGAGGACCTGAAGCAGGGCCTGGTGTCGATGGGTGAGGGGCTGAAGACGGTGACCTACCAGGCCAAGCTGGGCAGCGTGGCCGACAAGGTGGCGCGCGTGGCTGCATTGGCCGAAGTGATCGCACCCCAGGTTGGCGCCGATGCCGCGCAGGCCAGGCGGGCTGCCGAACTGGCCAAGAACGACCTGCAGTCGCGCATGGTCAACGAGTTCCCGGAGCTGCAGGGCATCGCCGGCCGCCACTACGCCGTGGCCGGTGGCGAATCGGCCGAGGTGGCGCTGGCCATCGACGAGGCCTACCAGCCGCGCTTCGGTGGTGATGACATCGCGCTGTCGCCGCTGGGCAAGGTGCTGGCGATTGCCGAGCGCGTCGACACGCTGGCCGGTGGCTTCGCCGCAGGCCTGAAGCCGACCGGCAACAAGGACCCGTTCGCGCTGCGCCGCAACGCGCTGGGCCTGGCCCGCACGATCATCGAAAGCGGCTTCGAGCTGGACCTGCGCGCGCTGCTGGCCAGCGCCAACGCCGGCCTGGCCGCACGCAACGTGCAGGCCGACGTTGGCGAGCTGTACGACTTCATCCTGGACCGCCTGAAGGGCTACTACAGCGACAAGGGCGTGCCGGTCACGCACTTCAACGCAGTGGCCGAGCTGAAGCCGGTTTCGCTGTACGACTTCGACCGCCGCCTGGATGCGATCGGCACCTTCGCCGCGCTGCCGGAAGCCGAGGCACTGGCAGCGGCCAACAAGCGCATCCGCAATATCCTGCGCAAGGCCGAGGGCGACATTCCGGCCCAGATCGACCCGGCACTGCTGCAGGAAGACGCCGAGCGCGCGCTGGCTGAAGCGGTCACCGCGGCCATCGACGACACCGGCGCCAGCCTGCATCAGAAGGATTACGTGGCGGTGCTGGCGCGCCTGGCCCGCCTGCGCCCGCAGGTCGACGCGTTCTTCGATGGCGTGATGGTCAATGCGGAAGATCCGGCGCTGCGTGGCAACCGCCTGGCGCTGCTGACGATGCTGGGCGAGCGCCTGGGCAAGGTGGCAGCGATCGAGCATCTGTCGAGCTGATGCCCGTATCGGTAGTGCCGGCCGCTGGCCGGCATTGCCACCGCGCATCGCATCGACCTGTGGATTGCCGGCCAGCGGCCGGCACTACCGGAACACCGTCGGCGGATGTCCATCGGGGTCATCGCCGGCATCGCGCACGATGCCGGCATCCTCGGCTGCGATCACGAGGATCGCCACAAAGGCGCGTATTTTGACCGCCACTTAACAACCGATCCCGAATGACGTGATGCATTTCGCATCGTCACCTTCGGTCGGTATGCTGTGCCGCATGCAGCCAAAGAAATACGCCCTGCCGCTGATGGTCCTGTCGCTGGCCGCCACCTCCGTGGCCAACGCGCGCGGCACCATCGACAAGGTGGACATCAAGGGATTGGACAAGGGCGACGACGCCGCGATCATCGAGAACATCCAGGAATCGCTGTCGCTGTACGACACGATCGGCAAGGAACAGGGCGAATCGCGCCTGGAGTACCTGCTGTCACAGGCCGAGCGGCAGACCCGCCAGGCACTGGAGCCCTTCGGGTACTACAACCCGGTGATCAAGGTCGAGGCGCCGCGCGAGGACGAGCATGTGCGGGTGCTGATCCATGTCGACAAGGGCACCCCGGTGACCGTGCGCCGTGAGCACATCGACATCACCGGGCCGGCGATGTATGACCAGTACCTGCAGGACGACCTGGCCGCATTCAAGCCCCGCAAGGGCCAGCGCTTCGAGCACACGCAGTACGAAGCCAGCAAGATCACCATCACCCGTCGCCTGGCCGAGCGTGGCTACTTCGATGCCGACTACACCCAGCGCCAGGTGCAGATCACCCGCGCCGACAACGCGGCCGACATCGACCTGACCTGGGACAGCGGCCGCCGCTACAACATGGGGCCGGTGCGTTTCGAGCAGGATTACTTCGTCGACAAGCTGTTCGACCCGCTGGTGTACTGGGAACAGGGCAGCTACTTCCACGAGGGCAAGCTGGATCGGCTGCGCGAGTCGCTGACCAAGCTGGACTACTTCAGCGTGATCGACATCCAGCCACGGCCCGACCAGGCCGATGCCAACGGCGAAGTGCCGGTGGATGTGAAGCTGACCCGCGCCAAGCGCACCATCTATACCGCGGGTCTGAGCTACGGCAGCGAGAGTGGCCCGGGTGTGCGCGGCGGCATCGAGCGGCGGTTCCTGAACAACCGCGGGCACAAGATGAACACGCAGCTGGACTATGCGCAGAAGCGCAAGAGCCTGGTGACCAGCTACCGCATCCCCGCCTTCAACTGGCTTGACGGCTGGTACACCTTCGCCGCCAGTGCGTATGACGAGCAGACCGATTACATCGACCTGCGCAACTTCAAGCTGATCGCCAGCCGCAGCGGCGAGATCAACGAGCACTGGACCGCGATCGCCTCGATCAACGCACTGCGCGAGCGTTGGCGCTATGCCTCCGGCACTGAATTCACCGATGCCGTCTACAACACCTCGACGCTGGTGTACCCGCAGATGGTTGCCGACTATGTCAACGTCGACGACGAGATGTTCCCGCGCAAGGGCATCAGCGGTACTGCGACGATGCGCGCCGGCGTTGAAGGTGCCGGCTCGGACACCAGCTTCGTGCAGGCCAACGCCGTGCTGCGCTGGTACATCCCGGTGGGTGAAAGCAACCGCCTGATCCTGCGCGGCGAGGGGGGTACCACCTGGACCAGCGATCTGGTGGCGATGCCGCCGAGCCTGCGCTACTTCGCGGGCGGTGACCGCAGCATCCGCGGTTACGCCTACCGCGAAGTCGGCCCGCGCACACCCAAACCCGACAAATACGCGCTGGGCGCCAAGAACCTGGTGATCGGCTCGGCCGAGTACGAGCACTACTTCAATGGCGGCCCGTGGGGCGCGGCGGTGTTCGTCGATACCGGCAGCGCATTCGACAACACCATTGATCTGCACACCGGCGTCGGCTTCGGCGTGCGCTGGAAATCGCCGGTGGGCCCGGTGCGCGTGGATATCGCGCATGGCCTGAACAACCCGGATTCGCAGTTCCAGCTTTACCTCAACATCGGAGCGGACCTGTGAGCACGCCCGCACCCACCCCGAACGCGCCGCCGCCGCGCGTGCGTTTCTACCGCCGCCGCCGCTTCTGGGCGTGGTCCGGCGTGGGCGTGATCGGCCTGGTGCTGCTGGCGTTGCTGGCGGTGTACTGGCTGCTGCAGACCGTGGCCGGCCGCGATGTGCTGCTGGCACAGGTGGTGGCGCGGCTGCCGGTGGGCGCCAGCTTCACCTGGGACAAGGTGGACGGCCCGGTGGCCGGTCCGCTGACCCTGTACAACGTCGACTTCCGCTACGACGACATCCATTTCCACGCCGAGCGCGCGCACCTGGAGCCGGACCTGCGTCCGCTGCTGGGCCGCAAGCTGCTGCTGGACAAGCTGGAGCTGACCAACGCCACGCTGAACCTGGCCAAGAGTGACGAGCCGTTCAAGCTGCCGTCGTGGCCCGATTCGCTGCCGCAGATCGAAATGCCGCTGGCGATCCAGGCCGATGCCATTGCCATCGACGGCTTCCGCATCAGCCAGGCCAACGAGCCGGTGATCGACATCAGCCGTGTGCGTGGTGGCATCGAGATCGCCAACGGCGAGTTCCAGGCGCACAAACTGGTCGTGGACAGCGACATGGGCAATTTCACCGCCCAGGGCCGCTACATCCCGGCCAAGGACTACGACACCGACGTGACCGTCACCGCAGTGTTGCCGGCCCCGCGTGGCCGTACCGCAGCGACGGTGGGGCTGGTGGCACGCGGTGACCTGTCGCACATGGAAGTGGCCGTAGCCGGGCGCGCGCCGAAGCCGCTGCATGCGATGCTGGTGTTCGATGGCCGCACCGATCCGAGCTGGAGCGCCAGCATCCGCAGCGACGAACTGGATCTGGCGCTGCTGTCGCCGGCACTGGCCAGCTCGGCGATCGCACCACTCGCACTGGACTTCACCGCGGCTGGCAAGGGCGGCAACGCCAACCTGCGTGGCAAGGTGAAGCAGGGTGATCAGGAGCTGGAGCTGGCACCGTCGGTGGTGTCGCTGCAGGACCAGGTGCTGAAGGTGTCGCCCCTGCTGGTGAAAGGGCTTGGCGGTGAGGCACGGCTGGAAGGCACCGCCGACTTCAGCCAGGAAGACCAGCAGAAACTCAATTTCTCGGTGGTCGCCCATGACCTGACCTACGTGCCGGCGCCCGATCCGAACACGGCCGGCAGCGCACCGGTGCCGGTCACCCTGAAGGAAGCGCGCTTCGGCCTGGCCGGTACCTTGAAGGCGTGGGCCGCGATCGGCCGTGCCGATGTCGAACGCGAAAAGCAGAAGGCACAGCTGCAGTTCGACGTACGCGGCAATGACCAGGCCGCGTCGATCCACCAGCTGCAGGCGCAGACGCCGGGTGGGCAGCTGCAGGTGGAAGGCCAGGTGGCGTGGGCACCGCAGCTGGACTGGGATGCCAAGGCCACGCTGAAGGACTTCGACCCCGGCTATTTCGTGCCGGGCTGGAACGGCCGCCTGTCCGGCAACCTGGCCTCCAAGGGCCGCCAGCTGCCGCCGCCGGCAAACGCGCCGCCGGGCACGGCCGGCACGCTGGAAGCCACCGTCGACCTGCCGTCGCTGAAGGGCATCCTGCGCCAGCGCAATCTCGACGCACAGGGCAAGTTCGCGTTGCAGGGCGCGCAGGGCCAGGGCGACCTGAAGCTGTCGCTGGGCAGCAGCCGGGTGACCGCGTCGGGCAAGGTGGGTGATCGCCTCGACATCGACGCGCGTTTCGAACCGCTGCAGCTGAGCGATCTGCTGCCCGGCGCCGATGGCGGCCTGCGTGGACAGGTACAGGTGAAGGGCCCGCGCGATGCGCCGGACATCACTGCCGACCTGGTCGGCAACAACCTCAACTGGGACGGCTACGGCGCCGAGAGCGTGAGCATCAAGGGCCACCTGCCATGGCGCGGCGACAGCGGCACGCTGGCGGTGCAGGGCCAGCAGGTCAACGCCGGCATGCTGCTGGAACGCTTGAACGTGGATGCGCAGGGCAGTGTCTCCAACCTGCGCCTGGCGGCGCAGACCCGCAACGAGATGGGCGCGATCGAGCTGCAGGGCAGCGTCCGCCAGCAGGGCGCGCAGTGGCGCGGCGAACTGGCGTCGCTGCGTATCGCACCGGTGAAGGGCGATGCCTGGTCGTTGCGTGCACCGGCGGCGTTCGCGATCAACGGCAGCACCTACACCCTGTCCGAAGCCTGCCTGGCCGCGGCCAGCAGCGGCGCGCTGTGCGCACAGGCCAACTGGCCGCGTGAGGGCCTGGTGGTGCGCAGTGATGCGCTGCCGCTGGCGCTGGTGCAGCCGTGGCTGCCGCCGCAGTCCGGCCGCCGCATCTACCTGCGTGGCGATGTCAGCCTGGATGCGCAGATCCGCCCGCGTGGCAATGCCTGGGAAGGCCATGTAGAGGTGCGCTCGAAGGAAGGCGGCGTGCGCCTGGGCGAGAACCGCAACACCGTGGGGGATACCACCCGCGGCGAGCTGGTGCGTTATGACCAGTTCTCGCTCAAGCTCGACATGACCCCGGCCAGCATCAAGGGCTACCTGGGCATGGGCTTCCAGGGCAACGGCTTCGTCGATGCCAGGATGCAGACCGGCTGGGAGGCCAGTGCGCCGCTGAACGGCGAGCTCTACCTCAACATGTCGCGGCTGTACTGGCTGGAGCTGTTCTCGCCGGACATCGTGCGCCCGACCGGCCTGATCGAAGGCCACGTCAGCCTGCGCGGTACGCGCGGGCAGCCGTCGCTGGGCGGCGACGCGCAGCTGAGCAACTTCAAGGGCGAATTCCCCGCGCTGGGCCTGACCTTCGACCAGGGCAAGGGCAGCTTCGTGGCCCAGCCTGACGGTTCGGCAAAGATCACCGCGCAGGCCAACTCGGGCCAGGGCACGCTGTACGTGGATGGTGGCCTGTCGTGGTTTGGTGATGCACAGCCGCTGCAGCTGAAGATCCACGGCGAGAACGTGCTGCTGTCCAACACCAGCGAGCTGCGCATCGTCGCCAACCCCAACCTCGGCTTCACCCTGGCCAAGGCGGCGATGGAGCTGCGCGGCACCGTGCACGTGCCCGAGGCCGACATCGATCTCGAACGCCTGGATCGTGGCACCTCGGTGTCCGAGGACGTGGTGGTGCTGGACCCGGCCGACCCGGAAGAGTCGCGCACCTCGCCGCTGGACATGGACCTGACCGTCAGCCTTGGCGACAAGGTCAAGATGACCGGCTTCGGCCTGAAGGGCGCGCTGACCGGCAAGATGCAGGTCTGGGCCAAGCCTGGCCGCGAAATGACCGCCAATGGTGGCCTGGAAGTGAGTGGTCGCTACAAGGCATACGGGCAGGACCTGACCATCACCCGTGGCAACCTCACCTGGAACTACAACGCGGTGTCCGACCCGCGCATCAACATCCGTGCCGAGCGCCGGATCGGTGATGTCACCGCCGGCATCGACGTGACCGGGCGTGCACAGCAGCCGCGCGCGGACGTGTGGTCCGAGCCGGCGATGTCGCAGTCCGAGGCACTGGCCTACCTGGTGCTGGGGCGCAGCCTGACCGGTGCCAGCAGCGACCAGGCCCAGCAGGTCAACGCGGCCTCGGCGGCGCTCTCGGCTGGCAGCGGCCTGCTGGCGTCGCAGCTGGGCGCCAAGCTGGGCCTGGACGATGCCGGCGTGAGCCAGTCGCGCGCGCTGGGTGGCTCGGTGATCGGGGTCGGCAAGTACATCTCGCCCAAGCTGTACGTCGGCTACGGCGTGTCGCTGGTCGGTGCCGGTTCGGTGATCACGCTGAAGTACCTGCTGCGTCGTGGCTTCGACGTGGAAGTGGAGTCGAGCACGGTGGAAAACCGTGGGTCGATCAACTGGCGGCGGGAGAAATAACCCGCCGCACATGGATGCATCATTGCGGCGATCTGCGCCGCAGCACCTGGGTGCGGGCCCAATAGCCCAGCACGATCACCAGCCCCAACCAGGGAAAAATCAGGCCGGGAATCATGCTGACGCGGTCCAGGGCGCCATGGTCGGCCATACCGAGCCGCTGGCGCTGCGTGGTGGTACCGATGAATGCCACCAACCAGAGCGCGAACACCAGTCCACGAGCCAACAGGATCCCAGACATATCCGGGAACGACTCATGCTGGAACAGCAGCAGAAGGCCGGCACCGACAACGACAGTAACTGGAAGCGAGGCGACCTGCCGCCAGCTTCCAGCCGCAACCGGGTTCACCTGCCAGCTGATCAGCATCCGTAATCCGCAGATCAGGTACCAGCCGAATGGAATCAGCAGCGTGCCGATCGCGAGGCTGAGCGCGGCCTTCGCACCGCCGGTCATGCCGCCCTCGGTGGAGGCCAGTGGCCAGCTGTTGATCACGCCGACCAGGCAGATCGTGCCGCACAGCAGGCCGGCCAACCAGGCCCGAAGGGCGGCCACCTGCGAACGCAGAGGATCCTGACGGCTGCCGAAGCGACTCCAGAACGCCACCTGCGTGGCGGACAGGCCTGGCGGCAGCTCACGATCGGGCCAGTAACGCAGTGCCGCCAACGTCAGCACCGTGATGTCGGGTCGCGACCACGGCAGCGACTCCAGCAGGTTGCGCCAGCGGCTGCGCGGGCGGCGCAACCGGTCCAGTACCGGGCGCATATCCGGGCGCACGATGGAGGTGTCCAGCCGCGAAACATGCCACGCCAGGCGCTGCCGGCCCGCATCCGTGAGCATCCAGGCCTGATCGCAGCGACGCACGATCCGCTGCAGATCCTCGGCATCGAGTCCGTTGCCGATATCATCCCAGCCGAAGCTGCTGGCCACGTGCTCGACCACCTCCCGCGGCAGAGGCGGGGACGCCTCGCGCAGTTGCTCCAGCAGGGACGCCGCGATGAGCGGCTTGTCATGCAGGGACCATAGCTCGGGTTGAGCCTGCAGCCAGGTTTCCAGCGCGGGCACGGTCGTGTCATCGTCGCTGCCCCGGGCAGCTGCAGCCAGTCGGATCAGGATGGCCGCGACCATCTGATCCACTGAACGCAGTGGCGATCGCTCGCCGTCGCCAGCAGGGGCGAGCGTGGGCTGCGGTGCCAGGGCGTGCGCCGTTGGTAACGCGTCAGGCCCGTGCGGATCGCTCTGCGACGGCTCTACCACCTTGTCCAACCCGGTGTCGGCTGGCGGCATCGGTGTGGTCTGCACGATCCGGACAGGGTCATGGCCGTATGGCCCGTGTTCCTGCTCCAGCTGGCGATCCAGCGCGATCGCTGCGTGTATCGCATCGATATGTGCACGCGACGCCGGTTCCAGCGATGGATCCTGCATCGGCGGCAAGGCGTGCTTGTCCTGATCGATGTCGAGGGGCTGAGCGCGTTGTTTCACCCATGACAACGCAGACTGGTAAGCCTCATGCAGGTGCTGGAACGCAACCGGATCATCGTCAGGCCGGGTTACCCGCAACAGCCTGGCGTAGGCTCGCTTGATCGCCCGCTCGTCAGCATCCTCGTCCAGTTCGAGGACGTCCAGCCCCCGCCTCATGCATCGATCTCCAGCGAATCCATGGCGTGGGTCAATTCCTCGCGGTGGCGTTCGATACGGGCCAGGTCCTGGCTCTCCAGCGCAGCATGGAACTGCGACAGCCATCTCTGCAGGGTATCGCGCTGGTCGAGGCACTCTTCGTAAAGCCGACCCAGTCGGGCCACTACGGCCAGGTTCGGTTGATCGTCGCGCGGATGCACTTTCAATGACTGCAGTGCCGCGAGCCGCTGCTGGATCTCGTCCGGTGACAGCAAGCCGGGGTTCTGTTCCAGGATCAGCTCATGCCGGGTCCCGCTGGCATGTTCGGTCACCTCCACCTGCAGCAATCCGTTGACGTCGTAGGTGAAGCGGGCAGTCACGCTTTTTGCCTGGGCCGGGCCCTTTCCCTTCAACGGAATGCGGATTTCACCCAGTTTGATGTTGAGGTCCACGGTGGGGCTTTCGCCCTGGTAGATGTCCAGTACCAGCTGTGTCTGTGCATCGTTGATTGGGCAGAAATCGTCCTCGCGGCTGACCGGCACCACGCTGTTGCGCTGGATGATCGGATGGAAGTAGCCGCCGCGCTCCTGGCCGGATGCATCGCGACGGCACACCTGTATGCCCAACGTATAGGGGCAGACATCGGTCAGCACGGTTTCGCGCAGTGACTGGTCGCGCGCTTTAAGGCCGGCCGCCACGGCCGCGCCCATGGCGATGGCTTGGTCCGGGTTGACATGCCGCAATGGCAGGCGACCGAACATGCGGGTTACCAGCCGGCTGATCATCGGCATGCGGACGGCACCGCCCACCAGCACGATGTCGTCCAGCGCCTCCGGCTTCAGGCGGGCATCACGGATGGCCCGTTCGATGGGCGCACGCATGCGCTGCAGCAGGGGGTCGCACAACTGCGCGTAGCGTGCCTCATCCAGCTGCCAGTCCAATTCGCGGCCTTCCAGGTTGAACTGCAGGTGGCCGCTGCCCTGTTGGCTCAGTTCGCGCTTGAACAGTTCCAGCCGGCGCAGCAGCTGTGCACGTTCGCCCGGGGCGATCATGGCCGCCCGCAGGCCCTGTTCGGCCAGCAACGCCTGCTCGAGCACCCGCAGGAAGTCTTCTCCGCCAAGGAAGTTGTCGCCGGCGCTGGCATGGACTTCCACCACACCTTCGAACAGCTCCAGGATGGAGACATCGAAGGTGCCACCGCCAAGGTCCAGTACCAGCACCCGAGCATCCTCCTCGCGCTGCTGCAGGCCATAGGACAGCGCGGCGGCGGTGGGTTCGTTGATCAGGCGCTCGACCCGGATGCCAGCCAGCTCGCCGGCGGCGCGGGTGGCCTTGCGCTGGGCGTCGGAAAAATACGCAGGCACGCTGATGACCGCTTCTTCCACTTTCTGCCCGAGCACGGCTTCCGCATCGGCCAGCAATGAACGCAGCACCAGCGCCGAAAGCTCCTCGGGACGGAATACGCGATCGCCCAGCCGGGTTTCACGGTTGCTGCCCATCCAGCGTTTGAAATGGGCCACGCTCTGATCAGGATGGCTGATCAGGCGATCGCGAGCGGGAGCACCCACCAGCACGATGTCGCCGTCGAGACTGACTACCGACGGGGTCAATAGCTCGCCATGGGCATTGGGGAACAGGCGCGGTCCATCCGACGAATGCACACCGATGAGCGAGTGCGTCGTGCCCAGGTCGATTCCAACAATCATCTGCTGACGTCCGTTGTGCAGGGAACCGCGATTGTAGGAGTGGCCCCGACCCCCTGACCATCGGGCGTTGCCCGACAGCGCCCCACGGGCTATGGTCCCGGGCTGTTCTGTCGTACCGGATTGCCTCATGTCATCACGCAAAGCCCTTCCCACCGCCCTGGCCCTGGGCCTGACCCTCGCCGCCGGTGCCCACGCCGATGAAGGCATGTGGATGCCGACGCAGCTGCCGGAACTGGCCAAGCCGCTGCAGGCCGCAGGTTTCAAGGGCAATCCGGCCGACCTGGCCAACGTCACTGCGCCGCCGCTGAGCGCCGTGGTGCGTGCCGGTGGCGGCACCGGTTCGTTCGTGTCCGCCGACGGCCTGCTGCTGACCAACCACCACGTGGCGATGGGCGTGATCCAGTACAACAGCTCGCCCGAGCACGACCTGATCACTGGTGGCTTCATCGCCAGGGACCGTGGCGACGAGCGCCCGGCCAACCCGGACTTCCGCGTGCTGGTCACCGTCGGCTTCGACAAGGTGACCGACCAGGTGCTGGCGCAGGCGCGTGGCAAGACCGGCCGCGCCTACTTCGATGCCGTCGATGCGGCCAGCAAGCAGATCGTGGCCGAGTGCGAGAAGGACGGCAGCGTGCGCTGCTCGGTGGCCAACATGTACTACGGCACCGACTTCTACCGCATCGCCCAGCTGGAACTGAGCGACGTGCGCCTGGTGTACGCGCCGCCGCGTGCGATCGGCAACTACGGCGATGAGATCGACAACTTCATGTGGCCGCGCCACACCGGCGACTTCACCCTGCTGCGCGCCTACGTGGGCAAGGACGGCAAGCCGGCCGCCTACAGCAAGGACAACGTGCCCTACCAGGCGCCGGCACACCTGCAGATGTCGGTGGAAGGCCCGAAGGAAGGCGACTACGCGATGCTGGCCGGTTACCCGGGCATCACCTACCGCCACCGTACCGCGGCCGAATTCGCCGGCCAGATCGATACCGTGCTGCCGCGCCGCGTATCGGTGTTCCAGCAGATGATCGACACCATCGAGGCCGCCAGCGCCAAGGATGCACAGGCGCGCACCCGCTATGCCTCGCAGCTGCAGTCGCTGAAGAACAACCGCAAGCGCGCTGCCGGTGAGCTGGAAGGCCTGCTGCGCAGCGACGCGAAGGCCCAGCGTGCCGCCGACGAGACGGCGATGCTGGCGGCCACCGACCGCAAGTACCAGGGCGACATCAAGGCACTGCTGGCCAACCTGTCGCAGGGTGCGGCGGTGGGCGAGCGTGACTTGCTGCTGGACCAGATGGCCGCGCAGAGCCAGCTGCTGCGTTCGGCGTTGCTGCTGGAGCGCCTGCGCGTCGAATCGGCCAAGCCGGACGCGCAGCGCGAGAGCGGTTTCCAGCAGCGCGACCAGGCGATGATCGAAGGCGTGCTCAAGCAGGTCCAGCGCCGTTACGCACCGGAGGTCGAGAAGGCGCTGCTGACCACCCTGCTGACCCGCTACCAGCAGCTGCCGGACGCGCAGCGCGTGGCCGAGTTCGACGCGGCCTTCGGCCGTACCCCGCAGCAGCTGGCCAAGGCGCTGGATACCCTGTATGCGGGCACCCAGCTGGGTGACGAGGCGCAGCGCCTGTCGCGCTTCGCTGCCGCACGCGAAGGCAAGGCGCTGGCCGCCGATCCGCTGATCGCCGTGGCCGGCCCGCTGGTGGCCGCGCAGCTGCGCATCGAGAACGAGAGCAAGACCCGCGAAGGCGAGCAGCTGCGCCTGCGCCCGGCGTACATGCAGGCGCTGTTCGCCTGGCGTGCCAAGCAGGGCCGCGCCGTGTACCCGGATGCCAACCGCACCCTGCGCATCAGCTACGGCAAGGTCGAGGCGCTGCACCCGCGCGATGGCGTGACCTACTCGCCGGTGACCACCGTGGCCGGCATCGTCGAGAAGAACACCAACGCCTATCCGTTCGATGCGCCCAAGCCGCTGCTGGCGGCGATTGCCAAGGGTGACTTCGGCAGCACCGCCGACCCGGCGCTGAAGACCCAGACGGTCAACTTCCTGACCAACCTGGATACCACCGGCGGCAACTCCGGCTCGCCGGTGCTCAACGCCAAGGGCGAACTGATCGGCCTGAACTTCGACAGCAACTGGGAATCGGTCAGCGCCAGCTGGTGGTTCGATCCGCGCTACAAGCGCGCCGTGCACGTGGACATGCGCTACCTGCGCTGGCTGCTGGCCAAGGTCTACCCGGCGCCCGAGCTGCTGAAGGAAATGGGCGTGCCGGCCCAATAACGCCGGTACCTGGCAGGTGCCCACCGCTTCCTGGTGGGTGCCCATTGATTCCCGGTAGGTGCCCACTGTCAGTGGGCGCGGATGTCCCCGTCACGACCAACGGTCGTGACCCACCAGACGGGCCAACGGTCGTGACCCACCGCCATGACCTACCCTCACGACCAACGGTCGTGATCTACTGGCCCCTGTTCCGACGGAAACGCACGCGTGGTCTCCAGCTGGATCCTGCTGCTGGTCTCGGTTGCCTATGCCGCGCTGCTGTTCGGCGTGGCGTGGTGGGGTGACCGCCGGCCGATGTATCCCGACCGGCCGTGGCTGCGGCCGGTGGTGTACAGCCTGGCGCTGGCCGTGTACTGCTCGTCGTGGACCTTCTACGGCGCGGTGGGTACCGCCGTGCGCAACGGCGTGGGCTACCTGCCGATCTATATCGGTCCGTTGCTGCTGCTGTTGTTCGGCTGGCGCATCATCGAGCGCCTGGCGCTGATCGCGCGCAGCCAGAACGTGGTCTCCATCGCCGATTTCATCTCCTCGCGCTTCGGCCGCTCGCGGCGGTTGGCGGCACTGGTGGCGATCATCGCCCTGATCGGCATCATTCCGTACCTTGCCCTGCAGTACAAAGCGGTGGCGATGAGCCTGCAGGTGCTGACCGGCAACAGCGGCCCGACCGGCTTCTTCACCGATCCGGCGCTGTACGTGGCGCTGCTGATGGCGCTGTTCGCCACCCTGTTCGGCACCCGCCAGGTCGACGCCACCGAGCACCACCACGGCATGATGCTGGCGATCGCCTTCGAATCGGTGATCAAGCTGCTGGCCATGCTGGCCGTGGGCGTGTTCGCCTACCTGTGGCTGAGCAACCGCACCGACGCGGTGGTCGAGTCGGTGCATACGCTGTTCACCGGCCTGCCGCCGGTGGGCTTCATCTCGCAGACCCTGCTCAGCTTCCTGGCCATCATCTGCCTGCCACGCCAGTTCCACGTGGCCGTGGTCGAGTGCGGTGACGTGCGCGACGTACGCCGCGCGCGCTGGATGTTCGGTGGCTACCTGGTAGTGATCTCGGGCATGGTGCTGCCGATCGCCACCGCCGGCGTGACCCTGTTCGGCACCGGCGGCAGCGTCGCCGACGACTCGATGGTGCTGGCCCTGCCGCTGGCCGAAGGCCGCAACGCGCTGGCGCTGATCGCCTATGTGGGCGGCTTCTCCGCCGCCACCGGCATGGTCATCGTCTCGTCCATCGCGCTGGCCACCATGGTCAGCAACGATCTGGTGATGCCGGTGCTGCTGCGTCGCAGCGGCGACCACCAGGAGGCGGCCGACGTCGCCTCGCGCGTGCTGTGGATCCGCCGCCTGGCGATCCTGCTGCTGGCGCTGATGGCCTACAGCTACTACCGCACCAGCAGCAACGACAGCACGCTGGCCTCGTACGGCCTGATGGCGTTCGCGGCGGTGGCGCAGTTCGCGCCCGGGCTGATCGGCGGCCTGTACTGGCGCGGCGCGAGCCGGCGTGGTGTCGAGGTGGGCATGCTGCTGGGCTTCGCCACCTGGCTGTACACACTGCTGCTGCCGGCGATGACCATGGCCGGCTGGGTCGATGCTGGCTGGGTGCAGCACGGCCCGTTCGGCATCGAGTGGCTGCGTCCGCAGCAGCTGTTCGGCATGACCGGCTGGGACCCCCTGACCCATGGGACGTTCTGGTCGCTGCTGGTCAATGCGGCGACGATGATGCTGGTGTCCGCACGCTGGCGGCCCGGTGTGGACGAGCGGCTGCGCGCCGCGCCGTTCCTCGACCCGTATGCCGAACGACCGTCGGTGGCGGGTGGTTGGCCGGGTCACGTGCATGTGGGCGATCTGCTGGCGCTGGCTTCGCGCGTGGTCGGCGAGCGCCACGCGCGGCGTTCGTTCTTCGAGCAGGCACAGTCACTGGGCCGCGAGCTGCAATCCTCGGCGCCGGCCGACCGGCCGTGGGTGCAGTTCACCGAACGCCTGCTGGCCGCGTCGATTGGTGCGGCCTCGGCGCGCCTGCTGCTGACCAGCCTGCTGCGTGGCTCGGGCATGGACCTGGGCGAAGTGGTGGCGGTGCTGGACGAAGCCGGGCAGGAACTGCGCTTCAACCGCGAGATCCTGTCGACCACGCTGGAGAACATCAGCGCCGGGGTCAGCGTGGTCGATCCGGACATGCGCCTGACCGCATGGAATCGTCGTTACCAGGACATGTTCGGCTACCCCGACGGCATGCTCTACGTAGGTCGCCCTGTGGCCGACCTGATCCGCTACAACGCCGAGCGCGGCGAGCTGGGCGAGGGTGATATCGAAGTGCAGATCAACCGACGCATCGGCTACATGCGCGCGGGGTCACCGCACGTGTTCGAGCGCACCCGCAGCGATGGCAAGGTGATCGAGATGCGTGGCCAGGCGCTGCCCGGCGGCGGTTACGTGACCAGCTACAACGACATCACCGACTACAAGCACGCGGAAAAGGCCCTGCTGGAAGCCAACGAAACGCTGGAACAGCGCGTCGCCGAGCGCTCGCACGAGGCCGAGGTCGCGCAGCAGTCGAAGACCCGCTTCCTGGCGGCGATCAGCCATGACGTGCTGCAGCCACTGAACGCCGCACGCCTGTTCGCTTCCGCGCTGCGCGACAGCGATCACGTGAGCGATGAGCAGAAGCACCTGGCCGAGCGTGTGGATGCGTCGTTGCGTGCGGCCGAAGAGCTGCTCGATGGTCTGCTGGATGTGTCGCGGCTGGATGCCGGTGGCCTGCACCCGGTGATCGGCGAGTTCGACGTGAGTGCGTTGATGCGCGAACTGGCCGCGCAGTACACCCCGGTCGCCGCCGGCCGTGGCCTGCGCCTGGACCTGTTCGCACGCCCGGCATGGGTGCGCAGTGACCGCCGCCTGCTGCGCCGCGTGCTTCAGAACTTCCTGGCCAACGCGCTGCGCTACACACGGCAGGGGCGCATCGTGCTGGCGGTACGCCAGCGCGGCGACGAAGTGGAGCTGCAGGTGTGGGATACCGGTCCCGGCATTCCCGAGCACCACATGCGGCAGATCTTCGACGAGTTCCACCGCTACCAGCAACCGTTCGATTGGGGTGAGCAGGGGTTGGGGCTGGGCCTGTCGATCTGCCAGCGCATCTCGCGTCTGCTTGACCATCGCCTCAATGCGCGCAGCCGGGTCGGCAAGGGATCGATGTTCTCGATCATCCTGCCGCGGGTCGCACCGCTGCCGGGCTACACCGAACTGGCCGCGCCGGTACAGGCCGTCGCCGCGCCGGTGCGCAGCGATTCGCTGGCGGGCCTGCGCGTGCTGTGCGTGGACAACGACGAGGAGATCCTCGACGGCATGCGTGCATTGCTTGGCCGTTGGCAGGTGCAGGTGATCACTGCCGCCACCGTCGACCAGGCGCTGGAGAAGATCGCCGAGCGCCCGCAGGTGATGCTGGTGGACTACCACCTGCACGACCGCATGGATGGCCTGGATGCGCTGGTGGCACTTCGCGAGGCTGCGGGCTACCCGTTGCCCGGCGCGCTGCTGACCGCCGATGGTCGCGACGAGTTGAAGCGGATGGCGCGCGAACGCGGCTACCGCGTGCTGACCAAGCCGATCAAGCCGGCCTCGCTGCGCGCCTTCCTGGGCGCGCTGCGCGACGCGCAGTAGTGCCGGCCGCTGGCCGGCAACCACGTAATCGCGGAAGCGTTACCCCACGCCGTGCAGGTGTTCGTACAGGATGGTCGCGCCGATGATCACCAGGATCACGCCACCGATGATCTCCGCACGCTTGCCGACCATGCTGCCCAGCACGCGGCCGAGCATGATGCCGGCGGTGACCATGGTCAGTGTGCACAGGCCGATGACCGCGGCCATCACGCCGATATGCACGTCCATGAAGGCCAGGCCGATACCCACCGCCATCGCATCGATGCTGGTGGCGAAACCGGTCAGCGCCAGCTTCCAGAAGCCGTGGTGCTGCGAAGGGTCTTCGTCTTCCTCGGCACTGTCCGGGCGCAGGCCGTTGTAGATCATGTGGATGCCCAGCGCGCCGAGCAGGCCGAAGGCGATCCAGTGGTCGAAAGCTTCCACGTACTGCAGCGCGGCGCGACCGAGCAGCCAGCCGATGATGGGCGTGATCGCCTCGATGACGCCGAAGATGATGCCGGCACGCAAGGCATCGCGGAACACCGGCCTGCGCATGGCCGCACCCTTGCCGATCGCGGCGGCAAAGGCATCGGTGGACATGGCAAAGCCGATCAGGAGGATCGAAATGGGGGACATGGACAGCGGCTGAGGTCGGGCCAGGACGGACGCACGGCCTGCGCTCGCGCCCAACCTGACGTTGCGCGCGCGGGCCGCTGGTCTCGCCAACCATCATGGTTGTCCACGCCACGGCGCACTGGCCGAGTATGTTGACGTGGACGATTCCTGCGAAGGAATCCGGCTACTCCCCAAGGGGACGCGAAGCTTAGCATCGCGATTCGCGCGTGGCGCATTTCCAGCGAAACGCGCAGGCAGGGCTGGTTTGTATAGCGATGGCTATATCGCGAGCGCAGCGGTGCCGGGTAGTGCCGGCCGCTGGCCGGCATGCGCAACGGCGAGAGCGTGCCAAGCAAGCTCGGCACCTACCGAAGCGGTTTCGGGTGATTTCAGGAGCTGAAGGCGATTGCCGGCCAGCGGCCGGCACTACCTCAATCTTCTTCCGGCGGCAGCACGATGGCGTCGTCGTCGATCGCCAGCTTGCCGGCCATCAGCACGGCCTGGGTGCGGTTGGTCACGCCCAGCTTGCGCAGGATGGCGGTGACGTGGGCCTTGATCGTCGCTTCGGAGACATTGAGGTCGTAGGCGATCTGCTTGTTCAAGCGGCCTGCGCCCAGCATCTGCAGCACGCGGAACTGCTGCGGGGTGAGCTCGCGCAGTCGCTGGCCGACTTCGCGTTCCTCGCGCTCGGTGGGCGGCACGTTGTGCGCTTCCGGCGGCGCCCAGGTCTCGCCATCGAGGATGGTGCCCAGTGCGTGGCCGATAGTGTCCGAATCCGCAGACTTCGGAATGAAGCCCAGCGCGCCGTGGTCGAGCGCGCGTCGCATCACCGTCGCCTCTTCGCGCGCGGACACCACGACCACCGGCAGGTGCGGATGCAGCGATCGCATGTGCACCAGCGCGTTGAAACCCTGCGCACCGGGCATGTTGAGGTCCATCAGGACCAGGTCGGCGTCGTTGTGCTGGTCGGCCAGCGCGTACAGCGCTTCCACGCTGTCGGCCTCGAACAGCTGCACGCCGGGGATGACCCGCTGCACGGCGCCGCGCAGGGCTTCGCGGAACAGCGGGTGGTCATCGGCAATCAGGAGGGTGGTCATGGTCGGGGGGAACCGTGGGGGAAAGCAGATGGGGTCAGAGCCCTTTCCTTGCGGAAAGGGATCCGACCCCGGTCGTACATCAGCGCACCTTGCGCTCGTCCACCAGTGACGCCACCACCGACGGATCGGCCAGGGTCGAAGTGTCGCCGAGCTGGTCCGGCGCGTTCTCGGCGATCTTGCGCAGGATGCGGCGCATGATCTTGCCCGAGCGGGTCTTCGGCAGGCCCGGCGCCCACTGCAGGTGGTCCGGCGTGGCGATCGGGCCGATCTCCTTGCGCACCCAGGCGATCAGCTCCTTGTGCAGTTCATCGCTCGGTGCCTCTTCGGCCACCAGGGTGACGTAGGCGTAGATGCCCTGGCCCTTCACGTCGTGCGGGAAGCCGACCACGGCCGCTTCGGCCACCTTCGGGTGCGAGACCAGCGCGCTTTCCACCTCGGCGGTGCCGATGCGGTGGCCGGACACGTTGATCACATCGTCGACGCGGCCGGTGATCCAGTAATAGCCGTCCTCGTCGCGTCGGCAACCGTCGCCGGTGAAGTAGCTGCCCGGGTAGGTGCGGAAATAGGTATCGATGAAACGCTGGTGGTCGCCGTACACCGTGCGCATCTGGCCCGGCCAGGAATCACGGATGATCAGGTTGCCCTCGGTCGGGCCGTCCTGGATCTCGCCATCGGCATTGACCAGCGCCGGCTGCACGCCGAAGAAGGGCAGGGTGGCCGAACCCGGCTTGAGGTCCATCGCGCCGGCCAGCGGCGAGATCAGGATGCCGCCGGTCTCGGTCTGCCACCAGGTATCGACGATCGGGCAGCGGCTGTCGCCGACCACCTCGTAGTACCAGCGCCAGGCTTCCGGGTTGATCGGCTCGCCGACGCTGCCGAGCAGGCGCAGCGAGGCGCGCGAGGTCTTCTTCACCGGCTCCTCGCCTTCGCGCATCAGCGCACGGATGGCGGTCGGGGCGGTGTAGAAGATGGTCACCTTGTGCTTGTCGATGACGTTCCAGAAACGCGAGGTGTCCGGGTAGTTCGGCACGCCTTCGAACATCAGCGAGGTCGCGCCGTTGGCCAGCGGCCCGTACACGATGTAGCTGTGGCCGGTGACCCAGCCGACGTCGGCGGTGCACCAGTAGATGTCGTCCTCGCGCAGGTCGAACACCGCTTCATGGGTGTAGGCCGCGTACAGCAGGTAACCGCCGGTGGTGTGCAGCACGCCCTTCGGCTTGCCGGTGGAACCGGAGGTGTAGAGGATGAACAGCGGGTCTTCCGCGTTCATGCGTTCCGGTTCGCAGGTGGCCGGCTGGCTGTCCACCACATCGTGGAACCAGCGGTCGCGTGGGGCCTGCATGTCCACGGCACCGCCGGTGTGGCGCACCACCAGCACGGTTTCCACGGTATTGGTGCCCGGCAGCTTCAGCGCGGCATCGACGTTGGCCTTCAGCGGAATCCTGCGACCACCGCGCAGGCCCTCGTCGGCGGTGATGATCAGCTTGCTCTGGCAGTCGCTGACACGGTCGGCGATCGAGTTCGGCGCGAAGCCACCGAACACCACCGAGTGGATCGCACCGATGCGCGCGCAGGCCAGCATGGCCACCGCGGCGTCGACGATCATCGGCAGGTAGATGGTGACCCGGTCGCCCTTCTTGACGCCGAGGTTGCGCAGTGCATTGCCGAGGCGGCAGGTGCGCTCGTACAGCTCGCGGTAGGTCACGTGCTGGGCCGGTGCATCCGGGCCATCGGGCTCGAACAGCAGGGCGGTCTTGTCGCCGCGTGTTTCCAGCTGGCGATCCAGGCAGTTCACGCTGGCATTGAGCTCGCCATCTTCGAACCACTTGATGTGGAAGTCGGAAAGGTCGTAGCTGACGTTCTTGATCCTGGTCGGCTTGCGCATCCACTGCAGGCGCTCGGCGGCCTTGCCCCAGAAACCATCCGGGTCGGTCACCGAAGCCTGGTACTGCTGTTCGTACGACGTCTTGTCGATGCGTGCCTTGGCGGCGAATTGCGGATCGACGGGGTAGATATCAGCCATGGCACCCTCACTTGCACGTTGACTTTGTATGTGCGGTCGCAGCATCGCAGCGACCGATCCCCCTCAGTTTGCCCCATCCACCCCCGGCCGCGTCACCACTCTGGTTAGACCATGGTCGAAAGTGAGCGCCCAGCAGGGCCGGGTTCGACCAATGGCGAATAGCCGCTATACATAATCGCCCCGCAGTCTCGGCTCGACCGTGCCCCACGCGCGGCATCACCTTGCCACTTGGGAGAGAGGGCAACATGAGCCACCGTACGTTGAAAGCCGTGCGCAAACCTTTGGCGGCCTGCCTGTTGGTCGCCCTGGTCGCACCGGGCATGGCGTTCGCTGAGACCGCCAAAGAGAAAGCGCTGGAAGCACGCGTTGCCGAACTGGAACGCCAGGTCCAGCTGCTGCTGTCTTCGCAGCAACAACAACAGACCCAGATCAGCCAGACCCAGCAGGCGGTGACCGAAGTCCGTACGGTGCAGGCCGGGCAGAAGCCGGTCGCCTCGGTGCCGGCCGGCAAGCAGCCGATCCAGGTCACCACCATCACCCCGGGCGCGGCGCCGGGCACCACGGTCAAGATCGGCGGCTTCATCAAGGCCGACTTCATGGCCACCCAGACCAGCGATGGCCAGCTGGCCGACGACGCCACCGGCCGCTCGCTGTACCTGCCGGGCCAGACCCCGGTGGAAGGCGCCGGCGGCAGCGGCAAGCGTTCGGGCACCGACTTCAATGCCCACGCCAAGTTCTCGCGCTTCAACCTGGGCATCGACAACGTGAGCGAGTCGGGCAACAAGGCCGGTGCGTTCTTCGAGATGGACTTCTTCGGCAACTCGCTGGGCAACCAGACCGCCACCAATACCTACGGCGTGACCCTGCGTCATGCCTACATGTACTGGAACAACTGGATGGCCGGCCAGACCTGGTCCAACTTCATGGACGCGGCGTCGCTGCCGGAAGCGGTCGACTTCGTCGGCCCCACCGACGGCGTGATCTTCGTGCGCCAGGCCCAGGTGCGCTACACCCAGGGCGGCTTCAGCGTCGCACTGGAAAACCCGGAAACCACCACCCTCACCGGAACCCGCAACCCGGTCACCGGCGCCTGGACCAACACCAGCGCCAACTCCGACCGTGGCAGCCTGCCTGACCTGACCCTGCGCTATGGCTGGAAGGGTGACTGGGGCACCTTCGGTGTCGGCGGCATCGTCCGTCAGCTGAAGGTCGACAACCAGGCCACCGGCGCCAAGGCCGACAAGGTGGCTGGCGGCCTGACCCTGGGCGGCAAATGGGTGATGGGTGACAGCGATTCGCTGCACTACCAGCTGACCGGCGGCGAAGGCATCGCTCGCTACATCGGCCTGGGCATCACCGCCGATAGCGCCTACGACGTGGCCCGCGACGAGCTCAACCCGACCGGCGTGCTGGCCGGCTACGTGGGCTGGCGGCATGCGTTCTCGCCGAAGCTGCGCACCAACCTGATCTATGCGCGCAGCGACTACGACAACGACAGCATCCTGGGCCCGCTGGTGACCAAGAGCGTGCAGAGCATCCGCGGCAACATCTTCTATTCGCCGCTGCCCAAGGTCGATATCGGCGCCGAACTGATGTACGGCCGTCGCGAAGTGGAGAACGGCAACAAGGGTGACATCACCCGATTGCAGTTCACCACGAAGTACAGCTTCTAAGAGCGTGCCGGCCAGCGGCCGGCACCTACCGAGATGGGGTGCCGGCCAAGGTCGGCATCTACCGAGATGGGGTGCCGGCCAAGGTCGGCATCTACCGAGATGGGGTGCCGGCCAAGGTCGGCATCTACCGAATTGAGTGCCGACCAACGGTCGGCACCCACCAACAACGATTGCTTCGGAGGGGAAGCGTCCCATGTCCAGTACACCCAGCACCGCACATAAAGCGGGCACCCTGACCAAGGGCCACAAGAAGGTCATCTTCGCCTCGAGCCTCGGCACGGTCTTCGAGTGGTATGACTTCTTCCTGTACGGCTCGCTCGCGGCCATCATCGCCAAGCAGTTCTTCAGCGGCGTCAATGAAACCACGGGCATGATCTTCGCCCTGCTGGCGTTTGCCGCCGGCTTCTTCGTGCGTCCGTTCGGCGCGGCCTTCTTCGGCAGCCTCGGCGACCGCATCGGCCGCAAGTACACCTTCCTGGTCACCATCCTGATCATGGGCATCTCGACCTTCCTGGTCGGCGTGCTGCCCAACTACGCCTCGATCGGTTTCGCCGCACCGGTGATCCTGATCATCCTGCGCCTGGCCCAGGGCCTGGCGATGGGCGGCGAGTACGGCGGTGCCGCCACCTACGTGGCCGAGCACGCGCCGGACGACAAGCGCGGCCTGTACACCAGCTTCATCCAGTGCACCGCCACGCTCGGCCTGTTCATGTCGCTGCTGATCATCCTGGCCTGCCGTTACTTCCTGGGCAATGAAGCCTTCGAAGCCTGGGGCTGGCGCATTCCGTTCCTGGTCTCGATCCTGCTGCTGGGCGTGTCGGTGTGGATCCGCCTGCAGCTGAGCGAGTCGCCGCTGTTCCAGCAGATGAAGTCGGAAGGCAAGGGCTCCAAGACGCCGTTCCGTGACAGCCTGAAGGGCGGCAACCTGAAGCTGATGCTGCTGGTCCTGCTCGGTGCGGCGGCCGGCCAGGCCGTGGTCTGGTACGGCGGCCAGTTCTACGCGCTGTTCTTCCTCAGCAGCATGCTGAAGGTCGATGCCACCACCTCCTACCTGCTGATCGCGGCCGCGCTGGCGCTGGGCGTGCCGTTCTTCATCTTCTTCGGCTGGCTGTCCGACCGCATTGGCCGCAAGAAGATCATCCTGGCCGGCTGCCTGCTGGCGGCCATCACCTACATCCCGATCTTCAAGGGCCTGACCCACTTCGCCAACCCGGCCATCGAAGAAGCGCGTGCATCCTCGCCGGCGCTGGTCGTCGCCGATCCGAACACCTGTTCATTCCAGTTCGATCCGGTGGGCCTGCGCAAGTTCACCAGCTCCTGCGACGTGGCTACCGCCGCGCTGACCAAGGCTGGTGTGCCGTACGACGTACAGCCCGCTGCCGCCGGTTCGCTGGCGATGGTGAACGTGGGCAGCGCCAGCGTCACCTCGTATGAGGCCGCCGGCCTGACCAAGGAAGAAGGCAAGGCCAAGGCTGACGCGTTCGGTGCGGAACTGAAGACCGCCCTGACCACCGCCGGCTACCCGGCCAAGGCCGATGGCGCCCGCATCAACATCGCCGGCACCATCTTCATGCTGTGGCTGCTGGTGCTGTACGTGACCATGGTCTACGGCCCGATCGCCGCTTACCTGGTCGAACTGTTCCCGACCCGCATCCGCTACACCTCGATGTCGCTGCCGTACCACATCGGCAACGGCTGGTTCGGTGGCTTCCTGCCGGCGATCTCGTTCGCGCTGGTGGCCGGTACCGGCAACCTCTACTACGGCCTGTGGTACCCCATCATCATCGCGCTGATGTCGGTGGTGATCGGCGGCCTGTTCCTGCGTGAGACCAAGGACGTGGATATCACCAAGTAACCGGTGTGCCGACCAACGGTCGGCACCCACCGGGTTTCAGGGGCCGCGGTGCAGACCGCGGCCTTTCTGTTTGTGGGGCGTGCCCACTCGGCTCGCAATCCGGTAGTGCCGGCCGCTGGCCGGCAACGGCTTTATGTCCGCGGAGATTCATGAGGTTGCCGGCCAGCGGCCGGCACTACCATTGGGTTGCGCAGCACCCCGTATAGTCGGCCCATGACCACCACTACGCCGGAAGACCTTCCCGCCCTCCTGCACACCCTGCGCAGCGCCTGGCAGTCGCAGCGCCCTTCGCCCGACCAGCGCGAAGCTGACCTGCGCCGCCTGCGCGAGGCGTTGAAGCCACGCCTGGACGAAATGGCGCAGGCCATCGCCGAGGACTTTGGCCATCGCGCCCACGTGGAATCGAAGCTGGCCGATGGCATGAGCGTGCTGTCGGCCATCGATCACCTGCGCCGCCACCTGCGGCGCTGGTCGAAGCCGCAGCGGGTCGGTGCAGGCTGGAAGCTGTGGCCGGCGCGTGCGCAGCTGCGGCCGACGCCGCTGGGCGTGGTCGGGGTGATCTCGCCCTGGAACTACCCGGTTACGCTGGCGCTGGTGCCGCTGGCCACCGCGATTGCCGCCGGCAACCATGTGTTGCTGAAGCCCTCGGAACACACACCACGCACCAGTGCATTCCTGGCCGATCTGCTGGCCAGTGTGTTCCCGCCCGATCGCGTGGCGGTGGTGCAGGGCGGGGCGGATGTGGCGGCGGCGGTGTCCTCGCTGCCGCTGGACCATCTGCTGTTCACCGGCTCGACGGCCGTCGGTCGCAAGGTGATGGCGGCCGCCGCCGAGCATCTGGTGCCGGTCACGCTGGAGCTGGGCGGCAAGTCGCCGGCGATTGTCTGCCGCGATTTCCCGCTGGACAAAGCCGCCGCGCGGTTCGCCACCGGGAAATGGTTCAACGCCGGGCAGACCTGCATCGCGCCGGATTACGTGCTGATCGACACCGTGCGCCAGCGCGAGTTCGTACAGGCGCTGCAGCAGCAGGTGCGCGAGCGCTATGGCGACTTCAGCGATGCCGACGACTACACCCGCATCATCAATGAAGGCCAGTACCGGCGCCTGCAGGGCTATCTGGCACAGGCGCGCGAACGCGGCGTGCCGGTGATTCCGCTGGCGCAGGTGGATGAGGCGCGCGCCGACCGCGAGCGCCTGCTGGTGCCGACCGTGGTGCTGGACCCGCCGGACGACCTGGACCTGATGCGCGAGGAGATCTTCGGGCCGATCCTGCCGGTGCGGGCCTATCCGGATCTGGATGCCGCGCTGGCCGACGTGCTGTCCCGCGACCGGCCGTTGGCGCTGTATCCCTTCAGCCATGACCGGGCCACGGTGGAGCGCATCCTCGGCCAGGTGGTGGCCGGTGGGGTGACGGTGAATGACACGCTGCTGCACTTCGCCGCCGATGGCCTGCCGTTTGGCGGGGTCGGGGCCAGCGGCATGGGCGCGTACCACGGCCGCGCCGGGTTCGATGCGATGAGCAAGCGGCTGCCGGTGCTGTGGCAGTCGCGCTGGGCGGCCAGCGACCGGCTGCGGCCGCCGTATTCGAAGATTGCGGGGTTGTTGAAGCTGCTGCTTCGGTAGTGCCGGCCGCTGGCCGGCAACCGCATGGACCGTCGGCAAGACCCTGCAGTTGCCGGCCAGCGCCCGGCACTACCGGTGGGTGCCCACCTGGGGTGGCACGCGTGCCAAGCGCACCCGGGTAGAATGCCTGCATGAAGATCGCCTCGTGGAACGTCAATTCGCTCAATGTCCGCCTGCCGCACCTGGAGCAGTGGCTCAGGGAGTTCGGCCCGGACATCGTCGGTATCCAGGAAACCAAGCTGGAGGACCACAAGTTCCCCGATTCTGCGCTGATCGCCGCCGGCTACCGCAGCGTGTTCGCCGGCCAGAAGACCTACAACGGCGTGGCGCTGCTGTCGCGTGAGCCGGCGCAGGACGTGCAGATCGGCATTCCCGGCTTCGAGGACGAACAGAAGCGCGTCATTGCCGGTACCTTCGGCGACCTGCGGGTGATCAACCTGTACGTGGTCAATGGCCAGGACATCGGCACCGACAAGTACGACTACAAGCTGCGCTGGCTGGAAGCGGTGCATGCCTGGATCGCCGAAGAACTGCAGCGGCATCCGAAGCTGATCGTGATGGGTGACTTCAACATCGCCCCGGACGCGCGCGATGTGCACGACCCGGAGGTGTGGAACGACAACCACATCCTGACCTCCACCGCCGAGCGCGGCGCGCTCAACAAGCTGCTGCAGCTGGGCCTGCACGATGGCTTCCGCCTGCACAACGACGAGGCGGGCACCTTCAGCTGGTGGGATTACCGTGCCGCCGGCTTCCGCCGCAACCTGGGCCTGCGCATCGACCTGACCCTGGTCTCCGATGCGCTGAAGGGCAGCGCGGTGGCCTCGGGCATCGACCGCGAGCCGCGCACCTGGGAACGCCCGAGCGACCATGCGCCGGCCTGGGTGCAGATCGGTTGAACGAACAGGGCCCGACGATTGCCGGGCCCGTTCTGGATCATCTGCCGGCCAGTGGCCGGCACTACCCTCAGATCACCGTATGCTCTTGCGGGTGAACAGGTTGACGATCGCCAGCAGGATCACCGCGCCGATCAGCGAGAACAGGAAGGTGCGGATGGTGATCGCTTCGTTGATGCCGCCGCCGAACAGCCAGCCGGAAATCAGCGCGCCGACGATGCCGACCACGATGTTGAGGATGATGCCCTGCTGGGCATCGCGCTTCATGATGATGCTGGCCAGCCAGCCTACGATGCCGCCGACGATCAGCCAGATGATGATGCCCATGATCGAACCTCCGGTGGGAAACTGTGACCAGTTGACGCGCACGGCCGTGAACCCGTCGTGCAATTGCGTGATGGGCGCGTGCGGATGAGCCTGCCAGCCACCCTCGACGGCCCGTGGCGCTTCGGTCCGGTAACGGTCTGGCGGCGTCCGCACGTGCCGGGCCAGCGCGGTGAACCGCAGGCGCGGCAGGTACTGGCGCAGGCGCTGGGCACCGATCCGCAGACGCTGCCACTGGTCCGTGACGACAAGGGCCGGCCGGAGCTGAGCGGCCCGTTGGCCCACTACGGGACCGGCTGGAGCCACAGCGGTGAGGTGCTGCTGGTGGCGCTGGGCGAAGGCGTGCGGCTGGGCGTGGACCTGGAACTGCTGCGGCCGCGGCCGCGTCTTCTGGAGATCGTGCGGCGCTTCTTCCACCCGCAGGAGGTGGCCTGGCTGGAACGCCTGGACGAGGCCGACCGCGAGCACTGGTTCTTCCGCGTGTGGTGCGTCAAGGAAGCCATCCTGAAGGCGCACGGCCAGGGCATCTCGTTCGGCCTGCACCGCCTGCAGCTGGCGCCGGGGGCCGATGGCGCCCTGCACCTGCGCTGGTGCGACCCGGAACTGGGCGAGGCCGCGCGCTGGCACCTGCACGAATGGCAGGCCACCGGCCAGTTCCGTGCGGCGTTGGCCTGGTATCCGCACTGAAGCGGGGAATCAGCGCGCAAAACCGGCGATAATGGCGGCATGAGCGAACACCCACTTCCCGCCAGCGTGGCTGCCACGCTGGAACAGGGCCTGGCCAGCATGGGCCTGGACGCCGCGCTGGCGCCGCCGCTGCTGCGCTACCTGGCCCTGCTGCACCGCTGGAACGGCACCTACAACCTCACCGCCATCCGCGACCCGCAGGAGATGGTTACCCGCCACCTGCTCGATTCGCTGGCGATGCAGCCGTTCGTGGCTGATGGCAGCCTGGCCGACCTCGGTACCGGCCCCGGGTTGCCCGGCATCCCGCTGGCGATCGCCTGCCCGGGCCTGCAGGTCACCCTGGTGGAGAGCAACGGCAAGAAGGCGCGCTTCATGCGCGAGGCCGTGCGCCAGCTCGGCCTGGGCAACGCCCGCGTGGCCGAATCGCGGGCCGAAGCGCTGGACGAGGCCGGTCGTTACGACCAGCTGACCGCGCGCGCAATGGATACCCTGGCTGGCATCGTCCGCGTCGGCGGCCATCTGCTGCGCCCCGGTGGCGTGCTGCTGGCCATGAAGGGCGTCTACCCGCATGAGGAGATCGCGGAACTGCCGGCTGGCTGGCAGGTGCGTGAGGTGACCCCGCTGAGCGTGCCCGGCCTGGCCGGCGAACGCCACCTGGTCACCGTTACAGGTCCCTGATTCCCGCCGCCAGCCCTTTGTGGAACAACGGGTTGGCGATCCACGATTTCCGCAAGGGGCCGGTTGTACGCATAATGACCGGTCCCAACCATCCGTCGACGAGGCACACCCGCATGGCCCGCATCATCGCCATCGCCAACCAGAAGGGTGGCGTCGGCAAGACCACGACCGCCGTCAACCTGGCCGCTTCTCTGGCCAACGCACCCAAGCGCGTGCTGTTGGTCGACCTGGACTCGCAGGGCAACGCGACCATGGGCAGCGGCGTGGACAAGCGTGAGCTGGCGGCCTCCACCTGCGATCTGCTGCTGGGCGAGAACAGCGCCGCCGATGTGCGCGTGCAGACCGCCGAAGGCTACGACCTGCTGCCGGGCAACATCGACCTGACCGCCGCCGAGATCCAGCTGATGGGCCAGAGCGAGCGCGAGCAGCGCCTGAAGCGCGCACTGGCGCCGATCCGCGACGAGTACGACTACATCCTGATCGATTGCCCGCCGGCGTTGTCGCTGCTGACGCTCAACGCGCTGGCCGCCGCCGATTCGGTGATCGTGCCGATGCAGTGCGAGTACTACGCACTGGAAGGCCTGAGCGCGCTGGTGGAAACCATCGAAGCGCTGCGCACCAGCCTGAACCCGGCGCTGGAGATCGAAGGCGTGCTGCGCACCATGTTCGACGTGCGCAACAACCTGGCCAACGCAGTGTCGGCCGAGCTCACCGAGCACTTCGGCGACCGCGTGTTCCGCACCATCGTGCCGCGCAACGTGCGCCTGGCCGAGGCGCCCAGCCATGGCCAGAGCATCGTCGGCTACGACCGCGCCTCGCGCGGTGGCGTGGCCTACCTGGGCCTGGCCGGCGAGATCATCCGCCGCAACAACGAACGCAACAAGGCCGCCAAGGCCGTGGAGACCGTCTGATGACCAGCAGCAAGCCGGCAGCCAAGAAGCGAGGCCTCGGCCGTGGCCTGGACGCGCTGCTGGGCCCGAAAGGCGCGGTCAGCCAGGTGCAGGCCACCACCGCGGTGATTGAGCCGCTGCCGGGTGAAGTGCTGCGCAAGTTGCCGGTCGGCCAGCTGCAGCCGGGCAAGTACCAGCCGCGCCGCGAGATGGACGAGGGCAAGCTCTCCGAGCTGGCCGACTCGATCAAGTCGCAGGGCGTGATCCAACCGATCCTGGTGCGCCAGCTGCCGGCAGGCAACTACGAAATCGTCGCCGGTGAGCGCCGCTGGCGCGCATCGCAGCTGGCCGGCCTGGACGAAGTGCCGGTGGTGGTGCGCGAGCTGGAAGACCGCACCGTCATCGCGATGGCGCTGATCGAGAACATCCAGCGCGAAGACCTCAACCCGCTGGAAGAAGCCGAGGCGCTGCAGCGCCTGATCAGCGAGTTCACCCTGACCCATGCCGAGGCCGCCGAGGCCGTCGGCCGCTCGCGCGCGGCGGTGTCCAACCTGCTGCGCCTGCTGGAGCTGCCGGTGGCGATCCGCTTGCTGCTGGAAACCCGCCGCCTGGAAATGGGCCACGCCCGCGCGCTGCTGACCCTGGCTCCCGAGCTGGCTGGCAAGCTGGCGCAGGAAGCGGCCGATGAAGGCTGGTCGGTGCGCGAGGTCGAGCGCCGTGCGCAGGCCTTCGCGGCCGGCAAGGTGCCGAGCAACCGCCCGGTGGCGACGCCGAAGGTGCAGCAGGCCGACATCGCCTCGCTGGAAACCGAACTGTCCGAAGCACTGGGTGCCAAGGTGGCGATCAACCACGGCCGGGGCGGCAAGGGCAAGCTGATCATCCACTACACCGATCTGGATACCCTGGACGGCGTGCTGGAAAAGCTGCGTACGCGCCAGGGCTGAGCCCGGCGCCGCGTCAGGGGGTGCGGCCTGTTCCCGCCGCGTCCTGCAGATGACAGGGAACGCACCGCCGCGCGTGCCGGGGATGCACTGCTCTCCGGTCCGTGGCCTCATCCAGGGAACAGGACATGAGCAACGAATACGAGGACGTCAGCCCGGACGGCACCCAGATACTGGTACATCGCCGCGAAAAGGACTTCGTGCCCGCCATCGGCGAAGAACAGCACATCGAGGCGATCAGCGCCCATCTCGAACGCCATCTGGGCCCGGTGTCCGGTGTCTTCCACGAGATCATCTCCGATCTGGTGCACATCGACGTGCACGTGGTGCCGGCCAATGACCACTGCCCATACCTGCGCCTGGTCACCTCCGGCATGAGCGACCTGCCGATGACCGTGCCCGCCGAGGTGGACGCGGACGTGCCGCGCTACATGGAACTGATGGTGACCCTGCCGGCCGACTGGCCGATCTCCCAGGACGCCTTCGAGGACGAGCGCAATTACTGGCCGGTGCGCCTGCTGAAGGGCATGGCACGGTTGCCGCACGAGTACGACACCTGGCTGGGCTTCGGCCACACCATTCCCAACGGCCATCCCAGCGAGCCCTACGCGCCGGGCGTGGGTTTCGACGGTGCCATCGTGCTGTCGCCGGTGACCGCCCCGGAGGACTTCGCCACGCTGGCGCTGGAGGACGGCAGGACCATCAGCTTCATGAGCCTGGTTCCGCTGTACCCGGAAGAGATGGACCTGAAGCTGAGGAAGGGCGCCGAGGCGCTGCTCGACCGCTTCGATGCGAAGAACATCCAGGACGTGATCGAACCCGGCCGCACCAACGTGGCGAAGAAGCGTTTCGGATTGTTCTGAGACCGGTAACATCAGGGGCCTGAATTTCGTTTCCAGGCCCCTGTCATGACCATCCTGCTCACCGGCGCTGCCGGCTTCATCGGTGCCTACACCGCCCGCGCGCTGCTGGAGGCCGGCCAGCCCGTGGTTGGCCTGGACAACTTCAACGACTACTACGACCCGCAGATCAAGCGCGACCGCGTGGCCGCGCTGTGCCCGGCGCTGGACCTGCGCACCCTGGACCTGACCGACCAGCAGGGTCTGGCGGCACTGTTCGACGAGGTGAAGCCGACTGCGGTGATCCACCTGGCCGCGCAGGCCGGCGTGCGCTATTCGCTGGAAAACCCGCACGCCTACGTCGACAGCAACCTGGTCGGCTTCGTCAACATGCTCGAACTGTGCCGCCACCGTGGCGTGCAGCACCTGGTGTATGCCTCCAGCAGCTCGGTCTACGGCGATTCGGCCACGCCGCCGTTCTCCGAGGACCAGCGCGTGGACCAGCCGCGCTCGCTGTACGCGGCGACCAAGGCGGCCAACGAGCTGATGGCCTACACCTACGCGCAGCTTTACGGCCTGCATGCCACCGGCCTGCGCTTCTTCACCGTGTATGGCCCGTGGGGCCGGCCGGACATGGCACCGCTGCTGTTCTCGCGTGCGGTGCTGGCCGGGCGGCCGATCGACGTGTTCAACGAGGGCCGCATGCAGCGTGATTTCACACATGTCTCCGACATCGTGTCGGGTATCCTCGGCGCGCTCGCGCATCCGGCCGATGGTCCGGTACCGCACCGGGTGTTCAACCTCGGCAACCATACGCCGGTCGAGCTGGAGCGCTTCATCAGCGTGATCGAGCAGGCCGCCGGTCGCCCCGCGCAGAAGGTCTACAAGCCGATGCAGCCGGGCGACATGGTGCGCACGATGGCCGATACCCGGCGCGCCCATGACGCATTCGGCTTCGACGCGGTGACCCCGATCGAAGAAGGGTTGCCCCCCGTCGTGCAGTGGTGCCGCGAGTATTTTGGCGACCGCGCCTGAGGACGGATCCTCACACAGCCGGATTCATCTTCGGATAACCTCGGCTTCGGAGAATGCGCGGTCTTTGTCCCCCTTTGGCCGAGTGCCTTATGAGCCAACCCGAGCTTTCCGTTGTCGTCCCGGTGTTCAACGAACGCGACAACGTCGCCCCGCTGGTTGCCGAAATCACCGCTGCACTGCGTGGCCGGCTGCCGTTCGAGATCGTCTACATCGATGATCACTCGCGCGATGACACCCTGGCGGTGCTGCAGGGCCTGAAGGCGACCACACCGGAACTGCGGGTGCTGCACCATGTGAACCAGAGCGGGCAGAGCACCGCCGTGCGCACCGGTGTCAAGCACGCACGTGCGCCGTGGATCGCGACCCTGGATGGCGATGGCCAGAACGATCCGGCCGACATTCCCAAGCTGCTGGCCGCGCGCGATGGCGCCGAGGCGCAGGTGAAGCTGTTCGCCGGCTGGCGGGTCAACCGCCAGGACAGCGGCAGCAAGCGCTGGGCCAGCAAGTGGGCCAACGCCATCCGCGCGCGCATGCTGCGCGACGATACGCCCGATACCGGCTGCGGCATCAAGCTGTTCGAGCGCAGCGCGTTCCTCGACCTGCCGTACTTCGACCACATGCACCGCTACCTGCCCGCGCTGATGCAGCGTGCCGGCTGGAAGACCACCAGCGTGCCGGTCAACCACCGCCACCGTACCGCCGGCGTGTCCAAGTACAACAACCTGGGCCGTGCACTGGTCGGCATCCGTGACCTGCGCGGCGTGGCGTGGCTGATCACCCGCAGCAAGCGCACCGCGGTGGAGGAGCGTTGATGGATCTGGAGCTGCACTGGCTCGACCAGCCGCTGACCTGGTTGTACTGGACCGGCCTGCATGTGACCGGCTGGAAGCTGATCGGCTATACCGGCGCGCTGATGTTCGGCGGCCGCTGGCTGGTCCAGTTCATCGCGTCCAAGCGTGCGGGCAAGCCGGTGATTCCGCGCCTGTTCTGGTACATGAGCGTGGTCGGCAGCCTGATGACGCTGAGCTACTTCCTGTTCTCGGCCAAGCAGGACTCGGTGGGCGTGCTGCAGAACCTGTTCCCGGCGTTCACCGCGCTGTACAGCCTGCAGCTGGACATCAAGCACCGGGGCTGGAAGCGGGACAAGGCCAGCCATTGAGACTGCGCCGGGATGCGGTCTGCCGTGGGTAGAGTCGACTGTCAGTCGACTTTCGCGCGGAGCGCGGGGTTTGCTGCATATGGCGGAAGAGCAGCCGACTGACAGTCGGCTCTACCACGCGCCTTCGGCGCTGGGCCCACGGCCTGCGGCCGGTTCCCGGTCCTGCCTGCTGCGCAGGCAGGACCTTCGTCCCATGCCACGGGCCGTGGGCGGTGCCATCATCGGGGTCTGCCTTCCCGGGAACCTGTGCTCGTGAAAACCCGTCTTGCCGTTGCCCTGCTGATTGCCCTGTCCGCGCCCGCCGTGGCCCTTGCCGTGCCGCCTGCCACCGCCGCACCGGCCAGCGTGGCCACCGAATCGCCCGCCGATGCCGCCTTCCGCGCGCTGTACGAGAAGGAATGGAAGTGGCGCCAGCAGGGCGGCGGCGAGGCCAGCGAAGACGAAGACGCGCCGGCCAATGCCACCCGCATGCCCGATGTCGGCCCGGCCGCGCAGCAGGCGCGCCTGAAGGTGTGGGACGAGACCCTCGCCGCGCTGAAGAAGATCGACCCGAAGACCCTGTCGCCCGACAACCAGGTCAACTACGCGATCTACCACGACCAGGTGTTCAACCTGGCCGAAGAGACGCGCCTGCGCGGCTACGAGATGCCGTTCAACGCCGACTCCTCGTTCTGGTCCAACCTGTCCTTCATGGCCCGGCGCGAGATGAAGACCGTGCAGGACTACCAGAACTACATCGCACGGCTGAACGATGTGCCGCGTTACTTCGGCCAGCAGACCGAGAACATGCGTGCCGGCCTGAAGCGTGGCTTCAGCGTGCCGCGTGCCGTGCTCGATGGCCGCGAAGTGTCCATCGCCACCGTCGCCGAGCTGAAGGACCCGACCGGATCGCCGTTGTACGCGCCGTTCAAGAAGCTGCCCACCACCATCCCGGCCGCCGAGCAGGCCAGGCTGCAGGCGCAGGCGCGTGAAGCGATCAGCGGCAAGGTGGTGCCGGCGTTCCAGCAGCTGCGCACCTTCTTCGTCAACGAGTACGTGCCGCAGGCGCGCACCACCCTGGCCGCCGAAGCGATGCCCGATGGCAAGGCGTACTACAAGCAGCAGATCCACGAATACACCACGCTGGACCTGTCGCCGGACGAGATCCATCGCATCGGCCTGGATGAAGTCGCACGCATCCAGAAGGAAATGAACGACATCATCAAGCAGGTGAAGTTCAAGGGCAGCTTCGCCGAGTTCCTGACCTTCCTGCGTACCGATCCGCAGTTCTATGCCAGGACGCCGGAAGAGCTGCTGTCGCGTGCCGCGTGGATTTCCAAGCGGGCGGACGGCCAGCTGGGCAAGTACATGACGTTGCCGCGCGCGCGCTTCACCATCGTGCCGGTGCCGCCGGATATCGCGCCGTTCTGGACCGCCGGCCGTGGTGGCATGGGCACCTACTGGCTCAATACCTACAACCTGCCGTCGCGCCCGCTGTACAACCTGCCGGCACTGACGCTGCATGAGTCCGATCCGGGCCACGCGCTGCAGGGCGCGATCGCCGCCGAACAGAAGAACCTGCCCGAGTTCCGCCGCAACGCCTACATCTCCGCCTATGGCGAAGGCTGGGCGCTGTACTGCGAGAAGCTGGGCGTGGAAATGGGCATCTACGAAACCCCGTACGAGGATTTCGGCCGCCTGACCTATGAGATGTGGCGCGCCGCGCGCCTGGTGATCGACACCGGCGTGCACAGCAAGGGCTGGACCCGCGAGCAGGCGCTGGCCTACCTGCGTGACCACACCGCGCTGAGCGAGCATGAAGTGACCACCGAAGTGGACCGCTACATCTCCTGGCCGGGCCAGGCACTGAGCTACAAGCTGGGCGAGATCGCCATCGTGCGCCTGCGCGCGCAGGCCGAGAAGGAACTGGGCGACAAGTTCGACATCAAGGGCTTCCACGACACCCTGCTCAAGCAGGGCTCGGTGCCGCTGCCGGTGCTGGAACAGCAGATCCAGGCCTACATCGCCGAGCGCAAGAAGGCCTGACCGCTACCGGGTAGTGCCGGCCGCTGGCCGGCAATCCGACCCGGTCACGGGGTCGGATCCCTTTCCCAGGGCTCCGACCCCCTCTCAGCTCACCCCACCGCCCGCGGCTTGGCCACCCGTGCAGCAAAGGTCGGCAGCACCAGCAGGGTCAGCACGGTGGCGGTGATCAGGCCACCGATCACCACCGTCGCCAGCGGCTTCTGCACTTCCGCACCGGAACCGCTGGCAATCGCCATCGGAATGAAGCCGACGATCGCCACCAGCGCCGTGGTCAGCACCGCACGGATACGGCTCGATGCACCGTTGATCGCTGCCTGCAGCGGCAGGTCACCGGCATCCAGGCGTTCGCGGATCGCCTGCATCAGCACCAGGCCGTTCAAGGTGGCCACGCCGGAGACGGCGATGAAGCCGACCGCCGCCGATACCGAGAACGGCATGCCACGCAGCAGCAGCGCGAGGATGCCGCCGACCAGCGCCAGCGGCACGCAGCTGAACACCAGAATGGCTTCCTTGCCGCTGCGCAGGGCCATGAACAGCAGGCTGCCGATCAGCAGGAACACCACCGGCACCACCGTTGCCAGTCGCTTCTCCGCGCGCTGCAGGTTCTCGAACTGACCGCCCCAGGTCAGGTACGCACCCGGCGGCAGCGCCACGTCTGCCACCGCCGCCTGTGCTTCCCCCACGAAGCCACCCAGATCACGGCCACGCACGTTGGCCTGCACTACCACGCGGCGGCTGCCGTTGTTGCGGCTGATCTGGTTCGGTCCTTCGCTCACCGTGATGCGCGCGACCGACGACAGCGGAATCACCAGCCCCGAAGGCGTGGCGATCGGCAGCGAGGCCAGCTGGTCCGGATCGTTGCGCGAGGCATCGTCCAGGCGCACCACCACGTTGAAGCGGCGATCACCTTCGAAGATCTTGCCGGCCGCCGTGCCGCCAATGCCGGTGGACAGTGCATCACTGACGTCTGCGGCAGTCAGGCCGTACTGCGCCGCCGTCACGTGGTCGATCGCCACGTTGAGCGTAGGCAGGCCGGAGATCTGTTCCACCCGCACGTCGGCCGCGCCGTTCACCGCACGCAGCTTCAGCGCCACCTGGTCGGCCACCTTCTGCAGCTGGCTGAAGTCATCGCCGAAGATCATCACCGCCAGGTCGGTACGCACGCCGGAGATCAGCTCGTTGAAGCGCAGTTCGATCGGCTGGCTGAACTCGAAGCTGTTGCCCAGCTGCTGCCCGGCCAGTTTCTCGAAGCGTGCCACCAGTGCTTCCTTGTCCAGCTTCGGATCAGGCCAGTCCTTGCGCGGCTTCAGCACGATCACGCTGTCGGAGATGTTGGTCGGCATCGGGTCGATGGCCGCCTCGGCGGTACCGGTACGCGAGAATACGGTTTCCACTTCCGGCTGCTTGGCGATCGCTTTCTCCAGCGCGAGCTGCATCGCCAGCGACTGCTCCAGTGAGGTCGACGGCACGCGCAGGGCCTGCATCGCCACGTTGCCTTCGTCCAGCGTCGGCATGAACTCGCGGCCCAGCAGCGAGAACGCGCCGATGCCCACCACCACCATCATCACCGCAGCTGCCAGCACCGTGCGCGGATGCGCCACGGCCTTGCGCACCACCGGTTCGATGCGTGCACGCAGCACGCGGATCAGCTTCGTCTCGTGCTCGCCATCTTCGGCATGCGTATCGCCGTCCTTCACCTTGGGCTCGCGCACCAGCAGCGCGGCCATCGCCGGCACGAAGGTGAAGGAGAAGATGAAGGCACCGACCAGGGCCAGCATGAAGGTCGCTGCCATCGGGTGGAACGTCTTGCCCTCCACACCTTCCAGCGTGAGGATCGGCGCGAACACCAGCAGGATGATCAACTGTCCGAACGCAGCTGGACGCGCCATCTTCATCGCCGAATCGGCAGCCACGCGCAGCCGCTCCATCGCGGTCAATGCACGGCCCAGCTCGGCGCGGCGCTGGCCCAGCATCAGCAGCGTCGACTCGACCACGATCACCGCACCGTCCACCAGGATGCCGAAGTCCAGCGCACCCAGGCTCATCAGGTTGCCGCTGATCCCGAAGCGGTTCATGCCGATTACTGCGAACAGGAACGACAGCGGAATCACCAGCGCCGTGATCGTTGCTGCACGCAGGTTGCCCAGCAGCAGGAACAGCACCACCACCACCAGCAGCGCGCCCTCGGTGAGGTTCCTGGCCACGGTCTTGATGGTGGAATTGACCAGCACGCTGCGGTCCAGCACCGGCGCGGCCACGATGTCGGCCGGCAGCGATTTGTTCACCTGTTCCAGGCGCGCCGCAGCGGCCTGCGCCACGGTGCGGCTGTTGCCGCCGGCAATCATCAGCGCGGTACCCAGCACGGCTTCATGGCCGTTGCGGCTGGCCGCACCCAGGCGCGGCGCGCGGCTCAGTTCGACTTCGGCCACATCGGCCACGCGCACCACCACGCCATTGCGGGTCGCCACCGGGGCCTGTGCCAGATCTTCGGTGGTCAGCGCCAGGCCATCGGCACGCACCACCAGTCCTTCGCCGGCACGCTGCACGAAACCGGCACCGGCCTGCACGTTGGAACGCTGCAGGGCGGTGACCAGATCGGCCAGGCCGAGGCCGTGCGCGGCCAGCCGTGCGCTGTCCGGATGCACGCCGTATTCCTTGACGTAGCCACCGACCGTATCGACGCCGGCCAGCCCCGGGCTGGAACGCATCTGCGGCGCGATGATCCAGTCCTGCACGGTACGCAGGTAGGTGGCACGTTCTTCCGGCGTGCGCAGCAGATTGCCTTCCGGCGTGCGGTAGACCTCGCCGGCCTGCCAGCCCGCTTCACCGGGCTTGGCCAGCCTGGCCGGATCGAACGCGGTGAAGTCCACCGTCCACATCAGCACCTCGCCGAGGCCGGTGGTGACCGGCGACAGCATTGGCGACGCACCATCGGGCAGGTCTTCCGATGCCTCGCGCATGCGTTCGGCCACCTGCTGGCGAGCGAAGTAGATGTCGGTCGCATCGGTGAAGATCGCAGTCACCTGCGAGAAGCCATTGCGCGACAACGAACGCGTGGTGGTCAGGCCGGGAATGCCGGCCAGCGCGGTTTCCAGCGGATAGGTCACCTGCCGCTCGATCTGCTCCGGCGTCAGCGCCGGTGCCACCGTGTTGATCTGCACCTGGCGGTTGGTGATGTCCGGCACCGCGTCGATCGGCAGCTTGCCCAGCTGGAACAGGCCCACCGCAGCGATCAGCGCCGCCAGGAACACCACCAGCCAGCGGTGGCGCACCGCTGTTTCAATGATCAGCTTGAACATGGTCGCCTCCTCAGTGGCCGTGCTCGGCTTCGCCCTTGGCCAGTTCGGCCTTGAGCAGGAAGGCGTTGGCACCGACGATGCGCTCGTTGCCGGTCAGCCCACCGAGGATCTCGATGCGGTCGCCGGCGCGACGCCCAGCCAGGACCGGCTGCGCCTTGAAGCCACCTTCGACGGCGACGAACACCGCACTGCTGCCATCGACGTTCTGCACCGCATCGGCCGGGACGCTGAGCGAGCCGTCCTGGCCTTCGGTGACCACGACGGCCGATACCGGCGAGCCGGCCGGTGGCAACGAGGCGTCCACCGGTGTGGCGCGGATCACCGCGACGCCGCCCTGCTGGCGGACATCGGCCGCCGAACCGGTGACGGTGGCGGTGAAGCTGCCACCCGGTACGCTCACTTCCAGCTTCATGCCCGGCGTGACCTGCGCGGCCAGCGCAGGCGGTGCGGTGAACACCAGCTCATTCATCGTCGGGTCGGCGACGTCGGCCACCGCGCTACCGGCGGCGACCACGCCGCCCGGGGTGACCTGCACGTTGCCGACGATGCCGGCCACCGGGCTGGTGATGCGCACGCGACCGCTGGCATCGGGCGCACCGTTGGCGGCGGCCTGGGCCTGCGCGGCAGCAGCCTGGGCCTGTGCCGCCAGCGAACGTGCACGCGAGGCTTCCATCTCCTGGCGGGCGACCACGCCCTGGTCGACCAGCGCCTTGTCGCGGCCATAGGCCAGCCGCGCGGCTTCGGCTTCGGCCGCTGCGGCCAGCGCATTGGCGCGGAACACCGCCGCTTCGCCGCTGACCACGATCGCCAGCGCCTGGTTCTGCTTCACCGCGGTGCCCGGCGCGACCAGCACGCGCTCGACGCGGCCGGTCACGGTCGACGCCACCGAGGCGCGTGCGCCGACCGACGGTTCGACCCGGCCGGACAGGCGCGTGGAACCACCGCCACCGCGACCGATCGCGACCACTTCAATACCGGAGGCCTTGATCTGCTCCGGGGTCAGCTGCACCACGCCTTCGTCGGCGTCAGCAGGCGCCTTCGCGGTTTCTGCCTTGGCTTCCTTGCTGCCGGCGGCATGGCCGTGGTCATCGTCGGTGCCGGCCTTGGCCGCAGCGGGGTTTTCATTGGCAGGCGTCTGCGCGTTGCCGGCGCAGCCAGCCAGCAGGACGGTCAGCAGCACGCCGCCGATCAGCGGGAAAGTACGGGAGAGAGTCATGGAGCCTCCACAAAGGGTGCGCGCCCTTCCAGGCGGGCAAGATCGATTTCCGCGGCGACGCGCGACAGGCGCGCATCCACGGCGGTGCCGCGGGCGGCGATGAGGGCGCTGCGCGTGCTGCGCAGTTCCAGCTGCGAGATGCGTCCGGCGTCGAAGCCAATGCGGGCCAGGCGATATGCCTCTTCGGCGGCGACCACGCTTTCATCAGCGGCGCGGGTACGGCTACTGGCGGCCTTCAACCCGGCCACCGCAGAGAGGCGCTCGGCCTCGCTGTCGCGGCGCTGCTGGTCCAGGCGTGCTTCGGCCGCGCGCTGGTCGGCATTGGCGGCGCGGATGCCACCGCGGTTGCGGTCGAACAACGGGATGCTGAGGCTGACCCCGAGGTTGTAGGCGCGCTCGCCGCCTTCGCGGAAGCGGGTCTGCGCCGCGGTGACACTGAGGTCGGGCAGGGCGCGCTTGCGTTCCACCTCGACCAGCTTGCCCGCCGCATCGGCTTCGGCTTCGGCAATGCGCACCGCCAGCGCCACGTCGGTGGCACCGCGCGGCAGCGGCGGCGCACGGTCGAGCAGGCTGTCGTTGATCGACTGCACCGGTGCATCCAGCAGTGCAGCACCGGCCAGGCGGGCCAGCGCGGCATCGCGGAACGCCTGCGCTTCATCCAGCGCTGCGCTGGCGTTGGCCACCTCGCTCTGCGCCTGCACCGCACGCAGCTGCGGTTCGCGGCCCTGCTTGACCAACGCGTTGACGGCGTTGGCGTCAGCGCGGGTGAGGGTCAGTGCTTCTTCGGCCAGGGTGTAGCGGCGCAGTGCACTTTCCGCCTGTGCGTAGACCACCGCCAGCTGGCTGGCCACGTCGCTGCGGCTTTGGGCACCACGCAGGTTGGCCGCCTGTGCTTCGGCCCGGGCGGCACGGACGCGCGCGCCACGCTGGCCCCAGACCTCCAGCGGCTGGGACAAAGTGAGCACGGTATCGGCCTTGCCCATGCCGCCATAGGAGCCGGTGCCCCAGGCATTTTCAGCGGAGTAGGAGAGGGAAGGGTTGGGCAATGCACGGGCCTGGTCGGCGCGCGCGTCGGCGGCCTCGGCCAGCGCCGCACCCACACGGGTGCCGGGCAGCTGGTCCAGGCGTTCAAGCAGGGCGTCGTAGGAAGGGGCGGCTTGCGCCATCACCGATGCCGCCGGGGCCAGGCCCAGCAACACAGCGACGACCAGCCCGGCCGCGCGCGGCGACCGAGGTGTCAGGATCGACATAGGGGGGATTCCGGTTGTGAGTGAAACGGGAGCCCGCAATCGCGGGACGCGCTCAACTCACGCCCGGGGGGGACGCGTCAATTCATCCTGGGCGACCGCATAGGTCGCCGCGTCGCCGGCATTCATCCAGCGCGCCGGCAGTGGCGCACCGAAGGCGGCGAGGGTACTGGCCGGCAGGCTCAGGTTGGAGTGGTGGCAGTGGTTGTGGCCACAGGCACCAACATGCTTGCCGTCGGTATCGCCATCGGCATCCGGTGCGGACTCCACGTGCACCGTGCTGGCGTGCGGTTCTACCGTGCAGGCCAGCGCGTCGGCCACCGGCACGACCACGAATGCCGCCATCAGCAGCATCATCAGGTACGTACGCAGTTGGCGGGTGATCCGGCGCATGGAAGGGAGGCTAGCAAGCGGTTTTCGCCGGATACAATATCAATGGCCGCTTCGGGAATACGTCGGAATCTCCCGTTCAGGTGGGCCGGGCGCGGGGTCGGATCCCTTTCCGCCGGAAAGGGCTCTGACCCCGACACCTTGCTGCCGGCCAGCGGCCGGCACTACCGGTCTGCAGGCAGCTTCGCGATCACCTTGATCTCGAACTGGAACCCATACAGCCAGGTCACGCCAATACCGGTCAGGGTCGGGTGCGGCGCCTCGCCCCAGTACTCGGGCACGATCGCCCAGGCCTTCTCAAAGTTCTTCTCTGGATCGACCAGGAACACGGTCACGTCGATCACGTCATCGAACGTGCAGCCCGCAGCAGCCAACACCGCGTTGAGATTCTCGAAGGCGCGGCGCACCTGCGTTTCGAAGTCCGGCTCGGGCGAGCCGTCCTCACGGCTGCCGACCTGGCCGGAGACGAACAGGAAGCCGTTGGAACGGATCGCAGGCGAGTAGCGGTTGCGCTCGTACAGGGCCTGGCGGCCGGTGGGGAAAACGACATCACGCTGTGACATGGGGAAGATCCCGTGGGAGAGAACGCCATCCTCCGCGCCAGTGCTGTCTGGATAAACCGCGATGATCGGCCTAGATTGATTGCCAATTCCAAACAATCATGGCCCGCAATGGACCGTTTCGAGGCGATGCGGGCCTTTGCCCGGGTAGTGGAAACCGGCAGCTTCACCCGCGCCGCGCAGACCCTGCAGATCAGCCGCACCACGGTCACCCAGCTGGTGCAGCAGCTGGAGGCACACCTGCGGCTGCGCCTGCTCAACCGCACCACGCGCCGGGTCAGCGTCACCGCCGATGGCGCGGCCTACTACCCGCGCATCGCCCGCCTGCTGGCCGAGCTGGAAGAAGTGGAGGGCGGGCTGGGCGACGCGGCCACCCAGCCACGCGGGCGGCTGCGCGTGGATGTGCCCGGGCCGTACGCGCGGTTGCGGCTGGTGCCGGCGTTGCCGGATTTCCAGGCGCGCTACCCGGAGATCCAGCTGGACATCGGCGTGAGTGACCGCGAAGTCGATGTCATCGCCGACAACGTCGATTGCGTGATCCGGGGTGGCACCCCGGCCGACCCGGCACTGGTGGCGCGACCGCTCGGCGCGCTGCCGATCGGTTTCCACGCCAGTCCGGGCTATGTGCAGCGTTTCGGCCTGCCGACCGATCCGCGCGCGCTGGAAGGCCCCGATCACCACATGGTCGGCTTCCTCAGCCCGCGCAGTGGCCGCGCACGCGTGTTCGTTGCACAGCGCGGCGATGAACGCGTTGAGGTGCAGGGCCGCTATACGGTCGGCTTCGATGATGGAAACGCCTATCTGGCCGCTGCGTTGGCGGGGTTGGGCGTGGTGGCGCTGCCCAGCTACATGGCCGAGCCGCACGTGGCGCGCGGCGAGCTGCTGCCGGTGTTGCAGGACTGGCAGCTGCCGCCGATGCCGATGCACGTGATGTTCCCGCCGAACCGGCACATGAGCCAGCGGCTGCGGGTGTTCATCGATTGGGTGGTGGAAGCGTTGGGGTGAGTGCATCGGCCGCGTGCGAGAATCGGCGTGCACGTACTGGAGAACGCACACCCTGATGAGCCGCATCGTTGCACTGGATACCGAAACCACCGACATCTCCCACCGCCTGGGGCACCGGGTGATCGAAATCGGTGCCGTCGAACTGATCGATGGCCAGCTCACCGGCCGCCAGTTCCACACCTACCTGCAGCCGCAGCGCAAGGTGGATTGGGGCGCACAGCGCGTGCACGGCATCAGCGATGCGATGCTGGTGGGCAAGCCGCTGTTCTCCAGCAAGGCGGTCGAACTGCTGGAGTTCCTGCGCGGCAGCGAGATGGTCGCGCACAACGCTACCTTCGATGTGGGCTTCCTGGACAACGAGCTGCGCCTGTCCGGCATCCCCGGCACGCTGGCCCAGCACTGCCGCATCACCTGCAGCCTGAAGCTTGCGCGGGGACGCTGGCCGGGTCAGGGCAACAAGCTGGATGATGTGCTGCAGCGCCTGCGCATTCCCAGCCAGCGCGGCCTGCATGGCGCGTTGAAGGATGCGCACCTGCTGGCGCAGGTGATTCCGCACCTGCGCTGAGGCCTGGCCGATGTCACACCGGCCGCAACCGGCGTTCGATCATTGCTACGCCACATGCCACCCCGTCCTCATGGCTCATCGCCGCGCCCAAGGCAACAGCGCGTGTACGCGTTGCGTCGGTTTCAACAAAGGTGATGGCTGCCGCCAGCGTCGCTGCATCCAGTCGCTTCGCTGACAGCGGCGCCGGTGCCACCCGCAACCGATACAGACGATCAGCCCAGAAGAACTGATCGGCGGCGAACGGCATCACCAGCGAAGGAACACCGGCGCGGCAGGCCGAATGCGTGGTGCCACTGCCACCGTGATGGATGGCGAATGCGCAACGCGGGAACAGCGCTTCGTGTGGAGTCGGCCCCAGTACGAAGACCGAATCGGGCAAGCGCATCGCAGGCAGTCCCACCCAGCCAGGAAACAGCAGCACCCGGCGTGGCGCCAGCGCCTGCAGCAGGGCCGGCAACACGCGCTCGCGATCAAAGCCGGTCATGCTGCCGAAGCCCAGATACACCGGCGCCGGGCCGGCATCGAGGAAGGCCTGCAGATCGGCCGGGGGTATCCAGGGCGCATCAGGAAGGCGCCATTGGCCACAGACGATGTGGTCGGCCGGCCAATCCGCCGGTGGCGGCAGCAGCTGCGGCGAGATGCCATAGAGCATCGGCAGGCCGGGCCACAGCGAGCGGCGCGGCGATTGCCCCAGCTGCTTGCGGGCTGCGTTGATCGGCCGACGGAACTGGCGCCAGATCAGGCCGTTGACCAGCCCATAGCTGGCGCGGTTCAACCAGCCCGGCGAGCGTCCCGGTGGCAGGAACGGAGAGCGGAAGGCCCGCGTCGGGGTCAGCGGGATCATGCCGGTGCCGATGACCGGCAGTCCGCGGCGTTCGCCCACGCTCATGCCGACAAAGGCCGCCAGGCCACCGGTCAGAATCGCATCGCAGCCTTCGGCAGCGGCATCGGCCTGGCGCATCCAGCCGCTGACATGCTGCAGCGCCATCCGTGCCAGCCCGCTACTGGCGGCGGCAACACCGTTGCCACGCGAGACCAGCGCGACCACTTCGTCATGGATGTCACCTTCAAGAGCTGCATGGGGCACATCCAGTGCCTGCGCGCTGCCCAGGGTGCCGCCATCGGCAAGCAGTGTCACCTCGTGGCCTGCGCCGATCAGCCCATGGCAGAGCATGGCCAGGGGACGCGTATCGCCTTCGGTTCCGTAGGTCAGGGCCAGCAGCCGCATGGAAAGCTCCGCAGTGAACCGGAGCAGTATGCCGGTTGGCGGGCTCCCGGCCCTGCCGGTTCAGCCGCAGCCTGTGGGTAACTTGCGCAAGTGCTTGAACCCGTGCATAATGCGCGGCTCGCTGTGTCCGGTTTTCTACCGGGCGGCGCCCCCGGGAGCACGTCCCCGGCCGCCCAACGCCAGCGTAACCCTTTGATTCTCTTGACGTGTGGTGGGCAACCATCGAGGCCGCCGTCTCCCGGGCTACGGGCTGACAACTACTACTATCGAGGTGCGCAATGTCCCGCGTATGCCAGGTTTCCGGCAAGCGAGTGCAGACGGGTAACAACGTCTCGCACGCCAACAACAAGACCCGTCGTCGTTTCCTGCCGAATCTGCACGAGCGCCGTTTCTGGGTGGCCAGCGAGAACCGCTGGGTCAAGCTTCGTGTTTCCGCGCATGCACTGCGCACCATCGACAAGAACGGCATTGATTCCGTTCTGGCTGAGCTGCGTGCGCGCGGCGAAAAGGTCTGAGGAGTAAAGCATCATGGCAGGCAAGCGCGATAAGGTCCGTATGATTTCCTCGGCCGGTACCGGCCACTTCTACACGACCGACAAGAACAAGAAGAACACCCCGGGGAAGATGGAATTCCTGAAGTACGATCCGGTCGTGCGCAAGCACGTCCTGTACAAGGAAGGCAAGATCAAGTAATCCGCAAGGATTGCTGGTCCCCGCGAAGAAACCCGCCCTTGTGGCGGGTTTTTTCATGCCCGATGTTCCCGTGGTGGGCGCCTGTGGGTGCCGACCGTTGGTCGGCACACTCCCTCCACCCCCCGGTAGGTGCCAACCTTGGTTGGCACGCTGCTTCAACGCAGTCGAGCGCGGCTCGACTCTACAAGGGCCGGTGGGCAGAATGGCTCATCACCTCCCGACGGGCGACACGATGCTGTTCGAGTGGTTGCTGGGTTCCTACCTGCTGCTGATCGACTGGCTGATCCGGCTGGTCGCGCTGTGCTGGATTCCCACCCGCACCACGCCCGGCGCGGCGCGCAGCTGGCTGTTGCTGGTCGGCTTCGTACCGCTGCTGGGCCTGCCGCTGTACCTGCTGTTCGGCCATCCGTGGCTGTCGCGCGAGCGCATCCGCCGCCAGGCCGAGGCCTCGCAGGTGATCCGTGAGGAGCAGGCGCTGCAGCATCGCCTGCGCTGGACCCCACAGCCCGACACCGCCAGCGCCGAGATCGTGCCGTTGGTGCAGCGCCAAGGCGATTTCATGCCGGTACACGGCAACGCCGTCGATCTGCTGACCGACTACGACGAGTCGCTGCACACGCTGATCGCCGACATCGACCAGGCCGAAGACCGCGTGCACCTGCTGTACTACCTGATGTTCGATGACGCGGTCGGCGAGGCCATTGTCGAGGCCTTGCAGCGTGCCGCCGCGCGTGGCGTGCAGTGCCGCGTGCTGCTCGATGCGGTGGGCGCCAAGCGTGGCCTGCGCGCCTATCGCAAGCGCCTGCAGGCGCGCGACATCGAAGTGCGCGCGATGCTGCCCGGTGGCCTGCGCTGGCGTCGCAGCGGACGCATGGACCTGCGCAACCACCGCAAGATCGCGGTGATCGACAACGAAGTGGCCTATGTCGGTTCGCAGAACCTGGCGGGCCCGCAGTTCGTGCCGGGCCACCCGAACCGCGAACTGGTGGCGCGCGTCCGCGGCCCGGCGGTGGCGCACCTGGAAGCCGTATTCGCCAGCGACTGGTACATGGAGACCGGCCAGCGCCTGGATGTGATCACCGATGTGCCCGAATGCGGCGACGACATCGCCACCCAGCTGCTGCCCAGCGGCCCGGCCTACCCGTACAGCAACGCGCGCGACGCGGTAGCCGCGCTGATCCACCTGGCGCGACGACGGCTGGTGATGGTCACCCCGTACTTCGTGCCGGACGAAGCCACGCTCAGCGCCTTGCGCATTGCGGCGTTGTCCGGCGTGCAGGTGCAGCTGATCCTGTCTGCCAGCAACAACCAGCGGCTGACGTCGTGGGCGCAGGAGGCCTACTACGATGAACTGCTGCGCTGTGGCGTGCGCATCGCGCTGTACGAGCCGCAGTTCCTGCACGCCAAGCACATGAGCGTGGATGAGGACATCGCCGTGCTCGGCTCGATCAACATGGATATCCGCTCGTTCGCGCTGAATGCCGAGATCGGCCTGATCTGCTACGACCGCGCGCTGGTGCAGCAGCTGTGCGCGATCGAGGATGGCTATCTGCGCGAGTCGCGGCAGCTGGACCTGCAGCAGTGGCGCAGCCGCCCTGCGTGGCGGCGCAGCCGCGAAGGTATTGCACGGCTGGCCGATGCGTTGATGTGAAGCAATGCCGGCCGCCCATTCCGGCAATCCGGCCCGTCATCGCCGATGGCCTACAATTGGCACATGACTGATTCACCGCGTAATGGCGAACTGGACCTGGCAATCATCGGTGGTGGTGCGGCCGGGGTGCTGGTGGCGATCCAGGTACTGCGCCAGGCCCGGGCGCCGCTGGCGCTGGCCATTTTCGAACCGGCCTCGCAGCTGGCCCAGGGCATCGCCTATGCCACGCCGTGGCCGGAGCACCTGCTGAACGTGCCGGCGGCGAAGATGAGTGCGTTTGCCGACCAGCCCGGCGATTTCCTCGATTACCTGATGGCCGCCAACGCCTATCCGGGCGAGGCGCGCGAGGTGCTGGGCGAACGCTACGTGTGCCGCCACTTCTTTGCCGCCTACCTGAAGCAGCGCCTGCAGGACGCCGTGGCCGCCAGCCCGGCGCAGCTGCAGGTGATCGCGCAGCCGGTGCTGGGCCTGCAGCCGGATGACCATGGCTACCAGCTGACACTGGGCGATGGCAGCACGCTGCACGCCGCGCAGGCGGTGCTGGCCACCGGCAACAGCATGCGGCCGCTGCCGGTGCCCGGCGCCGACGCGCTGCCCGCCGATGACGTGATCGAGGCCTGGGACTACGACGGTGTGCGTACCCTGGCCGGCGAACAGGCCGTGGCCATTGTCGGCTCCGGCCTGAGCATGGCCGACACCGTGCTGGCGCTGGTCGCCGCCGGTCACAGCGGGCCGCTGCATGTGATCTCGCGCCACGGCCTGCTGCCGCTGCCGCACGCACACGGCGGCCTGCCCAGCTTCGATCCGGCGGTGCTGCTGCCGATGAACCTGCGCCAGCGCCTGCACGCGCTGCGTGGCTTCGCCCGCCAGGCGCGGGCCGATGATCTGCCGTGGCAAGGCGTGATGGACCGTATCCGCCCGCACGGGCAGGCGCTGTGGTGCAGCCTCGATGCGGCCGACCAGCGCCGCTTCCTGCGCCACGTGGTGCGCTACTGGGATGTGCATCGCCACCGCATCGCCGAAGAGGTGGATGTTCAGCTGCAGGCGCTGATCGACAGCGGCCAGCTGCGCGTCCACCGTGCCCGCCTGCAACGCGTCTGGCGTGATGGCGATGCCGTGCAGCTGTGCGGCCGCGATGCCTCGGGCAATGAACAGCAGTGGACGATTGGCGGCGTGATCAACGCCACCGGCGTCGAAACCCGCGCCAGTGCGCTGCGCAATCCGTTGCTGCAGCAGCTGCAGGCCGATGGGCTGGCGCGCCCCGGCCCGCATGGGCTGGGCCTGGACAGCATGGTGCCGGGCGATCGCCTGCGCGCCGCCGGTGGCCAGCCGCAGGCGCGGCTGGGCGTGCTCGGCAGCCTGCGCATCGGCAGCCTGTGGGAAAGCCTGGCGGTGCCTGAACTGCGTCAGCAGGCGCAAGCACTGGCCACCCAGGTGGTCGCAGGAGCCGCGACGGCGATGCCGTAAAATGGGGGCATGGATGTCTCCCACCTGCTTGATGGCCTGAACCCGGCCCAGCGCGAAGCCGTCTCCGCTCCCCCCGGCCACCACCTGGTGCTGGCCGGTGCCGGTTCCGGCAAGACCCGCGTACTCACCCACCGCATCGCCTGGCTGCATGAAGTCGAAGGCGTGCCGACCCACGGCATTTTCGCGGTGACCTTCACCAACAAGGCGGCCGGTGAAATGCGCCACCGCATCGACGCGCAGCTGCCCAATGGCAGCCGCGGCATGTGGATCGGCACCTTCCACGGCCTGGCCAACCGCCTGCTGCGCCTGCATTGGCAGGACGCCAAGCTGCCCGAAGGCTTCCAGGTGATGGATTCAGATGATCAGCTGCGGCTGGTCAAGCGCGTGGTGCAGGCGCTGGAACTGGACGACGGCAAGTACCCGGCCAAGCAGATCGCCTGGTGGATCAACGAACAGAAGGATGAGGGTCGCCGCCCGCAGCACATCCAGCCCGAGCCGCATGATGCGTGGCTGGAAACCATGCGCCAGGCCTATATCGAATACCAGGCACGCTGCGACCGCGCCGGCCTGGTCGACTTCGCCGAGCTGCTGCTGCGCGCCCATGAACTGCTGCGCGACAACCCGGCGCTGCTGTCGCACTACCGTGCCCGCTTCCGCGAGATCCTGGTGGACGAGTTCCAGGATACCAATGCCATCCAGTACGCCTTCGTGCGCGTGCTGGCCGGCGATTCCGGCCACGTGTTCGTGGTCGGCGACGATGACCAGGCCATCTACGGCTGGCGCGGCGCCAAGGTCGAGAACGTGCAGGGCTTTCTGCGTGATTTCCCAGGTGCGCAGACCATCCGCCTGGAACAGAACTACCGCTCCACCGCCAACATCCTCGGCGCCGCCAACGCGGTGATCGCGCACAACCCGGATCGCATCGGCAAGCAGCTGTGGACCGACAGCGGCGACGGCGAGCCGATCGACCTGTATGCCGCGTACAACGAGATGGACGAGGCGCGCTACATCGTCGAGCGTGCCCGCCAGTGGGTACGCGATGGTGGCAGCTACACCGAAGTGGCCGTGCTCTACCGCAGCAACGCACAGTCGCGCGCGCTTGAAGAGGCGCTGCTGAGCGAACAGGTGCCCTATCGCGTGTACGGCGGCATGCGCTTCTTCGAACGTGCCGAAATCAAGGACGCGCTGGCTTACCTGCGCCTGCTGTCCAACCGCAACGATGACGCCGCCTTCGAGCGCGCGGTCAACACGCCTACCCGGGGCATCGGCGACCGCACGCTGGACGAAGTGCGCCGCGAGGCGCGCGCGCAGGGCATCTCGCTGTGGGAAGCAACGATGCTGGTCACCCAGGGCAACGCGCTGGCCGCACGCGCGCGCAATGCACTGGCCGGCTTCCTGGGGCTGGTCAACGAGCTGCAGGCGCAGACCGTGCACATGACCCTGGCCGAGCGCGTGGACCACGTGTTGGCCCGCTCGCAGCTGCGCGAGCACTGGAGCAAAGAAAGCCGCAATTCGCTGGATTCGGAATCGCGCACCGACAACCTCGACGAACTGGTCTCGGTCGCTTCGCGCTTCGTGCGCCGCGCCGACGACATCGAGGAAGTGGGCGAGGACATGGACGAGCTGGTCGCGTTCCTGGCCTACGCCGCGCTGGAGGCCGGTGAAGGCCAGGCGCAGGCCGGCGAGGACGGCGTGCAGCTGATGACCCTGCATTCGGCCAAGGGCCTGGAATTTCCGCTGGTGTTCCTGGCAGGCATGGAAGACGGCCTGTTCCCGAGTGCACGTTCGCTGGAGGAAAGCGGGCGGCTGGAAGAAGAGCGCCGCCTGGCCTACGTCGGCATCACCCGCGCGCGCCAGAAGCTGGTGCTGAGCTATGCCGAATCGCGCCGCATCCATGGTCAGGACAACTACAGCCTGCCGTCGCGCTTCCTGCGCGAGATTCCGCGCGAGCTGCTGCACGAAGTGCGCCCGAAGGTGCAGGTCTCGCGGCCGGCCTCGATGGGCGCCAGCCGGGTGATGGGCCATGCCTCGATCGAGGCGCCGCCAGTCAAGCTCGGCGCGCTGGTCACCCATCCCAAGTTCGGCGAAGGCATGGTGACCGACTACGAAGGCAGCGGCGCCCACGCCCGCGTGCAGGTCGAGTTTGCCGACGCCGGCAGCAAGTGGCTGGTGATGGCGTATGCCAACCTGACGGTGATCTGATCGCCGTCGAGGAGTGGCTGGAACACCTGTAGAGCCGAGCCCATGACCCGCAACGTGCTCTTCCTCTGTAGCCAGAACCGCCTGCGCAGCCCGACGGCCGAGCAGGTGTTCGCCGAGTGGCCGGGCATCGAAACCGCATCGGCCGGGTTGCTGGCCGACGCGGATGAAGTGCTCAGCCCGGAGCTGCTGCAGTGGGCGGACCTGGTGTTCGTGATGGAGAAGGCGCACCGCAACCGCCTGTCCAGCCGCTACAAGACATGGATGAACGGCAAGCGGGTGATCTGCCTGGATATTCCGGACGACTACGAGTACATGGACCCGGTGCTGGTGGAGCTGCTCAAGCGCAAGGTGACCCCGTTCCTGCGCTGACCGCCAGCTCTGAAGAGCCGAGCGTCAGTCCTGCGCCTTTGAACCGGCCGCCGCATCCTGTTCGGACATCGACTGCTGCAGGCTGCTGGTGAAACTCTTTACCGCGCGCTCCAGTGCGATCTCCCAGTTCTCCCGCGAGGCCACCTGGAAGATGTTTGCTCCGTGGCCGGAAGCCGTGAAGGTGCGCGTCTGCCCGTCCTTGCGCGCCGTCACCTGCACCGCGATGTCTGCAAGCATCTGCTGGGTGTACGTCGCTGCGCGCCAAACATTCACCGGAGAACTTACCGAAAGATCGGTCAGCGTAGCCTCCAGGCGCGTGCACGACGCTTCGCAGTTGTCTGCAGTCCGGTAACCCATGTTGCGCAGGGCCTGGATCATGATCTCGCGGGCCTTGTCCGAGGCCGTGGACGTCTCCAGTTCCACCAGCACACCATTGCCGGCACGGATGACACCGCCGATGTTCTTTGCGCGCGCTGCCGATTGCACCTGCGGGAAGTACTGGGGGCGGTTGTCGCGCACCGACGCAACCACTACCACCGGACCCTGTTCCGGGTTCACCCGGATGTCGGGCACGTTCACGCGCACCACTTCGGTGCGGATGCCGCAGCCGGTGAGCAACAACAGCAGTGCCGGTGCAATGATCGACTTCATGTATTCCCCCTGTTGGAATGGTGTCCTTGCGCCGCGCATTATCAGCTCGGCTGACAGACAGGGGGAGTGGCTTTGGTCAGGGAGACGCAGCCGGGCACGGCTCGGTCCTACAATAGGCGGCGACATCTTCCAGGAACGCCTCCATGACCGAACCCACGCTGCACGTCACCGTGAAGTTGAACGCCCGGCTGCAGCCGGAGCATCGCCACGAACTGTTCGAAGATCCGCTCGATGCGCTGCTGCAGGCGGCCCAGGTGGGCGAGCTGACTGGCGGCGGCACCGCGATGTCCGATCTCGGCGAGGTCGAATACGGTGATATCGAAGTTGCCCTGGTCGATGCGGCCGGCGTGCCGAAGCTGATCGATCTGCTGGAACAGCTGGGTGCACCGAAGGGTTCGCAGCTGCAGGGCGCGGGTGAAGCCGACCGCAGCTTCGGCGTGACCGAAGGCCTGGGCATCTACCTGGATGGCCTGAACCTGCCGGACGAAGTCTACGAGCAGTGCGATTCCAACCATGTGTTCGAACAGCTGTCGGAGAACATCGACGGCCTGGGCGAGATCTGCAGCTGGTGGCAGGGCCCGACCGAAACCGCGCTGTACATGTACGGCGAATCGTTCGAAGCGATGCGTGATGCGATTGCCGGATTCGTGGGCAGCTATCCGCTGTGCCAGAACGCACGCGTGGTGCAGATCGCCTGAAGGTAGGGGCGCTGTAGAGTCGAGCAAGCTCGACTCTACGGCAGCAGGTTATCGGCCGGCTGACTGCCGGGCGTTGTCGCGCAGCGCCATGTCCTTGCCGATCTGGTAGCCGCCGAACAGCACCGCCAAGGCGATGATCGCGGCGACCATGATGGACTTCTGGGAACTCCAAACGGGCGGCTTGTTGTCCTGCATGTCGGTCATCCTTGAGCGCGGCAGTGCGCCGCCCGCCGAGCATGCGCCGCCCGACCGGTGCGTGCAAGCGGGCGGTGCGCACGCCCCTGCACGGCGCCGGATTGATTCTGCTCAAGGCACGGCCTGCACATCCGGTGTGCAATGGTGTCGTTCCCATCTGGCAGATCGCTACGGAGCCCCACCATGTACAAGCGCATCCTGATTGCCACCGACGGATCCGAGCTGGCCGACAAGGGCCTGGCCAAGGGCCTGGAGCTGGCCAAGGACCTCAATGCCGAGGTCGATATCGTGACTGTTTCCGAGCCATGGGCCGTCGGCATGTACGATGCCATGGGCTGGAGCGTGGGCTACATGAACAGCCCGGAGTACAAGGCCGACCGCGAGGAAGGTGCGCAGAAGGTGCTGCAGCCGGCGCTGGCCAAGGCGGCCGAGCAGGGCATCACCGCCAATCCGGTGCACGTGCTGGACCGCTACGCGGCTGACGGCATCATCGAGACCGCCGGCGAGCGCAACAGCGATCTGATCGTGATGACCTCGCACGGCCGCCGTGGCGTGACCCGCGTGCTGCTGGGCAGCCAGACCGCCGAAGTGCTGGCACGCAGCACGCTGCCGGTGCTGGTCATCCGCTGATCCACACCACTGATTCAAGCGTTCCCGGGGAGGGGACCCGACGCCGGCCGCAGGATGCGCGCCGGCGTTGTTTTTTGTCGGGGATCGGGGGGCGGATCCACGCATGGCGTGGATCTACTGATAGGCGGTCACCCACGCATGGCGTGGATCCACGTTCGTTGTCCCGGTAGATCCACGCCATGCGTGGATGGGCCGTGCCGATGGCCTTGAGGGGTCAGAGCCCTTTCCTGTGGAGAGGGATCCGACCCCGGTCACATCACCAGCTGTACAGCTTCCAGTACACCGGCGACACACCGTCCTTGTCGTTGTCGAAACGGCCATCGCCGTTCTTGTCGTACATGTAGAACGGAGCACCGCGCGATGGCGTCACCTTGACCATGCGCAGCTGGCCGGACACACGGTATTCCTCGATGACATCGCCGTTGTCCATGGTGCGCTTGGAGACATCGGCGCCCTTGACGTCCACCGGGGGAGCACCTGCGCCACCCATGCTGGCGCAGCCAGCGAGCAGGAGCAGGGAAGCCAGCATCAGGGTCTTCATCGGCGGGGGCCTTTGCCTGGAGAGAGCCCTGATTATGCCCCATCGCCAGGTGCGTGCCGTGTCGTCGCGGTGCAGGCACGGGCGCGTAGAATCGGCCCATGAGCAGATTAGTCCTGATCGACGGGTCCAGTTACCTGTACCGCGCGTTCCACGCGCTGCCGCCCCTGTCCAATGCACAGGGTGAACCCACTGGCGCACTGTTCGGCGTGGTCAACATGCTGCGTTCGACGCTGAAGGAACGCCCGGCCTACGTCGCGTTCGTGGTCGATGCGCCCGGCAAGACCTTCCGCGATGACCTGTACGACCAGTACAAGGCCAACCGCCCGCCGATGCCCGATGAGCTGCGCAGCCAGGTCGAGCCGATGTGCCGCATCGTCGAGGCGCTGGGCATCAGCATCCTGCGCGTCCCCGGCGTGGAAGCCGACGATGTGATCGGCACGCTGGCCCTCCAGGGCCTGGCGCAGGACCTGAAGGTGACCATTTCCACCGGCGACAAGGACTTCGCCCAGCTGGTGCGCCCGGGCATCGAGCTGGTCAACACCATGACCGGAAGCCGCATGGATTCGGATGCGGCGGTGATGGAGAAATTCGGCGTGCGCGCCGACCAGATCATCGACCTGCTGGCGCTGATGGGCGACACCGTCGACAACGTGCCGGGCGTGGAGAAGTGCGGGCCGAAGACCGCCGCCAAGTGGCTGGCCGAGTACCAGCACCTGGATGGGGTGATGGCGGCCGCGCCGACCATGAAGGGCAAGATCGGCGAAAACCTGCGCGCGGCGCTGGAGCGCCTGCCGCTGAACCGCGAGCTGGTGACCATCCGCACCGACCTGGCGCTGGACGCCAGCCCGACCACGCTGGCCCTGCGCGAGCAGGACGTGCCGGAGCTGACCGAGCTGTATGCGCGCTACGGCTTCACCCAGGCGCTGAAGGAGCTGGGTGCGCCGGTGCCGGCACCGGTGGCCGCCAGCGAGGCGACCCCGAGCCTGCGCGGCACTGCGGCCGGCTTCGCGCGTGGCAGCGTCGAGGCGCCCGCCGCCGGCACGCTGGATCCGGCACTGTCCGCGCCGGGTGAATACGAGACCGTGCTGAGCGCCGAGCAGCTGCAGGCCTGGGTCGAACGCCTGCAGCAGGCCGACCTGATCAGCTTCGATACCGAAACCGATGCGCTGGACGCGATGCGTGCGCGGCTGGTGGGCATCAGCCTGGCCGTCGAGCCGGGCAGGGCGGCGTATATTCCGGTCGGCCACGATTACCCGGGTGCGCCGGCCCAGCTGCCGATGCAGCAGGTGCTGGACGCACTGCGCTCGGTGCTGCAGGACCCGGCGAAGAAGAAGCTGGGCCAGCACGGCAAGTACGACCTGCACGTGCTGCGACGCCACGGCGTGCAGGTGCAGGGCTACCACGACGACACCATGCTCGAGAGCTTCGTGCTCAATTCCACCGCCACCCGCCACGACATGGATTCGCTGGCGCTGCGCTACCTGGGCTACAGCACCATCAAGTTCGAGGACGTGGCCGGCAAGGGCGCCAAGCAGATTCCGTTCTCGCAGGTGGGCATCGACGAGGCCAGCCGCTACGCCGCCGAGGACGCCGACATCACCCTGCGCCTGCACCACGCGCTGCAGCCGCAGCTGCTGGCCGAGCCGGCGCTGGACAGCGTTTACCGCGGCATCGAGATGCCGCTGGTGCCGGTGCTGGCCAGCATCGAAGCCAACGGCGTGCGGGTCGACACCGACGAACTGCGCCGGCAGAGCCAGGACCTGTCTTCGCGCATGCTGGCCGCGCAGCAGAAAGCCACCGAGCTGGCCGGGCGCAGCTTCAACCTGGATTCGCCCAAGCAGCTGCAGGCGGTGCTGTTCGACGAGTTGAAGCTGCCGGCGGTGGTGAAGACCCCCAAGGGCCAGCCCAGCACCAATGAAGAGGCGCTGGAGGCGATTGCCGACCAGCACGAGCTGCCGCGCGTGATCCTGGAGTACCGCGGGCTGGCCAAGCTGCGCAGCACCTACACCGACAAGCTGCCGGAGATGGTCAACCCGGATACCGGCCGCGTGCATACCAGCTATCACCAGTCCGGAGCCGCCACCGGCCGCCTGTCCTCGTCGGACCCGAACCTGCAGAACATCCCGATCCGCACCGAGGACGGCCGTCGCATCCGCCGCGCGTTCGTGGCGCCGGAGGGCTTCCAGCTGCTGGCGGCCGACTATTCGCAGATCGAACTGCGGATCATGGCCCACCTGTCCGAGGACCCGGGCCTGGTGCGTGCCTTCGAGCAGGGCGCCGACGTGCACCGTGCCACCGCCGCCGAGGTGTTCGGGCGCACGCTGGAGGAAGTGACCCCGAACGAGCGCCGCGCCGCCAAGGCGATCAACTTCGGGCTGATGTACGGCATGAGCGCCTTCGGCCTGGCCCGCAACCTGGGCATCGACCGTGGCCAGGCGCAGGACTACGTGGCGCTGTACTTCAGCCGCTACCCGGGCGTGCGCGATTTCATGGAGCGGATGCGCCAGCAGGCCCGCGACCAGGGCTATGTGGAAACCCTGTTTGGTCGTCGCCTGTACCTGAACGACATTCATGCACGTAACCAGGGCCTGCGCGCCGGTGCCGAACGCGCGGCGATCAACGCGCCGATGCAGGGCACCGCCGCCGACATCATCAAACGCGCGATGGTGGACGTGGACCAGTGGCTGCGTGACAGCGGCGCACCGGCACGGATGATCCTGCAGGTGCACGATGAACTGGTGTTCGAAACCGAAAGCAGTTTCGTTGAAGACTTGCGTTTGCAGGTGGTCGAGCGCATGTCGCAAGCGGCCAAACTGCGGGTGCCGCTGGTGGTCGATACCGGCGTCGGCAACAACTGGGACGAAGCGCACTGAGGGCATTTCAGGCCGAAAACGACGTGAATTCGTTCATTCGTCAGAGGTTTCTGACTCGATCATGAATGTTGTCCTGATCGAGGTTCATTAAATTGGGCCCCTTCACGAACCGTTAGTGTTCGGAGTGCTTCTATAACTCTCGACAGGCGCAACGCCTGTTGTGGATCTCTCCCATCCCCTGGAGCAGATCTCGGAACGGGGACTCCTCCCCAAGTGCCCGTTCCCCGGCCCCGTTGACCTCCCCCTGGTCAGCGGGGCTTTTTATTTGTGCCGCCGCAGCACCAGGGATGGGGTCAGATCCTTGGTGCTAGGCTGGGCTACCGTTCCACAGGGGAAGGCCATGCCCGATCTGTTTGCACTGGCAATGCCCTGGTGGGAGTTCATCCTGCGCGCGGTGGTGGTCTATGTCGTGGTGCTGGGCATGGTCCGGCTTGGCGGCAAGCGGGCTCTAGGGCAGATCACGCCCTTCGACGTGCTGTTGATCGTGCTGCTGGGCAATGCGGTGCAGAACGCGCTGCTGGGCACCGATACCTCGCTGGGCGGCGGCCTGCTGCTGGCCGCGACCCTCATCCTGCTCAACTATGGGGTGGGCTGGCTGACCACCCGGAATCGACGCATGGAGCGGATGATCGAAGGAGAACCTACCGTAATCGCGCGCGATGGCCGGCTTTTGGAGGGTGTTCTTCGCCGCGAACTGATCAGCCGGGCCGATTTCGATGCTGCGTTGCGCCAGCAGGGTGGCCTGCGGATCGAGGATGTGCAGATCGCCCTGCTGGAGACGACCGGGCACATCACCATCCTTCCGCGGAAGGGCACCTGATCGTGCAGCACCGAGCATGGGCTCGGCGCTACAGCGCATCATTCACGGTGTGCAGCGGGTAGTGCCGGCCGCCGGTTTGCGCTCGTAATAGGCGAAACGATTGCCGCTGTCGATACCGACCAGGTTGCCGTTCTGCAGCAGCTGCAGCACGAAGTCGCTGCCGATATCGCGGTGGATGAGGATGCGGCCATCGCGCAGGCTTGCCCGCAGTGGCTGTTCGCGGCCACCGGCCTCAACCACACCACCCTCGAGGAAACGCAGCTGCGACAGCACGCTGCGCTCGGCTTCAAAGCTGCCACAGGGCAGTGCGGCGGCCGGCACCGGCGTGAGCGCTGCCGCGGGGGCGCTGGCGAGAACGGCAAGGTCTTTGGCCGGACCGCAGGCCGGGGCATCCGCGCGCTGTGCACAGGATCGCTGCAGCGCATCGCGGGCCTCCTGCAGGCGGCCACTGCTCCACAAGGTTTCGGCGGTGTCGGCGCAGAACGTTTCGCCCTGTTGCACGCGGCAAAGGTCGATCAGTTCATCAAGCTGTGCAGGTGGCAGAGGCGCATCCACGGAATGCTGCAGGCCGAGCAGGGCCTTGCCCATCATTTCCGAGGCAATCTCCTTGGCTGCCGTCATGCAACCCTCGGCGTCGAACGAGGGCAGCTCCTCCCTGCAGATCTCGGGAATCGGCGGTTCTTCCTTTCCGGGCGCTGCGTCCTTGGCCTGCTGCTGGTAGGTCTCCAGCAGGCGCATGCAGGCTGCGCCCACGCCCTCGGCGCACCAGGCGTGCAGTTTCACGGGTGCGGCCTCTGGCAGCGCCTCCAGGCACTCGGAGGTGTTCATCACGCAACCGCCCTCGACGGGCTGCGGCATCGTCTTGCAGGCGGCGGCGTGCTCACGGGTGAACTCGCGATAGGGCGTGCTGATCGTGCGGTCGTTGTCCGAGAAGTACCAGTTTTCCAGCTGGCCCGTGGACAGGTTGCCGGTACCGAGCACGTCTTCCTGGCGGGCGATGCGCAGCTCCTCGGTGGCCTGGTAGGGGCCGGACAGGAAGCCGTGGCCTTCGCTCTCCAGGGTCAGCGTGGTGTTGCCGTTGCTGTCCTTGTAGGTGCCGCAGGCCATCGACTGAGCGGCGGCCGGCAGGCTGGCCGAGGCCAATGCAAGCAACAGCAGGGAGCGCCAGCCCGCAGCGCGGGGGCGGGGGGAAACAGCAGCGGGCATGGGGTCATCCTTGAAGGAAGTGAGCAGGGCCTGTCCGGTGCGGGGCGCACCACAGGCAGGAGAGGGCGCCACGGGTCAGGCGTGGCGCCGGAAGATCACAGCCAGTCGCGCGGCACCAGATAGTCGGCCAGGCGCGCCTCGGCGCTGCCCGCTTCCGGGGTGAAGCCGTACTCCCAGCGTACCCGGGGCGGCAGGCTCATCAGGATGCTTTCGCTGCGGCCACCGCTCTGCAGCCCGAACAGGGTGCCGCGGTCGTAGACCAGGTTGAACTCCACGTAGCGGCCGCGGCGGTACAGCTGGAACTCGCGTTCGCGCTCGCCATAGATGGCGTCCTTGCGCTGCTGCACGATCGGCAGGTAGGCGTCGAGGAAACCATCGCCGACCGCACGCAGATAAGCGAAGTCGCGCTCGAAGTCGCCGTGCAGGTCGTCGAAGAACAGCCCGCCGACGCCGCGCGTTTCATTGCGGTGGCGCAGGAAGAAGTACTCATCACACCAGCGCTTGTGCGCGGCATAGCGTTCGTCGCCGAACGGAGCACACAGATCGCGTGCCACCTTGTGCCAGTGCTGCACGTCCTCGTCGAACGGATAGAACGGGGTCAGGTCGAAGCCGCCGCCGAACCAGCTGGCCACCACTTCACCGTCGCGCTGTGCCTGGAAGAAGCGCACGTTGGCATGGGTGGTCGGCACGTAGGGGTTGAGCGGGTGGAACACCAGCGACACGCCGGTGGCGCGCCAGGAGGCGCCGGCCAGTTCCGGGCGGTTGGCCGAGGCCGACGGCGGCAGGCGGCTGCCGGACACATCGGAAAAGCCGATACCGGCCTGCTCGAACACCGCGCCGTCGCGCAGCACGCGGGTGCGCCCACCGCCGCCCTCGGCACGCTGCCACAGGTCTTCCTGGAAGCGGGCCCGGCCATCGACGGCCTCGATCGCCGCACAGATGCGGTCCTGCAGGTCGGTGAGGTAGGCGCGCACGCGCTCGAATTCGTTCATGGCGCGTACTTTACCGCAGGGCCCGCCCGAAGCTGCCGACAGGCCCTGGCCGGCTCAGCGCTTGCGGTTGGAATGGCGTGGCGGCGGGGTGTCGTCTGATGCCGCGTCATCGGCCGCCTTCTGCAGCGCGCGGCCCAGATCGATCAGTTCCCAGTTCTGGGTGCCGAGCACGTCGCAGGCCACGTGCAGGCCACTGCGGTCGGCCTTGCACAGCCGGTCCAGCAGTGCATGTGCATCCACCTCGGCATCGTTGCCCTGGGCCGTGACCAGGTTCTCGCAGCCCTCGCGGACGCCGGCGCGGCAGACCGTGGTGTAGTGCTCGGCGGCCTGCAGCCAGTGCCCGGACAGCGCAAGGCGGTTGCCGAGCATGTTGCAGCCCTGCAGCTTGCCCTGCGCGCAGCAGGCTTCCGCCCCGCCGGTAGCGAGCGCCTGCGGGCAATCCTGGGGTAGCGGCAGCACGGTGTACTGCTTCGGTGCACTGCAGCGGCCCGGGCCATCGCCAGTGGGGGTGAACACCTGGAAGCGGGTCCAGGTATCCAGGCCCAGCAGCTGGCCGCCAGGCAGCGGACGCAGCACGAAGTCGCCGCCCCTGTCGTGGCGGATGCGGATGTCGCCCTCTTCGACGCGGGCGCGGAGATGACTGTTCCAGCCAACGCCGACCAGGCCGTTGTCACCGAAGTCCAGCGTGTCCATCAGACCGCCATCGGCCCGGTAGTTGCCGCAGGGCAGGGCCGTTGCCGGTTGCGGTTGCAATGATGCGCCCAGCGCCTGCAACGCCGGCAGACGCTCGCAGGTGGCGGTGTCGTTGCCCGGTGTGCAGGCCGCAGCCAGCGCCTGCACCGCCAGCAGGGGATCTCCCGCGTCCCAGGACAGTTCGGCCACCCGCTCGCAGAAGCCGCCATGCGCTACCTCGCGGCACAGCCGCAACAACTGTTGCCGCCGCTCAGCCGGAATGATCACCGGCACGGTCGGCGCCGTCATCGTCACCATGGCTTCGGTCATGGCTGCCGTCATCGCGGCCTTGACCAGCTGCGCCTGCACTGCGGGGTCGGCCTCGAGCGCGGCGGCACATGCCGGGGTTTCCTGTTCGAAGCCACCGTTGTCACAGGCAGCGGGGAGCTTGATGCCGGACAGGGCGGCGTCGAGGGCCGCCTTCTGCTGGACAGGATCGGCCTTCACCGTAGGCTTGGCTTCATCACGCCAGCGATCAGCCAGTTGCAGGCACATGCCGGGCACGCCTTCCCGACACCCTGCTTCCAGCGCGGCCGGAGTGGCTTCGTGACGGTTGTCCAGGCAGGCCACGGCATTGGCCAGGCAGCCGCCTTCAGCCGGCGTGGCTGCTGCGGCGCACTGTTCGGGGGCCAGCAGGATGTAGGTCGTGCCATCCACCTCGACCGTGCGGCCACGATCACGTACCTGCAGCGGGCTGGGCAGGCCGTACTCCAGGTTCACCAGTTGCAGCTTCCCGTCGATCTGCTGGAACGCGACCGGAGACGGTGCACTGCCGAAGTGCTTCTGCTCGCCACGGTTGGGTGAGCTGATGCGCAGCGTGCTGCTGCCTTCGTCGGCCTTGAACAGGCCGCATTGCGGTGACTGTGCGGCGGCCATCGGTGCGGCCAGCAGCAACGCCCAGGCCAGCCAGCGCTGGCGCGGTGCGGGTGAATGCATGTCGTCTCCTTGACGATCGAACGGGAAACTCCAGGCGCTACGGCGAACCAGGGCCCTCGCGCGGGGGCGTACATTCTGCCGTGCCGGGCACGGGCTGGTAACGCTGGTAGGCGGTCTGCGCATCCATGCCGAGCAGATCGCCGTTGCCGAGCTGGCGCAGCACAAGGGTTTCGCCGTTCTGCTGCAGGTGGATGGCGCCGTTCTGCAGGCGGGCCCGGGTGCCATCGCCGAAGTCGAGCCTGTCGATCACGCCTCCATCGGCCTGGTAGCGGCCGCAGGGCACCTGCTGGGCCGGGACGAGGCGCAGGTCGGTGCCGGGACCGCGCAGCGGTGCGATGCGTTCGCAGGCGCTGGCGCGGCCGGCATCGCAGACCACCTGCAGCGCCTGCACCGCCAATGCGGGCTCCAGCGCGATCAGCTGCTGTGCGGCTACTTCGACGCAGAAGCGGCCACCACGTTGCTGCAGGCACAACTGCTGCAGGCGATCACGTGCAGCGGCCGGAAGCGGTGAATCCGGCATGTTTTCGTCTTCCTGTTGCAGGCGTTCACCGACCTTCTGCATGGCGGCGGCCAGCGCATCGCCGGTCAGCGTCTCGCAGGCCGGCGGGTCATGGCCGGGCGTGTGTTCGCGGCAGATGGGCGGGCGTTCGAAGCGCGCGGGGCTGGTGTCATCGCTGCCGGTTACAGTTGTTCCATCGCGAAGCTGGCGCAGCAGCGCCGAGCAGCCCGCGCCAACGCCTTCGCTGCACGCACGCTGGGCCTGGCCGGGTGAGGCCGTGGGCAGCCGTGCAACGCAGTGGCTGCCGGCGACGCGGCAGCTGCCGTCCATCGCGCTGGGCTCGCTGGCGCAGGTGCGGGACTGGCGCAGGGTGTAGAGCACCACCCCGTCGTACTCGATGCGCTGCCCATCGGCGCTGATCCGGATCGGCTGCGCCACGCCATCGTCGAGCATGACCAACCGCGTCTGTGCCGCACCGCGATCAACCCACAGCGGCTGCGGCTCGCTGCCATCATCGTGGTGGTAGCCGCTGCCGGGAGTGGTGAACACCAGCGCCATGCCGCCATCGGCGCTGCGGTATTCGCCACATTGCAGCGCGTCGGCGCTGGCAGGCAGCGCAGTCAACAGCAGCAATGCGGGGAGAAGGGTCGGCAAGCGCAAGCGACGGTCCTTGTCGTGCGGGAAAGGGGGGGCTCAGTGGAAGCGCGAGCGGAGGTCCGGCCGCAACAGGCGCCAGGCCAGCCAGCCCTGCAGGCCGAGGAGCACAAATGACATGGCCACCACGGTTAGCGTGATCAACCAGCGTTTCAGATGGAGTTCCTGCTGCAGGACGGCGTCGTCGGAGAGAAACGGGATGACATCACGCATGAACACGTCCAACCAGCCGGCGACCGCAAAGTTGGCCAATGCGCTCAGCAGCAGGATCACCACAAAGCTCCACAGGCCCCAGCTGCGCTCGCGCAGCAGGCCCCAGCTGGCCAGCGTCGAGGCCAGGCACAGCAGCGCGACGATCATCGACGCGGCCACCGGATGCGCCAACAGCCAGGTCAGGCTGTGCAGGTGCTGGTCTTGTACTTCCCTCTCAACCAGATGCCAGATCGGAAGGTTGTGCAGCGGCCACAGCAGCAGCCCCTGCATCACGAAGTACACCGTGAGCAGCAGCGACAGCCAGAACGAAGCGTGTGCGATCGGGCGCACCCAGGCGTGATAGGTCGGCTGGACCAGCGAGGGAATCGGCGGGATCGACATTGACATCCGGTGTCCTTGCAATCGGTGCCCGCGCGATCAGCGGGCCGTCACCCGGGTGGCGACGGCCGGCAGGATATGGTGTTCGCTCAACGGTGCCAAGGGCTGGCCATGCGGCGGCTGCAGCGGCACCCAGGCCAGTTCGGCGATCTCGGCACATGCCTGTGGCGTGCCGTCCACCCGCACCCACCAGGCCTGTGCCTGCACGCGATGGCCGGGCTCGTTCACCGCCCAATCCTCGAAGGTGCCCAGCGCGATGGCGGTATCGGCGCACAACTGCACACCGAGTTCTTCGTCCAGTTCGCGGGCCAGCGCCTGCAGCGGCGCTTCGCCGGGTTCGGGCTTGCCGCCCGGTTGGATGAAGCGGCTGGCGCCGTGCTTGCGCACCACCAGCGCCCGGCCGCGGTCATCCAGGATGACCGCGGCCACGATGTGGATCGTGGCCGCGGCGTTGCTCACTTCAGGTTCTGCTCGAACAGCTTGAGGATGCGCTTGTACTGGTCCAGCCAGGAATCGGCGCGCACATAGCCGTGGCGCTCCAGCGGGTACGGTGCGATCGACCAGTTGTCCTTGTGCAGTTCGATCAGGCGCTGGGTGAGGTTCACCGAGTCCTGGAAGAACACGTTGTCATCCATCATGCCGTGGGCGATCAGCAGGTTGTCCTGCAGGTTCTGCGCGTATTCGATCGGCGAGGACACGCGGTACGCCTCCGGATCGATGTCCGGGGTATTGAGGATGTTGCTGGTATAGCCGTGGTTGTACTGGTGCCAGTCCACCACCGGGCGCAGCGCGGCGCCGGCCTTGAACGTGCCCGGCGAGCGGAACAGGGCCATGAAGGTCATGAAGCCGCCGTAGGAACCACCGTAGATGCCGGCATGGTCGCGGTCACCCTGCTGGGTGTCGACCAGCCAGTCCAGGCCGTCCTTGTAGTCTTCCAGTTCCGGGTGGCCCATGTTGCGGTAGATCGCCGTACGCCAGTCGCGGCCGTAGCCCTCGCTGCCGCGGTAATCCATGTCCAGCACGATGTAGCCCTTCTGCACCAGCAGGTTGTGGAACATCTGCTCGCGGAAGTAGGCCGGGTAGCGCTGGTGCACGTTCTGCAGGTAGCCGGCGCCGTGCACGAACATCACGATCGGGTACTTCTTCCCCGGTTCCTTGTTTTCGGGCTCGTAGTACTTGGCCCAGACCACGCCGGCGCCATGCTTGGACGGCACCGCCACCAGCTTCGGCTGGATCCACTGGCGCGCCTTGAACTCGGCAGTGCGGGTGTCGGTCAGCACGCGGGCCTGGCCTGCGCCGGTGCTCGGTACCACGGCCAGCTGCGCCGGCAGGTAGGCGCCGGAGTAGCGCACCAGCAGCTGCTGGCCGTCCGGCGACAGCGAGAAGTCTTCCACGCCGTTGAGGCTGGTCAGCTCGCGCACTTGGCGGCTGCCGGTGTCGACCGCGCAGACTTCGTAGTCATGCGGCGCCTGCTGGTTGCACAGGAAGTAGAAACCCTTGCCATCGGCCGAGGGCACCGGCGCCGAGGTTTCCCACTTGCCGCTGGTCAGCGCCTGCGGCTTGGCCGTACCGGACTGGGTATACAGGTGCGAGAAGCCCGATTCCTCCGACAGCAGCCACAGCGTGCGGCCATCGGCCATCCAGCCGAAATCATTGAAGCCCCAGTTGATCCAGGCGTTGTCGGTCAGGCGATGGCGGTTCTGCACGCGGCCGTCGGCGGCGTTGATGCTGACGATCCAGCGGTCCTTGTTGTCGTTGGCACGCAGCATCACCGCGGCCTGCTGGCCATCGGGGCTCCAGCGGATGCCACCGCCCATGAAGTCGCTCATCACCTGCAGGCTGCGCTCGCCCTTCAGCGCGTCCTTGCCGGCCTTGCGGCGCAGCTCGGCCAGCGGATCGGTGCTGATGCCCGGCAGGCCGGCCAGCGAAACCTTCTCGGCCTTGCCGGTGCGCACGTCCACGTACCACAGCGTGTGCGGCTCGAAGCCGTTACGGCCGACGCGGGTGCGGGTGTCCTCGGTTTCCTCGTAGCCCGACTCGGTCACGTACAGCGGCATCTTGCCGCCACGGCCGTCATCGAAGTCCTTCGGCTTGGTCACCACGACCAGGTGGGTCAGGTCAGGCGACAGCACGCTGTCGGCGATCTCCACGTCGGCGCCCAGGTACACCGGGCCCGGCGCGCGGGTCGGGTCAGCCTGGCGCCAGCGCTGGTCCTGGTCCTTCAGTGCTTCGCGCTGGTCACGGTCGCGGCGAAGGGTTTCCAGCGTGCGCAGCTGCTGGTCGCGCAGCACGTCGGCCTTCGGCGGTGTACGCGGATCCTTTTCGGCCTTCAGGCTGGCCACCTGCTGCACGCCGCTGGCGGCGGCCCAGTGGAACCAGTTCTGGCCGACGCACCAGATCACGCCATTGTCGGCGGCAAAGTTCACGTTGCCCGCGCGCTCGTTGCTGCGGGTCAGCTGCGTCAGCGCGCCGCTGCGCAGGTCGCGCACGAACACGTCGCCATTGCGCACGAAGGCGCTGCGGCTGCGGCTGCGGTCGTAGACCGGCTCGGCCACGTCCAGGGTGCCGCGCTGGTCATCGGCCACCTGCGCGGCCACGCCACCGGCCACCGGCTGGCGGAAGGTATCGCGCACCGGGCTGCCGTTGCGCTTGAGCTGGTACTCCACCTGCTGGCTGTTCCACGACCACCAAGCCTTCTCGACTGGCGGGCCGATCCAGTCCGGGTCGGCCATGGCCTGTTCGATGGTGATCGGCGTCGGCGCGGCATGCGCGGCCGGTGCGGCCAGCACGGCCGACAGCAGGAGGGACAGGGGCAGCACTCGGGACATGGGCGGACGGCACCAGTAGAGGAAAACCGGCCAAGCGTAGCAGCCGCAAGGGCCAGAGGCAGGGGCCACAGGTCATGGCAGCGGAATCGGCAAAATGGCCCTCTCCAAGTCGCTGCGACGGCGTGTGCGGCATGATGGCCATTCCGTTCGGATGGAACCGATATGTACTGCTACGACTACAGGATCTCGCTGCGCGTGCAGCACCCAACAGAGGCCGGCGCCGGGATTGCCGCCCGGCTGGATCTGGAACCGGCGTTCTCCCGAGACGTCGGAACCGGATACCGGGATCGCGACGGCAGCCTGATCAGCGGGCATGCGGAGACCCGCGTGGTGTTCGTACTGGAGAGGGGCAAGGACGGCTGGGTGATGGATGCCTGGCCGGCGTTGGTCGATCTCCTGCGGGCACGCGCCGATGTGATCGGGGAACTGCTGCAGGAGGGGGCTTCGATCGGCGTGCGTGTCGGCATCTTTGGAAAGACCGCATGGGCGGGTTCTTGTGCTGGATCAGCAGTTGCTGGGACTGATGGCGGACCTGCAGCTGGGTTTTCAGGTGGAGACCTATTTCCCGGACCCGGCGGACACGCCCGGCGCCAGCGACGAGGTGGCAGGCAGCTAGTGCAACCGGTTGCCGTGGTCGCGCATCCATTCTCGTGAACCCGCATCATCCATCGAACAGGAGCCCGACCATGCAGGAACTGATCCCGATCACCCTCTTCATCTGCATCGCCTACGCGATCCATGCCATTGCCGATGCGCGCGCGCGCAGCAAGCTGGTGGCCCCGCACGTGCCGGAGGAAGTGATCCGCTCGCTGGCCGTGCTGGAAGAAGAGCGCCGCCGCCAGGGCGCGCTGCGCTGGGGCATCAGCCTGGTCAGCCTGGCCGTGGCAATGGGCCTGCTGGAGGCGATCGGTGCACGCGAACTGACCTTCGGCGCCGCCGCCGCGATGGTCGGCAGTGCCGGCCTCGGTCAGCTGCTGGCCTGGCACTTCACCCGCCCCGCCGCGCGCAAGGGCTGAGGCAGGCATGCCACGGGCACAGGGGGCGCCCTGCGCATGAGCCTGCTGGGTGGAGCATTGGCTGCATTGCGGGGGCGTCGCCGCGACGTCCCCGCCGAGCCCATACCCGACGCAGATGACGACCGCGCTCTGGTCCGCGCCATCATCGATGGTTCGCAGCCGGCGTTCGCGCAGCTGGTGCAGGCGCATCAGCGCACCTGCGCGCACGTGATCGGTCGCATGGTTGGCGACCGCGACCAGGTGGCCGATCTGCTGCAGGAAACCTTCCTGGCGGTGTTCCGCCAGTTGCACCGGTTCCGATTTGAATCTTCGTTGCGTACCTGGGTTTCGCGGGTGGCCTACACCACCGCGCTGCAGCACCTGCGACGGCGACGCCTGGAAGCGCAATGGATGGTTGCGGTGGAGGTGCCGGAAGAACTTGGCATCGGTGATGAAGGCCCGGGCCCGGCCGAACTGAGCGAGATGCTGCAGGCCGGGCGCCAGCTGGGCGCGGCACTGGAACGGCTGAGTGCGCCACAGCGGCTGATCGTCGGGTTGCACTACCTGGAGGATTTCGATCTGGCCGAGATCGAGCAGGTGACCGGGCTGGCGCGCGGTACCATCAAGAGCCACCTGCACCGCGCGCGCCAGGTCCTGAAGCAGGAACTGACGCGGCACGCCTCCGCTGGAGAACTGCTGTGAACCTACCAACCGACCCCCGCGATGCGGAAGAGCGCGCGCTGGCCCAGGCGTTGCGTGAGCAGGCGCAGCAGGAAGACGCGCCGGATGTGAGCGAGGCGCTGCAGAAGCGCATTACTTCTGAATCGCGCGACAGTGGTGTGTGGTACGTGGTGGTGCAGGTGGTGCTGGTTGGGGCGTTGGTGGCGGCAGGCGTCTGGTACTTCCGGGGCTGAATCGCAACCTCGTTGGGCCGGCCCGCTGGCCCCGCCGTAGCGACGTCCCGGACGAAGCATGAACACATTGTGTTTTGTGAATACAAATGTGAAGATCGCCGCCTTGGTTGTGTCGCCATGGATGGCGGAAGCATTTCGCGTTCCCCGATGGCGAGCAATGCGCCTGACAGGAATCAGCAAGTGCAACTCGAAAACTCGTACCACCTTGGTCGGCCCAGCCTTCTGGCGTTGGCGATCGTCGGCTTCGGAGCCTCCTCTTTCTCCCCACACGCGCAGGCAGCACGCCACTGTGTGACGACCGTGACGGGGATGACGTTCAACCAGGAAAGCCAACCGGTCTCAGCGTCCCAGGTCGAATGCTGGGACGATGGCATCGTGGATATGGGCTGGGGTGGCTGGGGTGGTGGCGGTGGCAACAGCAACAACGGTGATTGGGATCGTGGGCCCGGCGCTGGTTCGGGCGGGTCGATCACCACGCCAAGCGTCGAAGAGCAGCGCACCGCCGACAAGCTGGAAAAGGCACGTTGTGCTGGCGAAGTGAGCGGCAACCCCGTTGTGCTTTCGACAGGCAACAAGGTCGAACCTGAAGTCGATTTCAGCAGCGAAGGTGCAATGCCGCTTCGACTGTCGCGTACCTACAACTCCTTCTGGAGTGGCCGTGGTCTTTTTGGCCGATTCTGGCTGAGCAACTTCGACTACTCGATTACTGTCGCCGCCGACGGGAAGACGATCTGGGCACAGAGGCCCGATGGCCGTCGGATCCGCTTCCAGCGTGATGCCGCCAGCGGCAACTTCGTTGAACAGAAGGCATTGCCGATCGCCTACATCGTGCGGAATCAGGACGGTTCGCTGACCCTGTTCAACGACGTCAATGGGCATGAGACATACTCGGCAGCAGGGCGAATCACCACCCGCGTGAACGAACAAGGAATAGGTTGGACTTTCACCTATCGCGGGGACTATCTCGACCGGGTGACCCATACGTCGGGACGCTTCGTGGCCTTCGAATGGGCCAACGGCATGGCGGCAAAGGTCACGGATCCGGCGGGGAATGTCTATCGCTACTATTACGACCACAACATCTTCGGAAGTGGGGCAGGGTCCGGTCGTCTGACCAATGCTCTGTTGCCGGGCAGCACGATCACGTACTTCTACGAAGATAATCGCTTGCCCGGGGCACTGACCGGTAAGGCATTCAACGACACGCGCTACTCGACCTTCACCTACGACGCTGAAGGGCGAGCAACCTCGACCCAGCACAGTGGTGGCGTTGAACGCTTTCAGTTCGCCTACGATGTGAAGAGCAGCAAGCCGGTCATTCCGCCACCTGCGCCGCTACCGCCCGGCGGCTATGTATTCAACGAAGAGCGGCGGATGTGCGAGTACGGACCCAATGGTGTGCAGAACTGCCACGGGCCACGCCTGGTGGATGAGCCCATGCAGCAGTTTGCGATGGCTGCTTCGGCCCCGGTCGCGCAAGCGTCTGACCCGGCAAAGGCGATTCCGGTACGCATAGATGTTACCGAGACAACGCCCTTGGGCCGTAAGACCACCTATGCGTACCAAGACGATCGCTTGGTCTCAGTGTCCGGTGCCGCCGGAAGCTGCCCTGCAAGTTTCAAAGAGAAGGCCTACGACGAAAACGGCTACGAGCGACGCACCACCGACTTCGCGGGCGTCGTGACCGAGTACAGCTACGACGGCCAGGGCCACATCCTTCGGCGCGTGGAAGCCGCAGGTACGCCCGTGGCGCGGACCTGGACCTACGAATGGGACATGGCGAACAATCGCCTGCTGTCGCAGACGCTGGCAGGCCAGGCCACGACACGGTACAGCTACGACGCCAGGGGGCGCATCCTCAGCATCACGAACAAGGACCTGACTGCGGCTGGTGCGGGTCGTGAGCAGCAGGTTACCTATGGTTATCGCCTGCACGGCAATGGCCTCGTCGCCGAAATGACGATCGATGGCCCACTGCCGGGTACAGGAGACCGCTCCACCCTTCAGTACTCGGTGGCGGGGGACTTGATCGCCTATACCAATGGATCGGGACACAGCATCCGCTTCGAGAATCACAATGGCCTTGGAAAGCCGGGTCGGATAACGACTGCCAACGGCGCCATCAATGACTATGTGTACGATGCACGTGGCCGCACGATCAAGGAAACAAGCACGGTCGACGGGAAGCCGTTCACCACGACCTACAGCTATACACCCGCCGGCCTCGTGGATACGGTTGTCCACCCCGACGGCAGCCAGGTCCACAACTACTATGATTCCGCGCTGCGTCTTTTGGAGACGTGGTCTCCCAACAAGCGTGGTGGGTACTCGCGAAGGGCATTCGGCTACAACAATGCATCGCAGGTGACCTTCGAGCAGGTAATGGAAACTGCATACCCTGTCACCACCCAGGTGACGGGTGCGATTGACCGCGTGACCCACGACACCAACTGGAACTGGTACGTTGAAGGCTGGGCGTGTTCCATGGGCATGGACGGATCCATCGACGTCCACGTTTACGCCAATGATGCTGCAGGCGGGTCTTCCTTCCTTGGTGGCAACACTGCCAACCTCGTGAGCGAGCCGCAGGTTGCTACGTCCTGCAAGGCGGGTGGAAGCAACTACCGGTATCACATTGGCCTGCCCGCTGATCTGCGCCTGCAGCATGGTGGGAAGACGATAACGGTCTACGGTAACGCCGTTGATGGCGGGCAGAATCGATCGTTGGGTGGAAGCGGAGCTTCGGTCGTGCCAGCGCCTATGGTCGTCGGGAACATCGATGAAGTCAGTCACGATTCTAACTGGAACTACTACGTTCGCGGATGGGCATGCGCGACCGGAGTCGCTCGCTCCATCGACGTTCACCTCTATGCAGGCGGGGCCGCAGGAGCAGGAACGTTCGCAGTCTCGGGTTCGGCGAATCAGGCAAGCGAGCCTGGAGTGGCAGCGGCATGCCAGATTGGCGGAGGGGCTTATCGATTCACTCTCCCGCTTGACGCAGGGATGCGTCGTGCCCATGGCGGCAAAGGTATTTTCATCCATGGCATTTCGCCGGCAGGAGGGCCGAACTCGCTCGTTGGACCGCAGGGCGGATTTACGGTTCCCGCAATGCTGCGTGGCGCTGATCTGATCAATCCCGAGCGCGGCACTTCACTCAGTGATGAGCAGACGTGGAGCGTTACATTCACGGTACGAAACACGGGTAACACCGTCTGGAATCCGGGAAGTACTGCGATGGTGCTCAACACCGGGGAGCAGATCGCATTGGGTCACAGGGTGCTCCCCGGCGAGCTAGCGCAGTTCAACTGGAGCTATGAGGCCACTGCAGAAGCGCTGACCAGAACACACGTCCGCTACTTTCAGATGATGGACGCGGGTATCCGCTTCGGACCGAACCACGAGTATCGCATCACCGTTGGCGGGAAGGGCAGCGGCCCCAACTGCAGCGGCGTCAACTGCTACGAGGAAGAATGATGAGTTCTGGATTGTTGATACTGGCGTCGGTGGTGATTCTCAGCAAGTCGATTGAGTACGATGAACTGGGCCGCATGACCGTTGAGCGTGGAAACAACGGTCAGCTGACCCGCCATGAGTACGATGCAGAGGGCCGCCGCACCGCGACGGTAGATTCTCTGGGACGCAGGCTGGTCATGACTTACGACGCGTTGGGGCGGATGTCAAAGGTGACGCATCCCGATGGCGGGGTGACCTCATATACCTATGACACGGCGGATCGCGTGGTCCAGATCAGAGACCCTCGTGGCAAGGTTACCCTCTATGAATTTGACGGGCTGGGCAACCTGCTTGCGCAGGACAGCCCCGATTCGGGAACGACTACGCTGGCGTACAGTCCGGCGGGCCTGTTGTTGGCGAGCACGCGCGGCGATGGCATAAACACCTCGTACCAGTACGACGGCCAGGGACGCCTGCTGCAGGCCAGTGCCGCTGGGCAGCTGCAGACCTACCGCTATGACAACTGTATGAACGGCAAAGGCAGGTTGTGCTCTGTCACAGAGGGTGGAGCGATCACCTCATTCAGTTACACACAGGACGGACAAGTTGCCGAGCGCGGTGACGACGTGCGCCTGGGAACCGTCAGCCAGCTGCTGACGATGCGCTACAGCTACGACGAGATGCGCAGACCGAGAACCATCACCTATCCCGATGGTATGCAGGTTCAATACGAGTACTCGGATGGGTCGCCCTACGCGATGACCGTCATCCAGAACGGTCAGGCGGTGCGCCTCGTTGACAAGGCAGAGTACCAGGCGGGCGGTGCCCGTCGATCCATGCAGTTCGCCAACGGGCTGCAGGAGCGTCAGGAATTCGACGTCGACGGGCGCTTGAAATCGAGGGTTATCGCAGGCGCGAATTCAACGGTGCTTTCGAAAACCTACGCTTACAGCAGTGGCAACGAAATTACCCGAATCGATGATGCAGTTGAACCCGGTGCTTCCCAGCAGATCGGCTATGACAGTCTTGGCCGTATTTCCGAGCAGCAGCGAGGTGGGAAAGGCCACACGATGCGCTACGATGAAAACAGCAACTGGACGATTTTCGGCGAAGGTAACCACACCCGCACCTTCAGCATCGATGCAGGCAGCAATCGTCTGCTTGGGTACTCGTCCAACAAGCCTGGCGATGAATCACGCAGCTACAGCTACGATGCGATGGGGAACCGGACCGCAGAGCATGCGGCTGGCGACGAGCGCACCTACGGCTATTCAGCGTTCAACCGGATGACATCCTCACAGGTCAACGGATATGGCACTCAGTATCTTCTCAATCCGCTTGGCCAGCGCTTGGCGAAGATCAACCCGGCCGGTACCAGCTATTACACGTACGCCGGGCAGAACAGGTTGATGTCGGAACGAGGCAGTGGCATATGGAGCAATTACCTTTGGTTCGATGGTGAGCTGGTTGGACTGTCGCGGCAAGGGACGATTTCCCAGATCCACGGCGATCACCTCGGCCGTCCTGAGGCCGCCAGCAACGCAGATCGGGCAGTGGTCTGGCAAGCCTACAACTATGCATATGGACGTTCTGTGCGAACGGACTCCATCGGTGGTTTGAACATCGGTTTCCCCGGTCAGTACTTCGATCAGGAAACGGGGCTTTGGTACAACGGATTCCGGGACTACGACGCGGCCATAGGCCGGTATGTGCAAAGCGATCCGGTCGGGCTGGCCGCGGGCAGTAATACCTACAGCTACACCGGGGCCAATCCAATCAGCCGTGTGGACCCTCTCGGTCTGGACACCTTGGTAATCCTCGGGGGTGAGACATCAGGCAACGCCGCTGGACACGTGGCCATCGCGTTCACGGGAAAGGGTGTTTACAGCGATGGAACCCTGACGGACTACGGTAGCTCACTTACAGACTATCTAAACAAGCAGTCCGAGTACCGAACCAGTACGTTGATTACGATCAAGACCAGTCCGGAGCAGGAGGCGCGAATGATCGCGCAGCTTGAGACCAAGAGGGGAATTCGCCTGCCCAATCCCAAGTCTGAACCGGTAAAAGCCTGGGGAGACACCTGCGCGACGCGCACCCAGGACGCTCTGACGGCCGGCGGAATTCGCTCGATGCTCATGCCGTTCCGCAGCCCATTCCCAGTATCGGTGGGCGGTATTGCAGCGATGAACGCGGCAAGCATTTCCATGCTTTGGCAGGGCTCAACTGCGCCCTCTGCCTTTGAGTCGTTCAACCCGGATCATTGAGGCGCATATGCGGAAAGTCTCAACGGCGGTTCTCCTGTCTGCGGTCGTGCTTGGCTTCGTCTACGGCTACTTCCGATTCATGCAGAGCGATGAATTGGGAGCGAAGTATGAGAACTCCCTGCTGCAGGCAATGAACGCACGCTATGAAAACTCCGAGCATACGAAGAGCCTCATAGCAGAGCGTATGGCCGATGGGACCGATTCCGATGTGATCGGGCTGCCACGTGCTGGGGTTGCGAGAGGCTATGTATGGTTCATCGCCAATCCGAAAAGTGTCCCCCTCGTCAAGAAGATGCCTGCTGACTTGAACTATCGTTTAAGTGAGGCGCAGATCGAGGAGATTGCGTTGAGGGTCCGATTGGACCCCGCGATCAGGGGATACCTGCTGGAGAATCGTCAATGATGAATCGACTGGGGGCCAATGGCCCCCAGCGCTGAGGACGGTTCATCACTTCCCCGGCCGGTCCCTGCGACAAAGTGAAGCAGCGCGTCACCCGGTCGCATCCCGTCTTAACGAAATCCTCCTAAAGTGGTCCGGTATCCCACCGGTCACAGGCAGGAGGCGTCCCTTGGACGCGTTGTTGTTGTCCCGGATCCAGTTCGGATTCGTCATCAGTTTCCATGTGCTGTTCCCCGCCTTCACCATTGGCACGGCCAGCTGGCTGGCCTTCATCGAATGGCGCTGGCTGCGCACCAAGCTGCCCGTGTGGCGCGAGCTGTATTTCTTCTGGCAGAAGATCTTCGCGGTGTCGTTCGGCATGGGCGTGGTCAGCGGCATCGTCATGGCCTTCCAGTTCGGAACCAACTGGCCACGGCTGAGCGAGGTGGCCGGCACGGTCATCGGCCCGCTGCTGACCTACGAAGTGCTGACCGCGTTCTTCCTGGAAGCCAGCTTCCTCGGCGTGATGATGTTCGGCTGGGGCCGCGTCTCGCCGCGCCTGCATTTCCTGTCCACCTGCATGGTGGCGCTGGGCACGCTGTTCTCCACGTTCTGGATCCTGTCGTCCAACAGCTGGCTGCATACGCCGGCCGGCTACGAGATGGTCAACGGCGTGGTGCATCCGGTGGACTGGTGGCAGGTGGTGTTCAATCCTTCGTTCCCGTACCGGCTGGCGCACATGGCGCTGGGTTCGTTCATCACCACCTGTTTCGTGATCGGTGGCGTCGGCGCGTGGTACCTGCGCAAGGGCACGCACGTGGAAGCGGGCCGGCGCATGCTGGTGGCAGCGGTGGCGTTCGCGGCACTGACCGTGCCGGTGCAGATTTTCGTCGGCGACATGCATGGCCTGAACACGCTCAAGCACCAGCCGATGAAGATCGCGGCGATGGAAGCGCACTGGCATGAAACCAAGGAGGGCGAGGGCGTACCGCTGGTGGTGTTCGCGCTGCCGAACGAGAAGGAAGAGCGCAATGATTTCGAAGTTGCCATTCCGAAGCTGGGCAGCGTGATCCTCACCCACAGCCTGGACGGTACCTTCGACCCGCTCACCTCGGTACAGTCCAGCGAGCGGCCGCCGGTGACGCCGGTGTTCTTCGCCTTCCGGATCATGGTCGGGCTGGGCACGCTGATGCTGCTGCTGGCCTGGGTGTCGGCGTTCCAGTTGTGGCGCAGGAAGCTGCTGGATTCGCCGTGGCTGCTGCGCGGCTGGAACTGGATGCTGCCCAGCGGCTTCATCGCGCTGCTGTCCGGGTGGTTCGTCACCGAGATGGGCCGCCAGCCGTGGGTGGTGCATGGCGTGCTGCGCACTGCTGATGCGGTCGGCCCGCAGAGCGCGTGGATGACCGCGCTGTCGCTGGGTGTCTACGTGGTCGGCTATGCCTTCGTGTTCGGCTGGGGCATCTGGTACCTGGTGAAGATCCTGCGCCACGGACCGCGTCCGCACGATGATGGGCCATCGCTGGACCACGGCAGCCACACCCCGGCACGCCCGCTGTCGGCGGCCGACGAACCGCTGGAGGAGCGCTGACATGGACCTGATGACCTGGCTGCCGGTGGCGTGGTTCGCGGTGATCGGCTTCGGCGTGCTGATGTACGTGGTGCTGGACGGTTTCGTGCTCGGCATCGGCATCCTCGCCCCGTTCGCCGAGGACGAGGAACAGCTGGACCTGATGATGAACACCGCCGCGCCGATCTGGGACGGCAACGAGACCTGGCTGGTGCTGGGTGGCGCCGGCCTGCTGGCGGCGTTCCCGAAGGCCTATGCGGTGCTGCTGTCGGCGCTGTACCTGCCGGTGCTGCTGCTGGTGGTGGCGCTGGTGTTCCGCGGCGTGGCGTTCGAGTTCCGCTTCAAGGCGCATCGATCGCGCCGGCTGTGGAGCGTGGCGTTCGGCCTCGGTTCGTTGCTGGCCACGTTTGCCCAGGGCGTGATCCTCGGCACCCTGGTGCAGGGCATCCCGCTGGTGGACGGTGTCTATCAGGGCGGGCCGTTCGCCTGGTTCAGCCCGTTCGCGATGCTGACCGGTGCTGCGCTGGTGGCCGGCTATGCACTGCTGGGCAGCACCTGGCTGATCCTGAAGACCGAAGGCCGCGTGCAGGCGCTGGCACGGCAGATGACCCGGCCGCTGGTGGTGGCGGTGATCGCAGCGATGGGCCTGGTCAGCAGCTGGCTGCCGTTCCTCGATTCGCGGCTGATGGCCCGCTGGTTCAGCGACGGCAACTTCTGGTGGCTGTCGCCGGTGCCGCTGTTGACCCTGGCGGTGGCCGCCGCGCTGTGGCGCAGTGCGACCCATCCGCGCCGCGACCTGCCGCCGTTCCTGCTCAGCCTGGCGCTGTTCGTGCTTGGTTTCCTTGGCCTGGTGCTGGGCATGTGGCCGTACCTGCTGCCGCCGTCGATGACCCTGTGGCAGGCCGCCGCGCCGGCCTCCTCGCTGGGCTTCACCCTGGTCGGGCTGGTCATTCTGCTGCCGGTCATCCTGGGCTATACGGCGTGGTCGTACCGGGTGTTCCGCGGCAAGGTGCACGCCGACACCGGTTACCACTGATGGGTTGAAGGCGGGGCCCGCCGGTGCCGGGCCCCGTGTTGGGGAATGTGAAACCTGCACACCCCGGGCGGGACGTGCTAGCGTGCGCTCCTTTCCGGCAGCCAGGGGGGCAGCCGGCGACGTCCTGGACGGACGCACGGCTGCAGGAATGGGGGGCCGCCGCGCGTCGCCGTAATGGCTCGTGCCTATCGTTCTCCCGTTGAAGCACCAACGCTAAATGATTGAATTCTCCATCGTCGACTGGGCCGCGTGGGCGCCCGGCCTGAGCGAGCGTAGCCAGTGGCTGGGCTGGGCCGAAGCGCCGTACCTGCCGCACGGCGGGGATACGCCGGCACTGGCAGAGGTTCCGGCAATGCAACGCCGTCGCATCGAGCGGTTGGGCCGCATGGCGATCCAGACCGCGTGCTGGTGCGAGGACGGGCAGGGGGCCGACAGCGACGTGCCGCTGGTGTTCGCCAGCCGCCATGGCGACGTCGCACGTTCGATGGACCTGCTGGGGGCGCTGGTCGGCGACCAGCCGTTGTCGCCCACCGGATTTGGCCTGTCGGTGCACAACGCGATCGCCGCGCTGTATTCAATCGCCCGCGGCCATCGCGGCAACTACCTGGCATTGGCGGCTGGCCAGGCAACGGTCGAAGCCGCGTGCCTGGAGGCCGTCGGCCTGCTGGCCGATGGCGCCCGCGAGGTACGGGTGGTGGTCTACGAGTCGCCGCTCCCGGAGGTTTACGCGACGTTCGCCGACGAACCCGACCCGTTCTTCGCCTGGTGCTGGCGTTTGACCGCGCCAGCAGGGGGCCGGCCGACGCTGGCGCTGCAGTGGCAGCCGGCCGACGGCCAGGCCAGCACTGTGCCCGGCCTGCTGCCGCATGCGCTGGACCTGCATCGCTTCCTGTTGTCCGGCGCGCCAGCGCTGGAGCACGTGGCCCATGGCCAGCGCTGGCGCTGGGGCCGCCGTGAGTGAGCTGCCGCGCCGCCTCGACCACGCCTGGCGGGTGTTTGGCACCGGCCTGAGCTTTGTTGCGTTTGGCCTGGGCGGGCTGCTGCTCGGCGTCCTGGTGATGCCGGTACTGCTGCTGATGCGGGACCCGGTGGCCCGTCGCCGGCGCGCCCGGCGCGTGGTCCAGGTCGCGTTCGCCAGCCATCTGCGGCTGATGCGCGGGCTGGGGGTGATGACCTACGAGATCGAGGGCGGTGAACGCCTGCAGCGTGACGGCCTGCTGGTGCTGGCCAACCACCCGACCCTGATCGACGTGGTCTGCCTGATCTCGCTGCTTCCCAACGCCGACTGCGTGGTCAAGCGGGCCGTGGCCTGCAACCCGTTCATGCGCGGTCCGGTACGGGCCGCCGGCTACATCTCCAATGACGATGGCGCCGGCCTGGTCGATGACTGCGTGGCCGCGGTGCATGCCGGCGGCACCCTGGTCATCTTCCCGGAGGGCACCCGCAGCGTGCCCGGGCAGCCGCCGCGCCTGCAGCGCGGGGCCGCCAACATCGCCGTACGGGGCCGCATCGACGTCACCCCGGTGCGGATCACCTGCAGCCCGCCAACCCTGACCAAGGGACAGAAGTGGTATCGTGTCCCCTCACGTCGCTTTCACGTTCGGCTGCAGATCGGCGAAGATATCCCGATCGCGCCTTTCTTGGCCGAAGACGACTCGCCAAGGGGGGATGCCTTGGCGGCACGCCGCGTTACCGAGCACCTTTCTCGTTATTTCGACCTGTCTGGAGAGCCGCCCCGTGCAAGCACTTGAGCACGAGATCAAGGAATTGATCATTTCCTCCCTTTCGCTGGAGGACATCACGCCGGAGGACATCGATCCGACCGCGCCGCTGTTCGTCGAGGGCCTCGGCCTGGATTCGATCGACGCGCTGGAGTTGGGCCTGGCGCTGCAGAAGAAGTACGGTGTCAGCCTCTCGGCCGATTCGGAAGAAACCCGTCGCCATTTCTCCAGCGTGCGCGCGCTCGGCGAGTTCGTCGCCGCCCGCCAGTCGTAACGGCGCCAGGAATTGCCATGACCAAGAATGAACTGTTCGAACGCATCGTCAGCATCCTGACCGACAGCTTCGAGATCGAAACCGCCCGGATCACCCCCGAGGCACGCCTGTACGACGACCTGGATATCGACAGCATCGATGCGGTCGACCTGATCGTGCAGCTCAAGCCGCTGCTGGGCCGCAACCTGCAGCCGGAAGCGTTCAAGGCCGTGCGCACCGTGCAGGACATCGTCGATGTCGTGCATGGGTTGCTGCCGGACCAGGCAGCCGCCTGACCGCAGCGCCGGCGGCTCCGCCATGGCACGCGCACGCACGGTCGTGGTGGCTGCGATCTCGCTGGCCTACCCGGTGCTGGTGTACCTGGCGATGGGCCGTTTCGAGCCACGCTGGCTGTCGCTGCTGCTGTTCACCCTGGCCCTGCTGCGTGCGCTGAGTACGCGCCAGCCGCTGTGGTGGGCCGCCGCCGCGGGAACCGGCCTGCTGGCCGTGTTGGCCACCGTGCTGAACCAGGCCCTGCCGCTGAAGCTGTATCCGGCGCTGGTCAACATGGTGATGCTGGCGGTGTTCGGAACCAGCCTGCGCTTCGGCCCGCCGCTGGTGGAACGCCTGGCGCGGTTGCAGGAGCCGGACCTGCCGGCGTTCGCGGTGGCCTATACCCGCCGCGTCACCCAGGTGTGGTGTGGCTTCTTCGTTCTCAACGGCAGCCTGGCCCTGCTGACCGCGCTTTACGCGTCGGACCGGGTCTGGATGCTCTACAACGGATTGTTGGCGTACGTGATGATGGGCGTGTTGTTTGCAGGTGAGTGGCTGGTGCGGCGTCGGGTCAAGGCAGCGCACGCGCATGGCTGAGTGGATTGCCCTGGACCGGCTGCTGGTGGACCCGCAGCCGCAGCGCAGCATCGGCGTGTGCGATGGCGAGGTGATCGACCATGCCCGCTTCCGCCAGCGAGTGCTGGCCTGGCGTGCGGCCTTTGCTGCTGCCGATGGCCGTGACTGGGCCCTGTACTTCGATGATGCGGTGGCCTTCGCTGCTGCGCTGTTCGGCGCCTGGCATGCCGGCAAGCGGGTGTTCCTGGCTGCCGACAACCTGCCGGCCACGCTGCAGGCGTTGCGGCCACAGGTGAGCGGTTTCGCCGGCGATGTTTCCACCGACTACCGAGCGCTGGTTGCCCCCACCGTTGGCGTGGACGGCGAACTGCAGGTGCTGGACGAGCGCGCCTGCGAGCTGTGCGTGTTCACCTCCGGCAGCACGGGCCAGCCCAGTGCGATCAACAAGCGCATGGACCAGCTGGCGCGCGAGGTGGATGCGCTGCAGGCTGCGTTCGGCGCGCAGCTGGAAGGCGTGCAGGTGCATGGCACGGTGTCCCACCAGCACATCTACGGCCTGCTGTTCCGGGTGCTGTGGCCGCTGGCCGCCGGCCGCCTGATCCATCCGCGCCGGTTCTTCCACGAAGACCTGGTGGGCGCGCTGGCCGGTACCGACACGGTGCTGGTGGCGACGCCAGCCCACCTCAAGCGCCTGCCCGAGCAGCTCGACTGGGCCAGCCTGCACGGCCGCCTGCGCGCGGTGTTCTCCTCCGGTGGCCCGCTGCCCGAAGAAGCCGCACGCCAGGTACGGCAATGGCTGGGCGTGGCACCGACCGAGGTTTACGGCAGCAGCGAAACCGGGGGTATCGCCTGGCGCCGCTGGGATACCGACCTGCCACCGTGGCAGCCGTTGCCGGGCGTGCAGTGGCGCATCGAGGATGGCTGCCTGGCCGTCGCCTCGGCGCATCTGGAAACCCTCGACTGGTGGCGCACCCAGGACCGTGTCGAAGCCCTGGCCGATGGCCGCTTCCGCCTGCTGGGCCGCGCCGACCGCATCGTCAAGATCGAGGAGCGCCGCGTTTCGCTGGATGCGCTGGAACGCGCGCTGCGCGAAGACACCGAAGTGGACGATGTGAGAGTGCTGGTCCTGCCGGGACACCGTGAGCAGCTGGCAGCGGTGGTGGTACCGGCCAGCCTGGCGCTGCTGGAGGGCGGTGACGCCGCGCGCCGCGCGCTGGGCCAGCGCCTTGGCGCGCGCCTGGCACAGGCGCATGACGCGGTCACCCGGCCGCGCCGCTGGCGCCTGGTGAAGGCGCTGCCGATCAATGCACAGGGCAAGGTCACCCAGGCGGCACTGGCGGCGCTGTTCCAGCCGCTCATGCCGGTGCCGGTCTGGGTTCACCGCGATGCTGCCAACGCTACGTTGCGCATGACCCTCGACCCGGCGCTGCGGCCGTTCCAGGGCCACTTCCCGCAGGCGGCGATCCTGCCCGGCGTGGCGCAGCTGGACTGGGCCGTGCGTTTTGGCCGCCAGGCGTTCAGCATGCCGGCCGGATTCCTGCGCATGGATGCGGTGAAGTTCCAGCACGTGGCCCGCCCGGGCGATGAGCTGACCCTGCAGCTGGACTGGGATGCCACGCGCAATGTGCTGGCCTTCCGCTACACCTCCAGCCACGGTGTGCATGCCAGCGGCAAGGTGGTTTTCGCCGATGCGGACTGATCCGGCCGTTGCCGGTGCCGCGTTCGCGCCACTGGTGGTGATTCCCGTCTACGACCACGAGCACGCCATCGCGGCGGTGGTCGACGGCGTGCAGGCCGCTGGCCTGCCGTGCCTGCTGGTCGACGATGGCTCGCATGAAGCGTGCGCGACGGTGCTGCGTTCGCTGGCACAGCGCCAGGGCGTCGACCTGCTGCGCCTGGACATCAACCAGGGCAAGGGTGGGGCGATGCTGGCCGGCTTTGCCGAGGCCGCTGCGCGTGGCTACAGCCACGTGCTGCAGATCGATGCCGACGGCCAGCACGATACCGCCGACCTGCCGCGTTTCGCCGAGGCGGCGCGTGCGCACCCGGGTGCGGTGATCTGCGGCATTCCGGCCTACGACGCCAGTGTTCCCAAGGCGCGCCTGTATGGCCGCTACGCGACCCACATCTGGGTCTGGATCAACACGCTGTCGCTGCACCTGCGCGACACCATGTGCGGCTTCCGCGTGTATCCGCTGCCGCCGGTGCTGCGCCTGATCGGTGAAGAGACCATCGGCCGCCGCATGGATTTCGATACCGAGGTGATGGTGCGCCTGTACTGGCGACAGCTGCCGGTCGAGCACCTGGCCACGCGGGTGACCTATCCCGCCGATGGCGTGTCGCACTTCGATGTGTGGCGTGACAACGTGCGCATCAGCCGCATGCATACCCGCCTGTTCTTCGGCATGCTCTGGCGCGCACCGCGCCTGCTGTGGCGCCGCCTGCGGGGGCAGCGCTGAGATGGCGGCCGCGCAGGGCGCTCCGCACTGGGCCGACATCGGCGAATCGACGTCGGTGGCCGGCGTGTTGTTCCTGTGCTGGGTGCACCGTTGGTTCGGGCGCTGGCCGTTCCGTCTGTGCGTGTGGCCGGTGGTGGCCTGCCACTGGCTGGGCAACCGCGTCGGCCGCCAGGCCTCCATGCAGTACCTCCAGCGCCTGCAGGCACACAGCGGTGTGCTGGGCCGTGCGCCGACCCGGCGCGACAGCCTGCGCCACTTCTTCGCCTTCGCCGACACGATGCTGGACAAGATCCTCGGCCTGGGCGGGCGCTATCCGGCCGAACGCATCCACCTGCATCGCGACCTGGTGCTGGACAAGATCGCGCGCCGCGAAGGCGGGCTGATCCTGACCGCGCACATCGGCTGCCTGGAACTGTGCCAGGTGCTGGCCGAACAGGTGCCGGGGTTCCGCATCACCGTGCTGGTGCACACCGCGCATGCGCAGCGCTTCAACCGCCTGCTGCAACGGCTGGACCCGCTGGCGGCGGTGGAACTGGTGCAGGTAACCGAAATGGGCCCGGCCACGGCAGTGATGCTGGCCCAGCGCGTCGCGGCGGGGGGCTTCGTCGCCATCGTCGGCGACCGCACGCCGGTGCAGGGCGGACGCAGCGTCACCGCCGATTTCCTTGGCCACCGCGCCCCGTTCCCGATCGGCGCCTATGTGCTCGCCGCCGCACTGGGCTGCCCGGTCTACACCATGGCCTGCCTGCACCAGGGCGAAGGCTACCGCGTGGCATTCGAACAGTTCGCCGAACGCATCGTGCTGCCGCGCGGCTCACGCGATGCGGCACTGGCCGAACAGGCACAGCGCTTCGCGCGCTGGCTGGAACTCCAGGTCATCCAGTCCCCATTGGACTGGTTCAATTTCTTCCCCTTCTGGGATCAGGCTCCGCATGACGACTGACGCCGTACCCGCGTGCCGCTTTGGCGATGCACCGTTGACCATCGAAGACGTGGTTGCCCTGGCCCAGCGCCAGTGCGAGGCCGCACTGAGCGACGCGCCGGCGTTCCGCGCCCACATCCAGCGTGGTGCCGACTTCCTCGACCGCCTGCTGCGCGAGGATGGCGTGATCTACGGTGTGACCACCGGCTATGGCGATTCGTGCACAGTGAACATCCCACCGGCACTGGTGGCTGAACTGCCGCACCACCTGTACACCTACCATGGCTGCGGCCTGGGCCGTTACCTGGACCCGGTCGAGACCCGTGCGGTGCTGGCGGCGCGCCTGGCCTCTCTGGTGCGCGGCATGTCCGGTGTAAGCCTGCCGCTGCTGGAAGGCCTGGCCACGCTGCTGCAGCACGACGTGCTGCCGATGATTCCGGCCGAAGGCTCGGTCGGTGCCAGTGGCGACCTGACGCCGCTGTCCTACGTGGCGGCGGTGCTGTGCGGCGAGCGCGAGGTACTGCACGACGGCCGCGTGCAGCCGGCGGCGGACGTGCTGGCGAAGATCGGCATGACCCCGCTGAAGCTGCGGCCGAAGGAAGGCCTGGCGATCATGAACGGCACCGCGGTGATGACCGGCCTGGCCTGCCTGGCCTGGCAGCGCGCCGACTACCTGGCACGCATGGCTACGCGCCTGACCGCGTTCAACGTGCTGGCCAGCGACGGCAACGCGCACCACTTCGACGAAACCCTGTTCGCCGCCAAGCCGCACCCGGGCCAGGGCCGCATCGCCGCGCGCCTGCGCAGCGACCTGCACAGCGAGCGCCCGCCGCGCAATGAACAGCGCCTGCAGGATCGCTACTCGCTGCGCTGCGCACCGCATGTGATCGGCGTGCTGGAGGACAGCCTGCCGTTCCTGCGCCAGCTGATCGAGACCGAACTGAACAGCGCCAACGACAACCCGCTGATCGACGCCGACGGCGAGCGCATCCTGCATGGCGGCCACTTCTACGGGGGCCACATCGCGCTGGCGATGGACACCCTGAAGAACACCGTGGCCAACGTTGCCGATCTGCTCGACCGGCAGCTGGCGCTGGTGGTGGACGCCCGTTACAACCATGGCCTGCCGGCCAACCTGTCGGCGGCCACCGGTCCGCGCGCGGCCATCAACCATGGCCTGAAGGCACTGCAGATCAGCGTGTCGGCCTGGACTGCCGAAGCGCTGAAGCAGACCATGCCGGCCAGCGTGTTCTCGCGTTCCACCGAGTGCCACAACCAGGACAAGGTCAGCATGGGCACCATCGCCGCGCGCGACTGCCTGCGCGTGATCGAGCTGACCGAACAGGTGGTGGCGGCAATGCTGATCGCCGCGCGCCAGGGCTTGGCCCTGCGTGAACGGGTTGGCCTGAATGCGCAGCTGCATGGCAGTCTGGCCGACATGTACGCCGACCTGGGGCAACGCATCGCCCTGGTCGAGGAAGACCGCGCGCTGGATCGCGAACTGCGGGAACTGCTGGTGGAGATCCGCGCGCAACGTTGGGAGCTGTATGCCGGTGAATGAGGCCATTGAACGGGTTGGCGAGATTGCGTTGACCCCCGCCTTCCATGACTGCGATCCGATGAACGTGGTCTGGCATGGCAACTACTTCAAGTACTTCGAGATCGCGCGCTGCGCGCTGCTCGGTCGCTACGACTACGACTACCCGCAGATGCTCGAATCGGGCTACCTGTGGCCGGTGGTCGATGCGCGGGTGAAGTACGTGCGCCCGCTGCTGTTCAACCAGGCGCTGCGCGTGGTCGCGCGCATCGTGGAATGGGAGAACCGGCTGAAGATCGAGTACGAAATCCTCGATGCGGAAAGCGGCCAGGTGCTGACCCGGGCGATGACCATCCAGGTCGCGGTGGACGCGGCCAGCAAGGAAATGCTGTACCAGTGCCCGCCGGTACTGTGGGAACGCCTGGGAGTGCCGGCGCCATGAACCGAGCGAACCGTTTCGCGCGTGCGCTGCTGTGCGCGCTGCTGCTGGTGGCCGCACCACTGGTGCAGGCGGCCGACCCCGCCATCGATGCGATTACCCAGGCGGTGGCGCGGCCGGATGTGCTGCGTGGCCAGTTCACTCAGGAAAAGCAGGTGAGTGGCTTCAGGAACCCGCTGCGCTCGCAGGGCCGGTTCGTGGTCGCGCGCCAGCACGGCGTGATCTGGACCACGCTCAAGCCGTTCCCCTCGGAAGTAGTGGTCACCGCCGATCGCATCCTCAGCCGGCAGCGTGATGGCAGCACCCGCGTCGAACTGGACGCGCGGCAGCAGCCGGCGATGCGTTCGGTGAATGCGATCATGTTCGCGTTGATGAGTGGCGACGTGCAGGCACTGTCCAGCCAGTTCAACGTGGCAGCCAGCCGTGAAGGGCAGGGCTGGCGGCTGCGCCTGACGCCGAAGTCGGCGATGCTGGCCAAGGCCTTCGAATCGCTGACCCTGCAGGGCGACCGCTACGTGCGCCAGGTCGAGATCGTCGAGGCCAACAAGGACCGCACGCAGATCCAGTTCAGCGCGTTGAGCGAGGCGCCGGCCACGCTCAATGCCGACGAGGCCCGCCGCTTTGAGTGAGGCCGTGGCATCGAACGCACCGGACCGGTTGCGGCGCTGGTGGCACTGGCTGGGCATTGCCTGGCTGCTGGTGCTGCTGGCGCTGGGCGCACAGCAGTGGCAGCTGTGGAGCCAGCAATCGCGGATCGACACCGACATCCTCGCCCTGCTGCCGCAGGATGCGCACGACCGCCTGTTGAGCGACGTCACCCGGCGCATTGCCGATGGCAGTTCGCGGCAGGTCGTGGTGCTGCTCGGCAGCAAGGACAGCGCGGCTGCGAAGCGCGCGCAGGCGGCCTTTGCGGCGGCCATGGCCAAGGATGCCGACCACGCCTTGCTGGTACCCAGCGGCTCGATCGAAGGCTGGTTTGACGAGGCGCGCGCGTTCTACGCGCCGTACCGCGACCGCCTGCTGACACCGGCCCAGCGCGAGCAGTTGCTGGGCAGCGAACCGGGCGTGTTGGCCGAGCAGGCGCTGGCTGCGCTGTATGGCCCGATGGGTGCGCCGCGATTGACTGAATGGCGCCAGGATCCGTTGTCGCTGTGGCCGCAGTGGTGGCAGCAGCAGGCGCAGGGTTCGGGCCTGCGGTTGGGCGATGACGGCCTGCTTGAAGCCGAGGGCAGGCATTGGGCCGTGCTGCAGTTCGATACGCCCGGCTCGGCGTTCCAGCTGGATGGCGAGCGCCACCTCGATGGCCTGCTGGAACGTGCCGGGCAGGCCGCCACGGCGGCGGCGCCTGAGCTTGAAATCCTGCATGCCGGCGTGCCGCTGCATGCCGAGGCCGCCGCGGTGCGGGCCAACCAGGAGATCAACACCATCGGTTGGGGGTCGCTGGCGGCGGTGCTGCTGCTGGTGTGGCTGGCATTCCGCTCGCTGCGCCCGATCCTGCTGGTGGCCGCCTCGCTGCTGATCGGCTGTGGCGTGGCGCTGGCGGTGACCGTGCTGGTGTTCGGCAAGGTGCACGTGCTGACCCTGGTGTTTGGTGCGTCGCTGGTGGGTGTGGCCGAGGATTACGGCATTCACTGGTTCGCCTCGCGCCAGGCCGAACCGGCCGATCGTCGCTGGAAACTGCTGCGGCATCTGCTGCCCGGCCTGTGGCTGGCCCTGCTGACCAGTGCGCTGGCCTACCTGGCATTGGGCCTGGCCCCGTTCCCCGGCCTGCGCCAGATGGCACTGTTCTCGGTGGTGGGCCTGGCCGCAGCTTTCCTCACGGTGATCTTCTGGTTCCCGTGGCTCGACGGTGGCGAGATCCGCCAGACCCGCTTCTCGCAGTGGCTGGGCAATACGCTGGAGCGTTTCCCGCGGCTGCATGGCCGCCGCGCGGTGACGGTCTTCGTGGTGGTCGCGCTGGCACTGTCTGCCATCGGCATCGTGCGCCTGCAGAGCAACGACGACCTGCGCAGCCTGCAGTCGTCACCGCCGGCGTTGATGGCGCAGCAGATCCGCCTGAGCCAGTTGCTGGGCATGCCCAGCCCGGCACAGTTCTACCTGGTGCAGGGCGCCGATGCGGCGCAGCTGCTGCAGCGCGAGGAAGCACTGACCGAGCGCCTGCGTGTATTGGCCACCGACAAGCGCATTGGCGGCTATCGCGCGATCAGCGATTGGCTGCCATCGCCGGCACGCCAGCAGGCCGATGCTGCGCTGACCGCGAAGGTGGAACCCGGCGTGCTGTCGGCCGTGTCCGAGGCGGTGGGCGAGCCTCTGCAGCGACCGCAGTTCGCCGCCGCGCCGCTCACCGCCGAAGCCTTCCTGGCCTCGCCGGCCTCGCAGCCGTTCCGCCACCTGTGGGTGGGTGAAGTCGGTGGGCAGATGATCAGCGTGGTGATGGTCGATGACCTGTCGCGCGCCGATGCCCTGGCCACGCTGGAGGGTGCCGCCGAAGGCCTGCCCGGCGTGCGCTGGGTAGACCGCACCTCCGATTTCTCCAAGCTGCTGGGCCACTACCGCAAGCTGATGGGCGGGCTGCTGCTGGTCGGCATCGCACTGGTGTTCGGTGCGCTGTGGCTGCGCTACCGCCGCCAGGCCTGGCGCGTATTTGCCCCCACCCTGATTGCCGGCGCACTGACCCTGGGCCTGCTGGGCCTGTTCGGCCAGCCGCTGCAGCTGTTCAACGTGCTGGCGCTGATGCTGCTGCTGGGCATGGGCATCGACTACGGCATCTTCCTGATCGAACACCGTGGCGATGCCAGCGCATGGCTGGCGGTCTGCGTGGGTGCGGCCAGCACCTGGCTGTCGTTCGGCCTGCTGGGCCTGTCGCAGACCCCGGCGCTGCGCGCGTTCGGCCTGACCCTGCTGTTCGGCATCGGCCTGGTCTGGCTGATCTCGCCACTGTTCCGGCCGCCACCGCATGACCTGCCGCCGGCCTGAGTCCGCCTTCCGCTTTTCTTCTTTCCCCTGATCGAGCAACAAGGACGCCCCGATGAGTACTGCTGTGGATGCTGTCGAACGCACTGAAATCCTGATCATCGGCGCAGGCCCGGCCGGCTCCGTGGCCGCGGCGATGCTGCGCCAGCAGGGCCGACAGGTGCTGATGCTGGAGCGCCAGCAGTTCCCGCGCTTCTCCATCGGCGAAAGCCTGCTGCCGCAGAGCATGGAGTACATCGAAGCAGCCGGGCTGCTGCAGGATGTGGTCGAGGCCGGCTTCCAGTACAAGAACGGCGCGGCTTTCGTGCACGGTGAAGCGCGTACTGCCTTCGACTTCCGGAAGAAGTTCTCGCCGGGCTGGGGTACCACCTACCAGGTGCAGCGCGCCGACTTCGACAACGTGTTGGCACGCGGCGCCGAGCGCATGGGAACCATGCTGCGTTTCGGTGATGAAGTGCTGTCGGTCGAACCCGGTGAACAGCCTGCGGTGAGCGTGCGCCGCCCGGATGGCAGCGAATACCGCATCGAGGCCGATTTCATCCTCGACGCATCGGGCTTCGCGCGCCTGCTGCCGCGCCTGCTTCAGCTCGAATCGCCGTCCAATTTCCCGGTGCGCGGCGCGATCTTCTGCCACGTGCGCGACAACATTCCGGCCGAAGCCGACTTCGACCGCAACAAGATCCTGATCACCACCCATCCCGAACACATCGACGTCTGGTACTGGACGATTCCATTCTCCAACGGCTGCTGCTCGCTGGGCGTGGTCGCCGAGCCGTCGTTCTTCGAGCGCTACGAAGGCGACGACCTGCAGAAGCTGCAGGCCATCGTCGGCGAGGACCCCAACCTGACCCGCCTGCTGGCCAATGCCGAATGGGCGGTGCTGCCGGTGCGCCGCATCACGGGTTACTCGGCCAATGTCAGCTCGCTGTGGGGCCCCGGCTACGCGTTGCTGGGCAACGCCGGCGAGTTCCTCGACCCGGTGTTCTCGTCCGGTGTGACCATTGCCTTCAAGTCCGCGCAGCTGGCCAGCGAGTGCCTCAAGCGCCGTTATGCCGGCCAAACCGTCGACTGGGAAGCTGAATTCTCGATCCCGCTGCGCGCCGGCGTGAAGACCTTCCGCCGCTTCGTGGAAAGCTGGTACCAGGGCGGCTTCCAGAAGATCATCTACCACCCGCAGCAGCAGCCCGAAGTGCGCGACATGATCAGCTCCATCCTGGCCGGTTACGCCTGGGACACCAAGAATCCGTATGTGGCCGATGAAAGTGGTCGCCGCATGCGCGTGCTGGAGGAATTGTGCAGCGCCTGATCTTCCGTACTGCGGCCCTGCTGCTGTGCCTGCTGCTGGCCGCCTGTGCCGGGCGCATGCCCAAGCCCCAGGTGGAGCTGCCGCCGCTGCGGCTGTCGCCGGCCAGCCTGCCGGCGCCGCTGGCCCTGCAGCAGCAGCTGCATTTCCGCTTCGGCAGCCATGAGCGCGACCTCGACGCGCTGCTGGAGGCCGACGCGCAGCAGGTGCAGCTGGCGGTGCAGGCGATGGGCCAGACCGGCGTGCGCCTGCAGTGGGACGGCCAGCAGCTGACCCAGCAGCGCGCGCCGTGGCTGCCGCCGCAGGTACGTGCCGAGCGTGTGCTGGATGACCTGCAGTTCGCGCTCTGGCCGACCGCGGCCATCGCCGCCGCGCTGCCGGCCGACTGGCAGGTCAGCGACGACGGCCAGCAGCGCAGCCTGTCGCGCGATGGCACGGTGTGGCTGCAACTGCAGCGCCTGGACGATGGCAGCGTGCAGCTGGACAACCGTGCCGAAGGCTATGCGCTGCGCATCGAATCGATCGACATGGCCGGACAGGACCGATGAGTGCACCGATCTACCTGAACGACCTGGGCGTGGTCTGCGCGCTCGGCGATGGCCGCGCCGCTGTCGCGTCGGCGATGTTCGCCGACGTGCCGGGCGGGCTCAGTGACAACGACAGCCTGTTGCCGGGACGCACCCTGGCGCTGGGAGAAGTACGCACGCCACTGCCGGCGCTGGAGGAACTGCCGGTGGCCCTGCGCGGCCGCAACAACGCCCTGCTGGACGTGGCACTGGCGCAGATCGCTCCGGCGGTGGCCGCCGCGATCACCCGCCATGGCGCCGAGCGCGTGGCGGTGGTACTGGGCACCAGCACCTCGGGCATCGGTGAGTCCGAGCAGGCCCTGCGCACCCACGCCGAACAGGGCCAGTGGCCGCAGGGCTTCGATTACGCCCAGCAGGAAATGGGTACTGCCGCGCAGTTCGTGCGCCAGCGCAGCGGCGCTCAGGGGCCCGCGTGGACCTTGTCCACCGCCTGCTCGTCCAGTGCCAAGGCATTGATGTCGGCTGCACGCATGCTGCGAGCCGGTATCGTCGACGCCGTGATCGCAGGCGGCGCGGACTCGCTGTGCCGCTTCACCGTGGCCGGTTTCAGTGCGCTGGAATCGGTGTCGGCCCTGCGCTGCAATCCGTTCTCGCAGCACCGCGCCGGTATCAACATCGGCGAGGGCGCCGCGCTGTTCCTGCTCACCCGCGAGCCGGGCCCGGTGTGCCTGGCCGGGTGGGGCGAATCGGCCGACGCCCACCACATGTCCGCGCCGGACCCGCAGGGCCTGGGTGCCATCGATGCCCTGCAGCAGGCGCTGCAGCGCGCCGGCTGGGCGGCCGATGAAGTGGACTACGTGAACCTGCATGGCACCGCCACCGGGCACAACGATGCGATGGAAAGCCTGGCGGTTTCGCAGGTGCTGGGCAACGGCATTCGGGCCAGTTCGACCAAGCCCCTGACCGGCCATACGCTGGGTGCGTCAGGCGCGATCGAAGCTGCATTGTGCTGGATCGTGCTGGCCGAGAACCCGCAGCAGCAGCTGCCACCGCACTGGTGGGACGGCGTGGCAGACCCCGCGCTGCCGGCACTGCCGCTGGTCGCACCAGCTACCCGCCTGGCGCAGGCACCGCGGCGGGTGCTGAGCAATTCGTTCGCCTTCGGCGGCAGCAATGCCGTGCTGGCGCTGGAGCGTCGATGAACATGCTGTATGCAATTGAAGAGGTGGTACCGCACCGCCAGGACATGTGCCTGCTGGAGCGCATCACGCACTGGGACCAGGACACCATCGAGGCGGAACTGGTGGTGCCCGAGGCCGGCCTGTTCGTGGAAAACCACGAAGTGCCGGCCTGGGTGGGTATCGAATACATGGCACAGGCCATCGCGGCCTGGGCCGGCTGCCGTGCGCGTGCAGCGGGCAAGCCACCGCAGCTGGGCTTCCTGCTCGGCAGCCGCCGCTACAACAGCGCGCGCTGCAGCTTCCCCAGCGGCTCGCGGCTGCGCGTACAGGCGCGCTGCGAGCTGTTGGGTGACAATGGATTGGGGATGTTCGCCTGCCGCATCCTGGCGGGCGAGGACGAATGGGCTACAGCCAACGTGTCGGTGTTCGAACCGGCCGATGCGATGGCCTATCTGGAGAGTGGACAGGCATGACAGGGAATCGAAGCGTGCTGGTGACCGGCGCCAGCCGGGGCATCGGCCGGGCCATCGCGCTGCGCATCGCGCGCGATGGCTTCGACGTGGTGGTGCATTGCCGCAGCCGCCTGGATGAGGCACAGGCCGTGGTGGCCGAGATCCACGCGTTGGGCCAGCAGGCCCGCGTACTGATGTTCGACGTGGCCGACCGCGAGGCCGCACGCGCCGCGCTGGAGGCCGATGTCGAAGCGCACGGCGCGTACTACGGCGTGGTCTGCAATGCCGGCATCGCCCGCGACGGCGCCTTCCCGGCACTGTCGGCGGAGGATTGGGACCAGGTCATCCACACCAACCTGGATGGCTTCTACAACGTGCTGCATCCGCTGATCATGCCGATGGTGCGGCGGCGCAAGCCGGGCCGCATCGTCACCCTGTCGTCGGTGTCCGGACTGGCCGGCAACCGCGGGCAGGTCAATTACAGTGCCGCCAAGGCCGGGATCATCGGTGCCACCAAGGCCCTGGCGCTGGAACTGGCCAGCCGCCAGATCACCGTCAACTGCGTGGCCCCGGGCCTGATCGAGACCGAAATGCTCAACGATGAAGTGATCGAACACGCGCTCAAGCTGATTCCCGCCGGCCGCGTCGGCCGTCCCGACGAAGTGGCGGCCACGGTGGCGTTCCTGCTGTCCGAACCGGCCGGCTACATCACCCGCCAGGTGATCTCGGTGAACGGGGGCATGCTCTGATGGCCACCGATCGTCGCGTCGTGGTGACCGGTGCGTCCGCGATCAGTCCGCTCGGCCATGACTGGCCGACCATCGAGGCGCACCTGCGCAGCTGCCGCAACGCGGTGCGCGCGATGCCCGAGTGGGATGTCTATGCCGGGCTGAACACCAAGCTGGCTGCGCCGGCGCAGGACTTCGCGCTGCCGCCGAACTACAACCGCAAGACCACCCGCTCCATGGGCAAGGTCGCGATCATGTCGGTGCGTGCCACCGAAGTGGCGCTGCGCGAAGCCGGCCTGCACGAGCACCCGGTGCTGCGCAGCGGTCGCACCGGCGTGGCCTATGGTTCCTCGTCGGGCAGCCACGAAGCCACCGGCGAGTTCGGGCGCATGCTCAACGAGTTCACCACCGAAGGCATCAGCGCCACCACCTACCTGAAGATGATGAGCCATACCGCGCCGGTCAACATCGGCGTGTTCTTCGGCCTGTCCGGGCGTGTCTACACCACCTCCAGCGCCTGCACCTCGGGCAGCCAGGGCGTGGGCGCGGCCTATGAAGCGATCCGCAGCGGCAAGCAGACGGTGATGGTCGCCGGTGGTGCCGAGCAGCTCGATGCCACCGCCGCTGCGGTGTTCGACACCCTGTTCGCCACCAGCGTGCGCAACGACGCGCCGCAGACCACGCCGCGCCCGTTCGATGCCGGCCGCGATGGCCTGGTGCTGGGCGAGGGTGCCTGCACGCTGATCCTGGAAGACCTGGAGCACGCGCAGGCGCGCGGTGCCACCATTCTTGCCGAGGTGGTCGGCTACGGCACCAACAGCGACGGCCAGCACGTCACCCAGCCCAGCGCCGACACCATGGCCCAGGCCATGCGCCTGGCGCTGGAGGATGCGGGCCTGGAGGCGGCGCAGATCGACTACGTCAACGCCCACGGCACCGCCACCGATCACGGCGACATCGCCGAGACCCAGGCCACCGCGCAGGTGTTCGGCAGCCGCGTACCGATCAGCTCGCTGAAGAGCTACGTCGGCCACATGCTCGGTGCCTGCGGTGCGTTCGAGGCCTGGCTGAGCATCGAGATGATGCGTGCCGGCTGGTTCGCCCCCACGCTGAACCTGGCCGAGGTTGACCCGCGCTGCGGCCAGCTCGACTTCATCACCGGGCAGGGCCGCGAATTGCAGGCCGAGTACGTGATGAGCAACAACTTCGCCTTCGGCGGCATCAACACCTCGCTGGTGTTCCGCCGCTGGAGCGAATGATCCACCGTCCCATCCCGCCTTTTTCCTCAACCCACCCGCACCCCCGACAAGGAGATGTTCCGATGCGCCGCACCCTGATGATCGCCACGGCCACTGCACTGCTGGCCCTGACCTCCACCGCCTCCGCCCGCGACACCCGCGTTGAGCAGTCCCTGCAGGAGCTGATCACCTCGCAGGCCGCCCGGGACGCCGGCATCGACGGCAGCGTGCGCTTCTACCTGGCCGGCCAGCCGGTCAGCGTGCAGCAGCGCCTGGGCGAGGACGTGACCAACAAGAAGACCAACGCCGCCAACAAGAGTGATGCCGAGGCCTGCCGCTGGGTCGCGCTGTCGGCGCTGCGCGCGCTGCAGGACGGCGCCAAGTCGCGCGGTGCCAACGCGGTGGTCGACATCGTCAGCTACTACAAGAAGAACGAGTTCAAGAGCAGCACCAACTACGAATGCTATGCCGGTACGATCCTCGCTGGCGTGGCGCTGAAGGGCACCTACGCCAAGGTCAAGTAAGCGACCGCAGGGCAGCGGCGTTGCCTGAACGCCGCCGCCACATTGCTGAACCCCGTCGGGGAAACGCCGTCGATCACGCCGCCATCGTCGGCCGACGGCTTTCCCCGGTGTCGGCTTTCCGACACAATCATGGCTCTTCCCGGGTTATCGTCCCGCGGACATGCACGCCTACGTCTATAAAAGCCAACTCAAGCCTGACACCTACGTCTACGTTCCCCGACGCGATGATTTCAGCGCGCTGCCTGCGCCGCTGCTCACCTCGCTGGGTGCGCTCACCTTCGTCCTGGACGTGGCCCTGGATGCCCAGCGTCGCCTGGCCCAGGCCGACCCGGACAAGGTTCGCAGTGACATGAGCGAGCGCGGGTTCTACCTGCAGGTGCCGCCGTCGGTGGCCAGCCTGATGCCGCGCCACTATGACTGACGTCTCCCGTCCGCGCGCCCTGTCGATCGCCTTCGCCGTGGGCGCCTTGCTGGCACTGGGTGCTGCCGTGGGCGGCGTTGCCGGTGCCATCCTCGCCGCCCTGGCGCAACCGGCGTTCGCGCTGGGCGTATCGTGGTGGCGGCGCAGCCGTGCGCTGCTGCCGCTGAAGGTGGTTGCACGCCAGGACCTGCCGGCGCTGCTGGCGTTGTGGGCGGCCGCCCCGCTGTTGCTGGCGCTGCTGCTGGCCTGGCCGTTGGCGGCGCTGCGTGACAGCGGCAGCCTGGCCGCGGTGCTGGGCCTGAGCGTGCTGGTCAGTGCCGGCCTGCTGGCGGCCTGGCGCACCTGGCCGCTGTGGAACGACGTTGAACGCCTGGATGGCAGCCTGGCCCAGCATTGGCAGGCGCTGGCCGGACGCGACCTGACCGCCTGGCGCGGTCTCGGTGTCGCCGCGCTGGTGATCGCGCTGGCCGCGCTGGTGGTGCTGCCGGCCTGGCCGGGGCTGCTGCCGGAGAGCGCGCGCTGGCCCGCTGCGCTGGCCGTGGTGGTGTCTCCCGTGCTGCACCTGCTGCTGCAACGGGTCGCGCCGGCGCCGCTGGTGTCGTTGCGCCCCAGCCCGATGGCGACGTCCAGCGCAGAACACGAACCGATGTCCGCTGCCGCGGCCGAGACCGCGCCGCTGGAGGCGATGGCACCGCAGGAGCTGACCCCGGCCCTGTATGAAGCCGCCCGCCACGGCCGCATCGACCGCGGCCTGCAGCTGCTGCAGGCCGGCGCCGATCCGTATGCGCTGCCCGACCCGAACTGGCGCGACCAGCGCAGCCTGGCGGTGCTGGCGGCGGTGTTGCCGGACCTGCGCCTGCTGCGCGAACTGATTGCCCGCGGCGTTGACGTGAACGCGCCGCACCGGGGCATGACCCCGCTGCTGGCCGCCACCCGCGACAGCTGGCATGGCCGCCCCGAAGCCGTGATGACCCTGCTCGCCAACGGTGCCGATTCGCGTGCCACCGACAGCGATGGCAACACCCCGCTGCACCATGCCGCGCGCAGTTCCGACCCAGGCGTGGCCGCGCTGCTGCGCGATGCCGCCGCCGAAGTCGATGCGCTGAACAACGAGGGCTGGTCGCCGCTGGCCGTGGCCTGCCAGGTCGGCAACTGGCGCCTGGCCCGCTTCCTGCTCGAACGCGGTGCGCGCAGCGAACCGGCAGAGGGCACCCCGGTGCTGCTGGCCGCCGCCGCCACCGAAGACGACGATCCGGCTGGCGTGCAGCTGCTGCTCAAGCACAAGGCACGTGCCGACGCGCGTGATCGCCAGCGCCGCAGCGCGCTGCACGAGGCGGCGCTGGCCGGCCACGTTGAAATCATCGGCGTGCTGCTGGCCGCCGGTGCCAATCTGGAAGCACGCGATGCACTGGGACGTACGCCCTGGCTGGAAGCCGCCCGTGCCGGGCGCGCCGCGGTGGTCGAACACTTGCTGCCGCACAAGCCGGATCTGGTTGCCGTCGACGGCGAAGGGCGCAACGCAGTGCAGCTGGCCGTGATGGCAGAGGATGTCTCGCCGTTGCTGGTCAAGCGCCTGGTGGAGCTGGGCATCGCCGCCGACGCGACCGATCCGGTCGGTCGCCGTGCAGTGGACTACGCTGCCGAAGCCGGGCGCTGGGCGATTGTCGCCCTGCTGGATCCGTCCTATCCGTTGCCGGCCGCGGTCAGTGACGGCCTGGCCGAGCGTGGCGAAGCCGCCAGTGCCAGCGGCCTGCTGCCGGACCGCCCGCCGCTGACCCTGCTGCGCGAGGCGCTGGGCTTCGGCAACACCGAAGGCATGGCCGCGCTGGCCAAGCTGTGCCAGCCGGAAGAACTGGGCGGCCTGCTGCTCGACCCCGAGCTGGCGCTGGAGCCGCGCGCGGTGGATTGGCTGCTGGGCCACGGCGCCGATCCCTACGTGCGCGACGCCTGTTCCGATACGCCGATGTTCGCGTTGCTGTCGCGCGGAATCGATGCGGTGCCGGCGTTGCAGGTGATGTTGCAGCGTGGCTTGTCGCCGGCCGGACGCGGTGGCTTGGCGCGCTTCCTGGCGGCCTGTGCACAGCACGACCAGGCCGCCCGTGGCCTGGAACAGCTGGCGCTGGAATTGCTGGAGCGTGGCGCCGATCCGTTCGCGGCTTCGCCGGCCGGTGATCCGCCGTTGTCACTGGCGGTGCGCCTGGGCTGGCTGCGCCTGCAGCAGGCGCTGCTCAAGGCGGGCGTCGATCGTGAAGCGCGCGACAGCCATGGCATGACCGCATTGCATCTGGCCACCGCATTGGCCCGCGAAGGCGCGCTGAAGCTGCTGGTGCAGCACGGTGCCTCGCCGGAAGCACGCGCCGCCGATGGCCAGACGCCGCTGGGCGTGGCGCTGTCGATTGGTCGCCGCGATCTGGCCGACTGGCTGGACTGGCGGGTGTGGCCGTTGCCGCGTCGCACCCTGCGCGAGTCCGATCTGCCGGCCGCCGCAATGGCCGGTGACGTCGACGCGGTACGCCGCCTGATCGATCTGGGCTTCGCCGTCGATGCGGTTGATGCGCAGGGCTGCACCGCGCTGCTGCGCGCCGCCGGTGGTGGCCATCTGGCGGTGACCGACCTGTTGCTGGCGCGTGGCGCCGATCCGCAGCACGCAGCGGCCAGTGGTGCCACGCCGCTGTCGGCGGCGGTCAGCATGCGCCAAGTGGACATCGTCTCGGCCCTGCTCGACGCTGGCGCCAAGCTGGAACACCGCCTGCCGGGCGGCGTGACCGTGCTGATGCTGGCGTCCGCGCTGGGCTTGCCGGACATCGTTGCGCGCCTGCTCACCGCCGGTGCCGACGTGCACGCCGGTGACGCCCAGCAGCTGGGCCCTCTGCACTGTGCCGCGCTGTATGGCTTCAGTGCCCGCGACCGCTCGCGCCTGCTCGCCCTGCTCGACACCCTGCTGCTGGCCGGTGCCGAACCGGACCAGGCCGCGGCCGGTGCGGTCACGCCGCTGCTGCTGCTGCTGGGCGCACGCGCCGAGCCCGGCACCGCCTGCGACGAACAGGTGGTGATGGCCGCAGTGGAACGCCTGCTGGACGAAGACGTGAGCCTTGAGGTGCGTGATCCGCGCGGCTTCGGACCGCTGCACCTCGCGGCCCTGCACGGTCTGCCGCTGCTGGTGCAGCGCCTGCTGCGCGCTGGTGCCGATCCGGAGGCGCGCGACAGCCTCAACCGCAGCCCGCGCGAGATCGCGGTGATGCGTGGCTTCATCGACGTGGCCGGCGAGTTTGAACCGCGCGTGCCGGGTGTCTCGTCGATGGCGCGGTTCCTGCGCGACAACGGTTGAGCATCGGGGTCGGATCCCTTTCCCACGGAAAGGGCTCTGACCCCGGCATCGCGTCATCCACGCATGGCGTGGATCTACGGCCGGAATCCCCAGTGGGTAGTGCCGGCCGCTGACCGGCAATCTCCTGAAACCTTCGGGATCCCGAGGCTGCCGGCCAGCGGCCGGCACTACTGCAATCCGTGGTGGGTGCCGACCGTTGGTCGGCACGCCTACTTGCCGTCGCTTTCCGCGTCGGCCTCGAACAGATGCATCAGGTCGTTGCGTGCGTCGCGCGAGGTCTGGATCACCGCTGCCTCGTCGTCGTACACCAGGTACTGGTCGCGCAGCAGCTGCTCATCGTGCTCGCGGAAGCGCTGCACGTGGCGCTCGGCCACGTCCGGTGCCACGCCCAGCGCGGTCAGCACGCGGCCGCTCATCTCCAGGCTGGTGCCGAACACTTCGCGGAACGGCTCGGCCGACATGTCCATCAACCGCCACGCATGCTGACGGTTGCGTGCACGCGCCAGCACCGTCGCGTCCGGGTACAGCCGGCGCACCATGCGCACCGCGCGCAGGTTGGTTTCCGGGTCATCCACGGTGATCACGAACACATCGATGTGCTCGCCCCCGGCCGCGCGCAGCATCTCCGGCCGGGTCGGGTCGCCGTAATACAGCTGGTTGCCGAATCGGCGCAGGTCGGCCACGGTATCCGGGTTCGCCTCCAGCGCCACGAACGGCACCTTCTGCGCGGTCAGCAGGCGCGCAATCACCTGGCCGAAGCGGCCCATGCCGGCGATCAGCACCTTGGGCCGGTTGTCCGGCGCCACCTTGTCGGCCTCGGCCGGCTCGCGCGGAGTGGCTTTCTCCTGGCCGAGCAGTTTCAGCAGCGCGATCATCAACAGCGGCGTGATCGCCATCGACAGGCCGACGATCGCCACCAGCCGGTCGTGGTTGGCGTTGCCCAGCAGGTGCGCGCGCTGTGCCTCGTTGAACACCACGAAGGCGAACTCACCGCCCAGCCACAGGACGCTGCCCAGCAGCAGCGATTGCCGCGAGCTGAGCCGGGCGACACGTCCAACCGCGTAGAGCAGGCTGAACTTGACCACCAGCAGGATGCCGACACCTGCGGCGATCAGCCACGGCTCGGCGGCGATGCGGTCCAGGTCGATGCCCATGCCCACTGCGATGAAGAACAGGCCCAGCAGCAGCCCCTTGAACGGCTCGATCTGCGCTTCCAGCTCATGCCGGAACTCCGAATCGGACAGCAGCACGCCGGCCAGGAACGCGCCGAGGCTGGGGCTGAGGCCGGCTTCCTGCATGAACCAGGCGGTGCCCAGCACCACCAGCAGGGCGGTGGCAGTGAATACTTCCGGGCTGCGGGTGCGCGCGATGATGCTGAACACCTTGCGCAGCACCGGTCGTCCGCACAGGATCACCACCGCCAGCGCACCCAGCGCCACGGCCGCATCTTCCCAGCGCAGGGTCTCGTTCTTGACCCCGCCCAGCAGCGGGATGGCCGCCAGCAGCGGAATCGCGATCAGGTCCTGGAACAGCAGGATGGCAAAGCCCAACCGGCCGTGGTCGCTGTTGATCGCCTTGTGCTCGGACAGCAGCTGCAGGCCCACCGCCGTGGATGACAGCGCCAGCGCCACACCTACCACCAGCGCGCTCTTCCACTGGAAGTGGTCGAGCAGCAGCAGGCCGCCCAGCACCAGCCCGGACAGCGCCACCTGTGCCGCACCGGCGCCGAACACCGAGCGCCGCATCACCTTCAGGCGTGCCGGCGACAGCTCCAGGCCGATCACGAACAGCAGCATCACCACGCCGATCTCGGCGGCGCCGAGGATGCGGTCGGCGTCCTGCACGAAGCCCAGCCCGTCCGGGCCCAGCACCACACCGGCCGCCAGGTAGCCCAGCACCGCGCCGAAACCGAACTTCTTGAACACCGGCACGGCGATGACCGCTGCCAGCAGCAGCACCAGCGCCAGTTCCAGACCACCGCTATGCATGGGAATACCTGGTCATCGGGGGAGCCGCTGTGCGTCCGTTCGGGTTGGGAAAAGCGTGGCGAACACCACCGCGCCATTATGCGCGCCGGCCTGTGTACGCACGAGAACAACCTGCGGGCAGGGTGCTGCCGCGGCGGGACCGGGTTGACCTGCATGGTCCACGGGTCCAGACTGCCCGCCGCTGGCGGCGCGTCCGTCGGCACACGCATCCCGGAGTCCCCAACCCATGTCCAGCGACAGTAGAAGTCGACCTCGTTCGACGCCAGCGATGGCCACCGCCTGACATCGGGACGGTTTGCCTGCGTTGGCGTTGCGCGAGGTCGCACCCCCACAAGGCAAACCCGATGAACCAGAAGCAATTGCTGCGCCCGGTGGCCGATGCCGCCGCACTGGCCGCGCCGCTGGCGAACTTCAACACCGCCGATGCGGTGGAATTCCTCAACACGCTGGAACTGACCCGCGCCGCGGAAACGCTGGCTGCGCTGCCGTTGCCGCGTGCAGTGAAAATGCTGGAAGCGCCGGAACTGCACCGCAGCGGCGAACTGGTGGCTGCGCTGCCGCCGGCGCGCGCTGCCGCCCTGCTCGGCTTGATGGCCGACGACCGCGCCACCGACATCGTCCATGAGCTGGATGAGGAAGAACGCGCCCGGTTGATCCCGCTGCTGGGCACCGACGCCCGCCAGGCCATCCAGAAGCTGCTCAGCTACCCGCCGAACACCGCCGGCGCGCTGATGACCACCGAGTACGTGGCGGTACCCGCCAGCTGGACCGTGGCGCAGACCCTGCAGCACATCCGCCAGGTCGAGCGCACCCGTGAAACGGTGTACGCGATCTACGTGCTGGACCCGGCCAGCCAGCAGCTGCAGCAGGTGGTGACCATGCGCCGGCTGATCACCGGCCTGCCGGAGGAGTCGATCCTGGACGTGGCCCAGGTCAATCCACCGGTGACGGTGGACGCACTGATGGACCAGGAAGAAGTGGCACGGCTGATCCGTCGCCACGACCTGCTGGCGATCCCGGTGGTCGATGCGCAGCAGCAGATGCTCGGCATCGTCACCGTCGATGACGTACTGGATGCGCTGATCGAGGAATCCACCGAGGACGCGCACAAGTTTGGCGGCATGGAAGCACTGGACAAGCCGTACATGCAGATCGGCTTCTTTGAGATGCTGCGCAAGCGCGCCGGCTGGCTGAGCGTGCTGTTCCTGGGCGAGATGCTGACCGCCAGCGCGATGCAGCACTATGAGGACGAACTGGCGCGTGCGGTGGTGCTGACCCTGTTCATCCCACTGATCATGAGTTCGGGCGGCAACTCCGGTTCGCAGGCCACCTCGCTGCTGATCCGCAGCCTGGCGCTGCGCGAACTGCGCCTGCGCGACTGGTGGAAGGTGGCCCTGCGCGAAGTGCCCACCGGCATGGTGCTGGGCGCGATCCTCGGCTGCCTGGCCATCGTGCGCATCGTCATCTGGCAGCTGGGTGGCCTGCATGACTACGGCGAGCACTGGATCCTGCTGGCGATCACCATCGGTGCGGCGCTGGTCGGCATCGTCACGTTCGGCTCGCTGTCCGGATCGATGCTGCCGTTCATCCTGAAGCGGCTCGGCTTCGACCCGGCCAGTGCCTCGGCCCCGTTCGTGGCCACCCTTGTGGACGTGACCGGGCTGGTGATCTATTTCAGCATCGCCGCGATGATCCTGCACGGCACGCTGCTGTAACAGAAAAGGGGACGGAGGGGATTAAGTCGTTTGTGGCACAAACGACTTAATCCCCTCCGTCCCCTTTTTTGGGTACCGTAGGCGCATGAGTACCTACCACCTGCAGTCCGTGTTCCGTCCGCAGTCGGTCGCGGTGATCGGCGGCAGCCCGCGTCAGCGCTCGGCCGGACGTGCGGTGATGCGCAACCTGCGCGGCACCGGCTTCCCCGGCAAGGTGGCGTGGATCAACCCGCGGCATGCCGAAATTGATGGCATCCGCACCGTGAAGCGGCTGAAGGACCTGGACTGGGTGCCGGATCTGGTGGTGATCACCGCGCCGGCGTCGATCGTGCCGCAGGTGGTGCGCACCGCTGCCGAACGCGGCGTGCAGGCGGCAATCATCCTCACCGCGCACCTGGGGGAAGGCCCGGGCTCGCTGTCGGCGCAGGTGGAGGCGGTGGCGCGCAAGCATGGCCTGCGCATCCTCGGCCCACACTGCCTGGGTGTGATTGCACCGCACGCACGGCTCAATGCCAGCATCGCCGCGCACTTCCCGCAGGCCGGTGATCTTGCGTTGATCTCCGAATCCTCGGCCATTGCCGCCGCGCTGGTGGAGTGGGGCGTGGCCCGCTCGGTCGGGTTTTCCGCGGTGGTCTCGCTGGGCGACACGATGGACGTCGACTTCGGTGACCTGCTCGACTACTTCGCCACCGACTACCGCACCCGCGCCATCCTGCTCTACGTCGAGCAGATCAAGGATGCGCGCAAGTTCATGTCGGCCGCGCGTGCCGCCGCCCGCGCCAAGCCGGTGGTGGTGGTGAAGTCCGGCCGCGCCGAGCGCGTGCAGCCGGGCAGCCGCGATACCCATGTGCAGGCCCTGGCCCGCACCGACGACGTGTACGGTGCGGCCTTCAACCGCGCCGGCCTGCTGCGCGTCAGCGCGCTGGACGAGCTGTTCACGGCTGCCGAATCGCTGGGCCGGTTGGGGACGTTCCCCGGTCGTCGCCTGGCCATTCTCAGCAATGGTGGCGGTGTCGGCCGCCTTGCCGTGGATCAGCTCATTGCATTGCGTGGCACGCTGGCCAACCTGTCCGACAGCACGGTCGAGAAACTCGACGCCGTGTTGCCGCAGGGCTGGTCGCGCAGCAATCCGGTCGACATCGTGGTCGACGCCGATGGTGACCGCTATGCCGCCGCCATTGAAGCGCTGCTGGCCGACAACGAGAACGACGCGGTGATGGTGGTCAATGTGCCCACCGCATTCACCTCGTCTGCAGACGCTGCGCAGGCGCTGACCCGCACGCTCGGCCTGCGTCCGCGCCACCATCGCGACAAGCCGGTATTCGCGGTGTGGCTGGGCAACGATGACCAGGCCACCGCCACGCTCAACGCGGCACGGGTGCCGACCTATCCGACCGAGGCCGAAGCGGTGCGCGGCTTCCAGCATCTGGTGCGCTATCGCGAAGCGCAGAACGCGCTGATGGAAACGCCGCCCAGCCTGCCGCAGGACTTCAATGTCGACGCGGCGGCCGCACGCGCGCTGGTCGATGCCGCGCTGGCCAACGGCCAGCAGTGGCTGGACCCGCTGGCTACGCATGAACTGCTCAAGGCCTATGGCATTCCGTCCGCGCCGGTGATGCATGCGCGCGATGCGCATGAGGCGATGGACCTGGCGCAGCCGCTGCTGGAACGTGGTGCCACCGTGGCACTGAAGATCCTGTCACCGGACATCCCGCACAAGTCCGAAGTGGACGGCGTGCGCCTGAACCTGTCCACCCTGCCGGCGGTGCAGAGCGCGGCCAACGCGATCCTGTCGCGCGCGCGCCAGCTGCGGCCGGATGCGCGCATCGACGGCCTGCTGGTGCAGCCGACCATCGTTCGCCCGAAGGCGCGCGAACTGATTGTCGGCATCGCCGATGACGCGACGTTCGGCCCGGTGATCGTGGTCGGCCGTGGCGGTACCGCGGTTGAAGTGATCAATGACAAGGCATTGGCGCTGCCGCCGCTGGACCTGCGCCTGGCCCATGAGCTGATCGGCCAGACCCGTGCCTCGCGCATCCTCAAGGCCTATGGCGATGTGCCTGCCGCCGACGAGCGCGCACTGGCATTGGCGCTGGTCAAGCTGGCACAGCTGGCCGCTGACATCCCCGAAGTGCGTACGCTGGACATCAATCCGCTGCTGGTCGACGGCAAGGGCATCCTCGCCCTCGACGCACGCGTGGCGGTGGCGCCGTCGCGCATCCTGCACAAAGGCCGTGGCCATCCGCGCTTCTCGGTGTTCCCGTACCCGAAGGAGTGGGAGCGCACCATCGAACTGTCCGATGGCGGCCGCGCCTTCGTGCGCCCGGTGCGGCCGGAGGATGACGCGCTGTTCCGTGCGTTCTTCGCCCGCGTCAGCGACGAGGATCTGCGCCTGCGCTTCTTCCAGTCGGTGAAGCACTTCAGCCACGAGTTCATCGCGCGCCTGACCCAGCTCGACTATGCACGCTCGATCGCACTGGTGGCGATCGAACCGCGCAGTGGCGAAATGCTCGGCGCGGTGCGCCTGCACGCCGATGCGGATTACCACCGCGGTGAGTACGGCATCCTGATCCGCTCGGACCTGAAGGGCCACGGCATCGGCTGGCGGCTGATGGCGATCATGATCGAGTACGCCAAGTGGCTGGGCCTGGACGTGGTCGAAGGTCAGGTGCTGCGCGAGAACAGCACCATGCTGGCGATGTGCCAGAGCCTGGGCTTCAAGACCAAGCTCGATCCGGACGACCCGACGGTGATGATGGTGACTCTGCCGGTGCAGCAGGTCGAAGTCCCCACCCCGCTCTTGTAGAGTCGAGCTTGCTCGACTGCCATCATCGAAAAGCAGTCGAGCAAGTTCGACGCTACAGTCAGGTCAACGCAATGGTTCCACCACCACCGCCGTGCCATAGCACAGCACCTCGGTCAGCCCGGTCATCACATCGGTGGCGTCGTAAAGCAAGCTCATGCTGATGATTGCGCTGCTGTCAGTCGTTCCGACGATTGAATATAGACTACAACGATGGCTTATACCCTACGCCAGTGACGTCCGAGTGGTCCACGCATGTCGGCGTACCGGGTGCCTGCTGTGTCTCTTGCGTAGGAGTGACTGAATCACCAGAAGGAAAGAAGCGGCTACTGACGCATTTCGCTCTTCAACTCAGCGAAGAAGCAACGCTACCATTGCGCCACTGCGTGGCGGCGACCCTTCGTGACCTTATTGAAAGAAGATGTTTCCCGATGTTGCAGGAATGAGGAAATTTGTGAGGATCCAAGGTATCAACGAAAAGACCTTCGCCATCTGCGTGTGCTGCCTAGCTATGGTGGCGGCAACTGCAGACGGTCGGACCTTGCCGTTCTTGTTCATAGGAGCGGTTGTCATTGTGATAGCCAGGCGTGCCGACGTCAGGCGCGAGCGGATTCGGGAAGAGCACGCGTCGAAATGATCACTTTGCAAGGATGCCGCTTGAGCTGCAGCTGCGGCTGATTCCTGCAAGGACGCCAAGTCCGTATTGGTTTCAATGCGGCAGTTGATGGACCAGAGCAATCGTCATGACTCTTCTCGACGCTTGGCATGGAGTCCACGCGAGTTATGCAGGGCATCTTGACCTGAGAACGACTGGTGAGCCGTTCGAACAGCCGCATCGAATCAATCTCGTGCAACGCTTGCTACATGCCCGAATCGCTCAAACGCATATCACTGCTGCAGCAGGTGGATGCGCAGCATCGTCTCCATCGCATACGGTGACCGACCCACGCGACCCGAACGCGGGTAATGTGGCTCGATCCGGGCCGGTAGTGCCTTCCATGGCACTACCTAGTCCACCTCGTAAAGGAGAATCTCGCGCCGGGTCTGCTTGCGCTTGCCCAGGCCCTGCGCATCCCCAAATGTCAGCCGTATGATGTATTCCACTACGCGACTCAATAGTGTCCCCCGAAGCGGCAATCTGTGGCGGGCACTGCTGCACAGTTCGCAGGGAGCTGTTCAGAACATCCTTGGCGCTGGTAAATCATTGGCTGGATCGCGGGGCTTTCGCCCTGCGATCCTTTGAGGGTCGATATGAAGATTACTGATGGATTTGATGGGCGGCATGGCAAGTTCTATTTTATTTCCCTGGTAGCAATGGCGTCTGCCTCAGCGCTGATGCTGGTGGCGGCGCTTCGGGGTGCTGAGCCTTTGCAGGTTCCTCAGGAGGTCGGAGTTTCTGTTGCCGCATTCTCGCTGATGTGTTCGACGGCAAGTTACCTGCTAATAGGGAAAATTAAGTGCTCGTTCCTGCTGCTTGGGGCTTCGGCTGTCGTGTTTTCGGCCGCTCTATGGTCGTTCGGTGCGCCTTTGTCGTTCGTGCTTCTTTTGGGGCTTCCAGCTCTGCTCCTGTCTTTAATTTCAGTTATTTTTCGGGATAAGGTCGATATACAGGTCGAGGGGGATGACTAACGTTATTTATCTATAGATTTGCTTATTCTTAGTCCATTGGTCGCTGATGGCTGAGCGAGATTTGTCGTCCTCATGACCTGCATCTACGGATGCTCTGAACAACTACTTCGGTAGTGCTGTCCGCTGGCCGGCGGCCTGAGAGACAATAGAGGCACACGTTGAGAAGCCATCCATGCAGCTGACATTTGGCGATACGCAGGGTCTGGGCAAGCGCAAGCAGACTCGGCGCGAGATTCTCCTTTACAAGGTGGACTAGGTAGTGCCATGGAAGGCACTGCTGGCTCGGATCGAGCCACATTACCCGCGTTCGGGTCGCGTGGGTCAGTCGCAGTATGCGATGGAGACGATGGTGCGCACCCACCTGCTGCAGCAGTGATATGCGTTGGAGCGATCCGGGCATGTAGTAAGCGCTGCACGAGATCGCTTCGATGCGGCTGTTCGCCCGGGTCAGCGAGCTTGATGCGATCCCGGATGACCAGTTGTTTGCCGGGAGCATTGCCGACAACATCAGCGGCTTCGATAGCGGCTTCGATGAACAGCGCATCGAGGAAGCTGCTCGGATGGCAGCCGTGCACGACGATATCGCGGGGCTGGCGATGGGTTATCACGGTCTTATCGGAGACATGGGCAACTCGCTTTCAGGCGGTCAGAAGCAGCGAGTGATTCTGGCCCGCGCCCTCTACCGCCGGCCACGGATTCTGTTTCTGGATGAGGCCACCAGCCATCTTGATGTCATGCGCGAGCGCTTGGTCAACGAAGCCGTGCAGCGTATGGAGCTGACCAAGGTGATCGTGGCCCATAGGCCGGAGACCATAAACAGCGCCGACCGCGTGCTCGTGATGGAGCAGGGGCGGATCGTCCAGGAGGTGCGGCCCCAGCGTGGGGCGTCGACGGCGCCTGCTTCCGACGCCGAGGAATGCGTCGCGGCATCGGTCTGACTCGCGTCCCACAGGGTATCCAGAAGCGGGCGCGGGTCCGGCGCGCCTGGCTCATCCGGCGGCACGTCGCCGCGCTTGGCGCGGTCGCTGGCATGGCGCCGCCACCGCACCGGCGCGACAATACCCCCATGACCGACCGTATCCCCCTGTTGCTGCTGCCCGGCCTGCTCAACGATGCCGAACTGTGGCGCGCGCAGTTGGCCGATCTGGCCGACATTGCCGATTGCACCGTAGGCGACCAGACCCGCGGCGAGACCCTGCAGGCGGTGGCCGAGGACGTGCTGGCGCAGGCGCCGGAGCGCTTTGCGCTGGCCGGGTTCTCGCTGGGTGGTTTCGTCGCCCAGCAGATCCTGCGCATCGCGCCGGAGCGTGTGCTGCAGCTGGCGCTGATCGATACCTCGATCCACGCCGATTCACCGGAACGTGCCGAACAACGCCGCAGCCAGCGCGCCAGCGTGCGCCTGCCGGGGAAGTTCCACGGCTTCGGCGATGCCCTGATGCGCAGCTACATCGACGCCTCGCGGCTGGATGATTACGTGCTGGTGCAACGTGTGCGTGACATGACCGCCCGCCTGGGCGCGGAAGTGTTCCTGCGCCAGAGCGCGCTGGAACGCCGCGATGGCCACGATGTGCTGGCTGGTTACCGCGACCCGCTGCTGATCGTATGTGGCGTCAACGACCGCATTACGCCACTCGCAATGAGCGAGGAAATGCACGCGATGGTGCCGCACTCGCAGCTGGTGGTGGTGCCCGATTGCGGGCACCTGGCCCCGATGGAGAAGCCGGACGAGGTCAGTGCGGCGATGCGTGGGTGGTTGCTGCAGGCGTGACACTGTCCAGCTTGATGGATTCCTCGTTCCAACCCATGCCGTTGTAAACGTGGTAGCGCAGGACGCCGATGTACTCGTGCAGCATCACTTCGATCAGCAGCAGGTTGTACGCAGAGGGAAGCCACCCCGGCGAGGCGCGGAGGCGATCACTGGGCAAGCCCTCGGCCACGACACCGAAGTGCCGGAAGTAGATCAGACTTCGCCTTAGGTGCAGGCCAGAGGTCACCAGCACTACCCGGACACTGTCGCGCTGGATCATTCGGCTGCTGTTGCTGGCGTTCTGCCAGGTGTTCACGCTGGCGTGCTCGCGGATGATGTGTTCCGCAGGCACGCCCAGCGCAATCAGTTCACGCGCGTAGACGTTGGCTTCTGCGGCATTGTCTGGCGCAGTAGCGCCACCGCTGACCAGCACCACGCAGGATGCACCGGTGCGTTCGCAGGCGAGGTAGCGCTGCGTTGCGGCCATCAACCGGCTATAGCCAGCCAGGCCGGGCCTGGAGCCGTGAGCGTCCTGATCGATGCCAGCGCCCAGCACGACAATCGCCGTGCGTGGATGGTGCGCTGTTGCAGTGCTTGGCGGCGCGTCCTGTGCCAGGTCCAGCAGCAGTTGCGTGATGGGCGCGCTCGCGCTGGCCAGGATGGCCAGTGGCGCTACGGCGAGCAGGGCGCCGCTACGCACGTGTCGCTTTCGAACCAGAACCGCACACGAGAGCAGCAGAAAGAGTGTCAGGGCGAGCATGTCGAACCTCAGGAAAATTTGAAAGGAATCCGATGGCGTTACGCGATCGTTGCTTCCATGCTGGATGCCATGGATCTGAAGCGAATGTCACTCCCGGTCAGATGTGTTGCCATCGTGGGCGCCATCCTGCTCGCGGTTGCAGGCGGGCATCTGCTGGGTAGCATGTTTCCGCAGCTGTTCCTGCAGATCCATCAACGGATGCAGTAGTCCGTACGCTCCGCACGTTGTCGCTTCAGGCCTCTGTTTGGGCGTCGCGGAACGCGGAAACGCATCTCTTCAGGTGTTGAATGCGACAAGCAGAGGAAAGCAATGCGACGCTTGAACTCAACGCAAGGCGTAGAGCCGCGGCGACATCCTGCAGACGGACCTGAGCTCGGGGAGCGATCGATGCTCAACCTGATTGCAGCGACCGCGCCAGACCAGTTCTCATCGTTTGTCGTTGACCTGGACGAGGCGATTTCGCGCTGGATGAGCGCTGCGGAGAATGAATCCCCGGGTTGCCTGGAACAGGAGCTTTCGCGCATGCATGCCTTGAAAAGTGTGACCTCGGCCTTGGGCAGCTGCAGGATTGCCGATGCCTGCGAAAATCTGGCTGATGCTCTCCGCTCCGGCGAAGCCATCGGCAGCGTGCGGCTGCGCGGCTGCGCGCTGGCAATCTCGGCAAAGCGCCTTCTGGGACGCACGACAGGTCAATCACTGACCGGGGGGCGCTGACATGCATGATCCGTACACGCCCTCTCCAATGTCGTCCCCGGCAGCGCTGCTGCATGCTGCGCGCGTGCTGGAAATGCATCGTCTGGCTCTACTGCTGTCATGCTTCCAGGAGCCGCGCGCCAGTGGGTTCCGGGTGCTGCTGCAGGCGCTTGCGGTGCTGTGGTGCTGGCTCTGGATCGATGGCCCTCAGCCTGTTCTGGCCGATGAGGCAGCGCGGGTGCTGCCGGCCGCCGTTGTACTTCTGGCGGTATCTGTAGCGTGGGCACTCTTTGTAAACCTTCGCAGGGCGCGTCACGACACGTGGTACGACGCGGCGGGTCTTCTGCTCAGTCTGGCGATGGTGGCCATCCAGGTGCACGCGGCCTTCATCCTGTTGATGGCACTCAATGCAATCCTGCCGTTCCTCGTCATCGCCGCGACGGTGGCTTACGGACGCAAGGCCATGGCGCCGGCAATCGCGGTAACGGCCGTGGCGCTGCTTTGGGCAGCCCCCGAAGGCTACTGGTTCTCGCGGCCCGCCTATCTGGCCTATGCGCTGGCGCTGACCATCCTGTTGCCGCTGGTCGTGGCGTCACTGGTGGCAGCGATGCGCGAAATCGCGTTGCGTGCCATTGCGTCGCGTGAGGCGCAGGGGCGATTCGTCGGCACCATGAGTCATGAGCTTCGCACGCCGCTCAATGCCATCATCAGCGGCATCCAGCTTCTGGAGGTCAATACGGCAAGTGCTGCCCAGCGACACGCACTGGCCACCGTTGCAGGGCAGGCCCAGGCGCTCCGACGTCGCATTGATGATGTACTTGATGTTGCCAGCATTGATGGTGGCAAGCTGAAACTGCGGCCACATCCTTGTTCGCTGCGTTCCATCATCGAGGCGGCGCAGGCGAGCTGCATGCCTGCGGCTGCAGACAAAGGCGTGGTACTGCAGGTGGATGTGGGGAGAGCAGACGTATGGCTGTTGGCAGATGGCGGTCGCATCGAACAGGTGGTGACCAATCTTCTCTGCAATGCCATCAAGTTCAGTCCCATGGCGGGCGAGGCGAGGGTCTCGGTTGGCGCCGTTCGAGCGGTGGATGACTGGCAGGTGCGGATCTCGGTCTGCGACTCCGGGACGGGCATCGACGAAGCGCAGAGAGGCATGATTTTCTCGCCTTTCGTGCAGGTCAGTCAGGGCGAAGCACGTTGCGAACAGGGCGTCGGGCTCGGGCTGTACATCGTTCGGCTGATTTCCGATGCCATGGGCGGAACGATCAGCGTCGGCCGCAGCGATGTCGGCGGCGCCTCATTCGTGTGGTGCTTCGCTGCTGCCGTGGCCGATGAGGCTGAGCCGCTTCCTTCCCTGGGTGAGCTTTTCCAGTTGCACGCGGCGGTGGTTCGTCCGCTGCACTGCCTGCTGTTCGAAGACGTGGAGACCAACCGCGAGGTGGTGCAGCACCTGCTGCAGTGTGCAGGCCATCGCCTCAGCTTCCGGAAAGATGGTCACGATGCTCAGGCCGTCATCAAGGCGCTGGCGCCCGACGTAGTTCTGCTGGATCTGCACATGCCAGGTTGCAGTGGATGGGACGTACTGGAGGCGCTGGTCAGGGACCCTGCGGCGCCTCCCGTTCTGGTGATGAGCGCAGACACCCGGGTAGAGGTGATTGACAGGGCGCAGGCGCTGGGCGCGGCTGGGTTTCTGTGCAAGCCACTGGACATCGAGAGCGTCCTGGATATGTTGCGCGGTGTTGCCGAGCGCTGACCGTCCGGTAGGTGCCGACCAAGGGCGGCACCTACCGATTCCGATCCGTAACCGCAGCGGGATCAATCCCAGGCCGGGGCGATACCTTCCGGGTTGGCCAGGCGATGGCCGCGGTCCAGCTTGGCGATCTGCGCCATGTCTTCGTCGGTCAGGCGGATCGCTGCTGCTTCCAGGTTGCCCGACAGGTTTTCGCGCTTGGTCGACGACGGGATCACCGAGAAGCCCTGCTGCAGCGCCCAGGCCAGCGCGATCTGCGCCGGAGTGGCCTGGTGGCGGCCGGCAATGGCCTGGATCACCGGGTCCTTGATCACCTCGCCATAGGCCAGGCTCATGTAGGCGGTGATGTGGATGCCGTTGTCCTGCAGGAACTTCACCAGCAGGCGGTTCTGCAGGTACGGATGGATCTCGATCTGGTTGGTGGCGATGGCGCCTGCACCGAGGATGCCGATCGCCTTGCGGGTCTGTGCGATGGTGAAGTTGGAGATGCCTATCTGCTTCGTCAGGCCCTGTGCCTTGGCCTCGGCCAGTGCGGTCAGGTACTCCTCCATCGGCACGTCGACCTTGTCGTTCGGCGACGGCCAGTGGATCAGCGTCAGGTCCACATGATCGGTACGCAGCTTTTCCAGACTGGTACGCAGGCTGGCCAGCAGCGCTTCGCGCTTGAACTCGGTGATCCAGACCTTGGTGGTCAGGTAGATCTCTTCGCGCGGCACGCCGGAATCGGCGATGGCCTGGCCGACCTCGGCTTCATTGCCGTAGATCTGCGCGGTATCGATGGCGCGGTAGCCGACATCCAGCGCATTGCGCACGGAATCGATCACGGTCTGGTCTTTGAGGCGGAAGGTGCCGAGACCGAAGGCGGGGACAGTCATGGGGAGCTCCAGCAAAGGGGAGGGATGCGAATATCCGGCAAAGGGTAGGCCAGTGGCCGCATGCGTGCCGGCAACGGTGCATTGCACCACCGTACCGGCAGGGCGCCGGCACGGCATGACTTATCTCAATGCGCGGCCACGGCGATGCCATCGGCGCGGTCATCGATGCCGTCGCGGCGGTCCAGGCGGCCGCTGAGCACGGTCAATGCATACGCGCCCACCACCACCAGCGCGCCCAGCCACGGCGTGTGCATCAGGCCGATGTTCTCCACCACCAGCCCGCCGAGCGAGGCGCCCAGCGCGATGCCGATGTTGAAGGCGGCGATGTTCAGCCCCGAGGCCACGTCGGTGGCCTGCGGCGCATAGCGCTGCGCCTGCTTGACCACGTAGACCTGCAGGCCGGGCACGTTGCCGAACGCCACCGCACCCAGTGCCAGCACCGTGAGCAGCATCAGCCAGGTGTTGTAGGCGGTGAAGGTGAGCACGAACAGCACGATGGCCAGCAGGGCGAAGATGCGCTTCAGTGCGGGCACCGGACCCATGCGGTCGGCCATGCGCCCGCCCCACAGGTTGCCGATTGCCACCGACACGCCGTACACCAGCAGCACCAGGCTGACCGCATTGGCGGAGAAACCGGTGACGTCCTGCAGGATCGGCGCCAGATAGGTGAAGGCCAGGAAGGTGCCGCCGTAGCCCAGCGCGGTCATCGCATAGACCAGCAGCAGGCGGGGTTGGGCGAGTACGGCCAGCTGCTGGCGGAAGCTGGCCGGCGCACTCTGCGGCACGCTGCGCGGCACGAACAGCAGCGCGCCGAGCAGGGCGATCACGCCCAGAGCGGCCACCGCCAGGAAGGTGGCGCGCCAGCCCAGGTGCTGGCCGATGAAGGTGCCCAGCGGCACCCCGGTCACCAGCGCCACGGTGAGGCCGGTGAACATGATGGCGATCGCGCTGGCGGCCTTCTCCTTCGGCACCACCGCGGTGGCGATGATCGAACCGATCGAGAAGAACACACCGTGGGCGAGGCCGGTGAGGATTCGGGCGACGATCAGCGAGGTGTAGCCCGGCGCCAGGAAGGCGATGACGTTGCCGAGGGTGAACAGCACCATCAGCGCCACCAGCAGCGACTTGCGCGGTACGCGGCCGGTGAGCGCGGTCAGCACCGGCGCACCGATGGCCACGCCGAGGGCATACAGAGAGACCAGCAGGCCGGCCGAGGGCAGGCTGACCTGCAGGTCGGCGGCAATGGTGGGAATCAGGCCGACGATGACGAACTCGGTGGTACCGATGGCGAAGGCACCGAGGGTCAGCGCCAGCAGGGCGAGGGGAATGCCACGGATCATGGCCGGCTCCGGAGGGAAGGAAGGCGCGCAGTGTGCGCGGCGCACCTTTGCCGAAAAACCGGTCTTCACGCCAATCACTATTGCCGCCCAGTCAATAATGGAGGCATGAAGACCACTCTCGATGAAATGCAGGCCTTCCTCGCGGTGATCGACAGCGGGTCGATCAGTGCTGCCGCCGAACAGCTGGGGCAGACGCCGTCGGGCGTGAGCCGGGCGCTGGGGCGGCTGGAAGACAAGCTCGGCACCACCCTGTTGACCCGTACCACCCGCCGCCTGCACCTGACCGCAGAGGGCGAGGCCTACCTGCGCCATGCACGGGCGATCATCGATGCGGTGGAGTCCGCCGAGGAACAGATGGCCGCCCGCCGCGAGCGCCCGGCCGGACGCCTGCGCGTGGATGCGGCGATGCCGTTCGTGCTGCACGTGATCGCGCCGCTGGTGGCCGGGTACCGCGCGCGCTACCCGGAGGTGCAGCTGGAGTTGAACAGCTCCGAGCGCTACATCGACCTGCTGGAACGGCGCACCGATCTGGCGATCCGGATCGGGCCGCTGGCCGACTCCACCCTGCATGCGCGGCCGTTGGGTCGCTGCCAGCTGCGGCTGGTGGCCAGTCCGGCCTACCTGGCGGCACACGGCGAACCGGCCAGCGTCGCCGCGCTGGGCCAGCACACCCTGCTCAGCTTCAACGAACCGGAATCGTTGAATCACTGGCCGTTGCCGGGCGATGCCGATGGCCTGCTGCGGGTGCGTCCGGATATCGCGGTGTCCAGCGGCGAAACACTACGCCGACTGGCGGTGGAAGGCGTGGGCATCACCTGCCTGTCCGACTTCGTGACCGACCGCGACCGCGCCGCCGGCACTCTGGTGCCGGTGCTGGCGACGCAGACGCTGGATGTGTACCAGCCGATCCACGCGGTGTATTACCGCAACACGGCGGTGTCGGCGCGGATCAGCTCGTTCCTGGATTACCTGGGTGAAGCGATGGCGCGGAGCGATTACCTGCGCTGAGGTCGTGGCGGGGTTGCCGGCCAGCGGCCGGCACTACCGCAGGTTACGGCGGGTGCGGACCGTTGGTCCGCACGGCCCCTGCCATCGCCCGACCAACGGTCGGGCGCTACCCATGTGGTGGTGGGGTCGCCGGCCAGCGGCCGGCACTACCGCAGGTTACGGTGGGTGCGGACCGTTGGTCCGCACGGCCCCTGCCATCGCCCGACCAACGGTCGGGCGCTACCCATGTGGTGGCGGGGTTGCCAGCCGCTGGCCGGCAACCGGATCAATCAGGCCGCGCGCGCCAGCGCGTCCTTCGCTGCGGCGGTGGTCGACAGATCGAACACATCCACCGCGTCGATCAACCGGTTCGCCTGCTGCTCCAGGCTGCGCGCGGCGGCGCTGGCTTCCTCCACCAGCGCGGCATTCTGCTGGGTGGTGCCGTCCATCTGGATCACGGTCTGGCTGACCTGTTCGATGCCCGCGCTCTGCTCCTGCGAGGCGGCGGAGATCTCGGCCATGATGTCGGTGACGCGCTGCACCGACGCCACGATCTCGGCCATGGTGTCACCGGCCTCGCGCACGCGCCGTGCACCGTGGCCGACCTGTTCCACCGACGCTTCGATCAACGCCTTGATCTCCTTCGCGGCTGCCGCCGAACGCTGTGCCAGGGTGCGCACTTCGCTGGCAACCACCGCGAAGCCGCGGCCCTGCTCGCCGGCGCGTGCCGCTTCCACCGCGGCGTTCAGCGCCAGGATGTTGGTCTGGAAGGCGATGCCGTCGATCACGCTGATGATCTCGGCGATCTGCCGCGACGAGGTTTCGATCGCGCCCATCGTCGTCACCACCTGGCCGACCACGCTGCCGCCGTGAGAGGCAACGGTGTGCGCGCCGATCGCCAGCTGGTTGGCCTGGCGCGCATGCTCGGCGTTCTGGCGCACGGTGGAGGTCAGTTCCTCCATCGATGCCGCCGTCTCTTCCAGGTTGGCGGCCTGCTGTTCGGTACGGCGCGACAGATCGTTGTTGCCGGCGGCGATCTCCGCCGCCGCCGTGTGGATGTTGCCGGAGGCGTGCTTGATGTCGGTGACGATGGTTGCCAGCTGCGTAGCGGTGGTGTTGGCGTCGCCGGCGATACGCGCGAACACGCCCTGGAAATCACCGTGCATGCGCGCGCCGAGGCGGCCATCGGCAATCGCGCGCAGCATGCTGGAGACCTCGCCGAGGTTCAGTTCGGTGGTCTGCATCAATCGGTTCAAGCCGTCGACCATTGCGCGGAAATCATGCTCGAAGCGTGCGCTGTCGCCGCGCTGGCTGAAGTCACCGGCGGCGGCGGCTTCGGCCAGGCGGCGGATCTCGCCGTTGATCATGCCGAGATTGGCCTTGGCCGTATCCAACGCGTTGGTGATCACGGCCTTTTCGCCGGGCAGGCGTTCCATGTCCTGGCTGAGGTCACCGACGGCATAGCGGCCCATGATCGAGATCGCGCGCATCTTCACCTGGATGTGCGCGTCAACCAGCGTGTTGCAGTCGGCCACCATGGTGCCGAACGCGCCCGGGAACGCACTGGCATCCATGCGATGGCTGATGGTGCCGGCGTCATGCGCCTGCGCCATCGTCGCCTGTGCGTCCAGTACGCCGCGCAGCGTGGACTGCACCGCCTGCATCGCCTGCGCGAGGCGACCGATCTCGTCGCGGCTGCGCACCTGCACCACGTGCTGCAGATCACCGGCGGCCACGGCACGCGCAGCGGCTTCCACCGCCAGCACCGGCTGCACCACCGCGCGCCGCAGCCACCAGGCCAGGCCCATCAGCAGCAACACGGCGGCCAGCACGGTCAGCGCCGCGCACAGCAGCAGGGTCTGCCGCGCCTGCTGCGACCGCGCCGCTACGGTTGCTTCGGCCACCTGCGTGGCATGCGTGCTCAGCGCATCCAGTGCGGTCGCCACCGGGCGGTCCTTGCCACGCACCAGATTGTCGCCGGCGGCGGGATCGTAGCCGGCTTCCGCAAACGCCTGCAGGGCGGCGTGGTAGTCCTTCTGCAGCTGCGTGTGCAGGCCGATGAAGGACTGCGCCAGTTCGCGCGTGCGTATGTCCGGGCTGGCTACGAGGCCCCTGGCCAGCTGCTCGACCAGGCGGCCCTCGCTGTCAAAGGCGTCCAGATGGCGCTGGCGCAGCGCGTCGTCGTGGCCGCGCAGCAGCACGTTCTTCCATTCCTGCACCTGGCCGCGGAACTCGCGCTGCAGGCGTTCGGCGTCGCGGCTGTGCGCGACTTCGGGTGGAACCTCGGTGGACAACTTCAACCAGGCGGAGGCCAGGCCCGCCAATGCGCACAGCAGGACCACGGCCAGACCAACGGAAACCGCGCCGAGCAGCTTGGACTGCAGGCGCGGAGCACGGACAGACGCTTTCATGGAAGGGACTCTCGGGAAGGGGCAATGCGGTATCGACCTGTCCCCAAGCGTCTGAAGTGCGACACTCATCACATTACCGTTTCGTTTAGTGATGTGAAGGAGATGTTTCATAGGACAAATGTGTCCATATGGAACGAAAGAAGACCCTCGACAGAGAATTTAAATGTAACTATCGTTGTTACATGAAATCCGCAAATCCACTGTCCGACGCCCTGCATGTGATGGCGCACCTGGTCGGCCATGCCGCCCCGCGTACGTCCGAGCAGCTGGCGTCCTGCCTGCCGACGCATCCGGTGGTGATCCGTCGCCTGCTGGCACAGCTGCACAAGGCCGGCCTGGTGCGCAGCACCCGCGGCCACGGCGGCGGCAGCCTGCTGGCACGCGACGCCGCGGCGATCACCCTGCATGACATCTACCTGGCGGTGGGCGCACCACCGCTGGTCCAGGTCGGCGCCCGCGACTCCGGCGGTGGCTGCCCGATCCAGCAGCTGGTCAACAGCGCCTTGCTCGAAGGGGCGCGCGAAGCGCAGCGCCTGCTCGAAGCGCGGCTGCAGGCGACCACCCTGGATCAGCTCGGCGCCGACTTCGCCCGCCATCTTGCCCATCACCGTTCCCTGGAAGGTCACCATGAATCCTGATGTGCTCATCGTCGGCGGCAGCTATGCCGGCATTGCCGCCGGCCTGATCCTGGCCCGTGCCCGTCGCCCGGTCACCGTCATCGACGCCGGTTCGCCGCGCAACCGTTTCGCCAGTCATTCGCACGGGGTGCTCGGGCTGGATGGCATCAGTGGCGCCGAGCTGCTGAAGACCGCGCGCCAGCAGCTGCTGGACTACCCCACGGTGCGTTGGGTGCATGCCGAAGCCGTGCAGGCCACCGCAAGCGCCGAAGGCGTGGAAGTGCGTACCGCCGATGGCCAGGTGCTGGCCGCGCGCAAGCTGCTGCTGGCCAGCGGTATTGCCGACCAGTTGCCGGCGTTGCCGGGCCTCGCCGAGCGCTGGGGCAGCACCGTGCTGCACTGCCCGTACTGTCATGGCTATGAAGTGGGTGGTGGTGCCATTGGCCTGCTTGGCGGTCATCCGATGTCCGCCAGCAAGGCGCCGCTGTTCGCGGATTGGGGCAATGTCACGTTCTTCAGCATGGGACTGGACATCACGGATGAGGAACGCGCCGCCATGCAGCAGCGCGGCGTGCAGATCGAGACGTCACCCGTGCTGGGCGTGCAGGGCGACCAGCCGACCTGGCTGGAAGTGAAGCTGGCCGACGGCCGCCGAATCGCCCAGCGTGCGTTGTTCGTGCCGGCCACCCAGGCGATGGCCACGCCATTGGTGCAGCAGCTGGGCTGCACGTTGGTCGAGAGCCCGCTGGGCGTGCTGATCGAGGTCGATGCGATGAAGCAGACCTCGGTGCCGAACGTGTATGCCGCAGGCGATGCGACCACGGTGGGCAACATCACCCTGGCCATGGCCGAAGGCGTGCGCGCGGGCATCGGCGTGCACCATGCGCTGGTGGCCGAGGACAGCGTGCCGCGCTGAATGTGCCGGGGTCAGATCCCTTTCGCAGAAAGGGATCTGACCCCCGACGCGACGTGTTGCTCTGGTAGAGGCCGGCCTTGGTCGGCACCGCTCCATTACCCCTTCACGCACAGCACCTGCCGCAGCGTGTGCACCACCTCGACCAGGTCGAGCTGCGCGGCCATCACATCGTCGATCGACTTGTACGCGGCCGGTGACTCGTCCAGCACGCCACTGTCCTTGCGGCATTCCACATGCGCGGTGGCTTCGCGGTGCTGGGCCAGCGTGATCTGCTGGCGCGCCGTGCCACGGCTCATCACCCGGCCGGCGCCGTGGCTGCAGCTGTGGAAGCTGTCCTCGTTGCCCTTGCCGCGCACGATGTAGCTGCGCGTGCCCATGCTGCCGGGAATGATGCCCAGCTCGCCCTGACGCGCGCTGACCGCGCCCTTGCGCGTCACCAGCAGTTCCTGCCCGTGGTGCGTCTCCTTCTGCACGTAGTTGTGGTGGCAGTTCACCGCCATCGCCGCCAGCTGGAACTTCGGCAGCCGGTGGCGCATCTCGGCCAGCACGCGCGACATCATCGCCTCGCGGTTTTGCCGGGCGTAGTCCTGCGCCCACGACACCGCTTCGACGTAGTCATCGAACAGCGGCTCGCCTTCCATGAAGAACGCCAGGTCCTTGTCCGGCAGGTGGAAGCCCAGCACGCGCCGGGCCAGTTCCTCGCGCGCCTTCTCGATGAAGTAGGTGCCGATCAGGTTGCCGGTACCGCGTGAGCCGCTGTGCAGCATCACCCACACCATGTCCGTCTCGTCCAGGCACAGTTCGATGAAGTGGTTGCCGCCGCCAAGCGTACCCAGCTGGCGGTCGAGCTTGTCGGTGCGGATCCTGCGGTGCTTGTCCTTGATCTTCTCCAGGCCGGCGGCCAGCCCGGACTGCACCAGCCGGGTGTGGATGCTGTCGGGCATGCGGTGATGTTCGCCGCCGCGCCCATTGCCGACCGGGATGCTGCGCTCGATGCTGTTGCGCAGCTGCCGCAGGTCATCGGGCAGGTCGTTGGCGCGCAGCGTGGTACGCACCGCCGCCATGCCGCAGCCGATGTCGACGCCGACCGCGGCCGGGATGATCGCCCCGCGGGTCGGGATCACCGAGCCCACGGTAGCGCCCTTGCCCAGGTGCACGTCCGGCATCACGGCCACCCACGGTCCGACGAACGGGATCGCGGCGATGTTGCGCAGCTGCTCGTGGGCCTGCGCTTCAAGCGGCACACCGTTGACCCAGCCCTTGATCGGCGTGGTGCCCTCGGCATGCAGCCATTGATAGTTCTGTTGAGTGTCCATGTCTTCTTTAATGTCCTTGATGGGCCGGCGGCGCGTCCCTGCGCCACCGCTACCCCCTACCTGATCGTCACCAGCTGCTTCAGCACGCCATCCAGGCCGCCGAACACGGTGAGCGTGTCGATCTTCTCGGTGACCTTCTCCAGTGCCTCCAGCTCCTTCAAGCGCATCAGCACCGGGTTGTCCTCGATCAGCTTTGCGGTGTTGAGCTGCGAACGCGTGGCGTTGGCCTCCTCGCGGCGACGGATCACGCTGGCCTGGGCCTGCTTCTCGGCCAGCACCACGCCGTTGAGGATCTCCTTCATCTCGCCCGGCAGGATCACGTCCTTGATGCCGACGCCGAGCAACCGCACGCCGTGGCCTTCGATCGCCGCCTGCACATGCGCAGCGATCTCGCCGTCCAGTGCCGCCTTGTCACCCAGCAGCTCGTCCAGGCTGCGCGCGGCAACTGCCTGGCGCAGGCCGAACTGCAGCTGCCGGTAGACGAACTCATCGGCATTGCTGAGCGTGCGGTGCGCACGCACCGGGTCGACCACCTGCACGGTCGCGGCCAGGTTCACCCGCAGGGTCACCTTGTCGCGGCTGAGCAGTTCCTGGCCGGACACATCCAGTGAACGTGCACGCAGTTCCACACGCTCCACCGACACGTTGCCGTTGAAGTTCCAGAACGCGTGCAGGCCGGCGTCCAGCGTCTGCCGCAGCGTGCCATCGATGAACAGCAGGCCGACCGACTCGCTCGGCACCGTGCTGATCACCGCCACACGCGGCAGCACGCCCAATTGACCCAGCCGCTGCTGCACGTCGGCCGGAATGCGCGGCTCGTCACCCAACGCCATTACCTGCACCTGGGTATCGACCGAACCGCGCCAGTACAGACGGCGGCTGCCCGGCGGCAGCACTTCATCGATGCGGCCGTTGCGCAGCAACAGGCCGACCTCGCTGGCGCCGACGTTGGCCAGCACGAAGTGCGTGTCCAGCTGTGCGCCCAGCGCTTCGATCAGGCTGTCCTGGTCGCTGCCAGTGTAGGCCGCGCCCTTCGATGCAGTGTGGATGTCCACGTGCGGCCGGCCGCCGAACGGCGACAGGCGGTGCACGCCCGGCAGCAGGATCTGCTGGAAACGACGGTTGCGATACACCAGGCCGCGCTCGCCGTCGCCGATCACGACCTTGATGGTCCAGAACATGGGAGTCTCTCCTTGTATGGCTCTGGTGGTTCGACCCGTTGCGGATGAATCGCCATGACCCGGGTCGATCCGGTCGTGGCGAGGCTGCCTGCACATCACGTGCAGGCAGCGGAAGAGGGCGGCCATCGGCGGACGGTCCGCGCGCGGAGCCTTCGATGCGCCGGCAGTGCTGCCATCGTCGTTCCCGGCAGGCAGCACCGGTGCGGAACGTGGCTGGCAGTGGCGGCGGGCCGGGGCCCGGCGTGAGGTCCGTTGCCTTCCACGTTCCTGCCCGAAGGCGATGTCGGTGGACGGCGACGATGGCCGCTGGGGCTTGCGCCCCGGGTGTTGCTTCAAGTCATGACGTGACAGGTCATGTGGTTTGGAGTGGGAATCGAACCCACGACAGACGGATTACGGATCCGTTGTTCTGACCAAGCTGAGCTATCCAGTTGGGGACCGCGCGGAATCGAACCGCGTACCGGCGAACCGGTGCCTGCCTCCAGCAGGCGATCCAGGCGATGGCATGTCCGCGACCTCCGGCATACGCCACGGCAACGCCGCGCGCACCAGCCCGTGGTTGAAACGGGACCGTTGGATAATCGAGGGTGCAGGCCACCGACATTATCGGCGAGCGATAATGTTCTGATGCGATGCAGATAATGTCCAGGCGCTGCCAGTCGCGCGAAGTAAATCCTTCGGCGGGGCGGGAAAAGCCTGGGTCAGTGAGCGGCGGGTCGCCGCGCGGGGTGCAGTTCTGGCATCGCGGGTCCTTGTGTCGACGCAAACGAAAACGCCCCCGGGACTTGCGTTCCGAGGGCGTCGTCAGGCCTCGGAGATCGGGGTGGCCGATCTCCGCAGGGCGGGTATCAGGCCGTTGTCAGCTGGTCTTCCTTGCCGAACGCGCGCGCCGGCCCGTCCATGCGCAGGCATGGCAGCAGTTTGGCGATGGCGACGGAATGCGCGTTCAAGGGAAGTTTCCAGTGGTTGTTGAAACGAGGTGCGCACGATAAACCACGATTTAGTCGTGCGCAACCATTTTGTTCAATTACTTTCTGCGGTATGTGTGCAATGCCGGCCAGCGGCCGGCACTACCGGCCCTCACGCTTCGGCGCTGGCGGCATCCAGCTGCGCGACATCCTGCACGCTTAGCGACACATTGGCCGCCGCCAGCAGATCGTGCAGCTGCTCGACGCTGGTGGCGCTGACGATCGGCGCGGTGATCGACGGCCGTGCGATCTGCCATGCCAGTGCGATCTGCGCGGCACTGGCGTTGTGCTTGCTGGCCACGTCATCCAGTGCCTGCAGGATGCGCAGGCCACGCGGATTCAGATAGCGCTTCACCACGTTCTCGCCACGCGCCGGGCTCTTGGCCGCATCGGCCGGCGTGCGGTACTTGCCGCTGAGGAAGCCACTGGCCAGCGCGTAGTAGCCGATCACGCCGATCTGTTCGCGCTGCACCAGCGGTTCCAGTTCCTTTTCGTAGCCGGCGCGGTCATACAGGTTGTACTCCGGCTGCAGGGTTTCGTAACGCGGCAGCTTGTAGTCGGTGGACACCTTCAGCGCATCGGCCAGGCGCGTGGCGCTGTAGTTGGAAGCACCGATCGCACGCACCTTGCCAGCTTCGATCAACCGGCCGAATGCAGCCAGGGTCGCCTCCAGCGGCGTCGACTCGTCATCCTCGTGGGCCTGGTACAGATCGATCACGTCGGTCTGCAGGCGGCGCAGCGAATCCTCGACCGCCGCATTGATGTTGTCCGGGGTCAGGCCGGGGCGCTCGGCCCACTTGGCCACCTTGGTCGCCAGCACCACCTTGTCGCGCTTGCCGCTGCGGGCAAACCACTTGCCGATCAGCGTTTCCGATTCGCCGCCGGCATTGCCCGGCACCCAGGCCGAATACACATCGGCGGTGTCGACCAGGTTGAAGCCGGCGTCGACGAAGGCATCGAGCAGGGCGAAGCTGGCCTTCTCATCGGCGCTCCAGCCGAACACATTGCCACCGAAGGCGAGCGGACGTACATGCAGGCCGGAACGGCCCAGTTCGCGGGTTGCCGTCATGGGCACGGACTCCTTGGGGGAAGTGCTCCAGAATAAAACGCGTAGTGTGACCGTGCTGCGGCGGCGACCACAAAACAGTGTTCCGCGATACGCACGCAGCTAACGTTTTGTGAACACCTGGGACGCCGCGGCTGCTAGTCTCGCCCCATCTTCCGCTGGAGTCGCTCCGATGATGCCTGCTTCGTCCCTGCGTGGTTGCCGCCTGCTGCTTGCTTCGGCCCTGTTTGCCGCTGTTCCCGCGTTCGCCGCACCGGCCACGGTGGCGCCGGCGAAGATCCAGGTGTCGCCGGCCATCGACGCGGCGGTGAAGGCACCCACCCGTGATGCCAACAACGTCAAGCGCGACGGCTTCCGCCACCCGTCGCAGACGCTGTCGTTCTTCAAGGTGACGCCGGAAAAGACCGTCATCGAGATCACCCCCGGCAACGGCTGGTACTCGGAGATCCTGGCGCCCCTGCTGCACGACAAGGGCCACTACGTTGCTGCGGTGGTCGATCCGATGGCGGTGCCCGAAGGTCGTGGACGCGACTACCAGCAGCGCAGCCGCGACAGCCTGGAAAAGAAGTACGCCGCTGCACCGGCACAGTTCGGCAAGACTGCCGTGGTGGCCTACGATCCGGCCAAGCCGGTGTTCGGCCCGGCCGGTTCAGCCGATGTGGTGCTGACCTTCCGCAACGTGCACAACTGGCGCAAGGCCGGCCAGGCGCAGGGCATGTTCCAGGGCTTCTTCAACGTGCTCAAGCCGGGCGGCGTGCTGGGCGTGGTCGAGCACCGCGCCAAGGCCGACGTGGCCGACGACGATGACACCGGCTATGTCGGCCAGCAGCAGGTGATCGCGATGGCCGAGGCCGCCGGCTTCAGGTTGGACGCGCGCAGCGAGGTCAACGCCAACCCGCACGACACCAAGGACCACCCGAACGGCGTGTGGACGCTGCCGCCGACCAACCAGCACGACAAGGCCGATGATGCGAAGTACCAGGCGATCGGCGAAAGCGACCGCATGACCCTGCGCTTCATCAAGCCGTAAAGGGCGGCGCCGGGCCGTGCCTGGTGAGCGCGCAGCGCGGTGTCGGGCGGAATGGGTAGCGGCCGGGCAATGCCCGGCGCTGCCACCAATGGAGTGTGCTGTTGAAGAAAGTGCTGTACTTCGCCTTCGCATTGATGGCGCTGCCGCGGTTGTACGACTTCGTGTTCCATGCGGGTCACGTGCATGATCTCGTGGCGGCGGCAGGTTTTGCGGTGCTGCTCGTGGGTTGCCTGTGGGACGAACGTGCGCGCAGGGCCTGCCCACCGGTAGCGCGGCTACGGTATCGCGCCAACGCTGCCGCCACGTGCGGCGCCGTGGTGGTGCTCGTTGCGCTGTTGATGGAAAGGAAGGTCTTCGGCTGAGTGGTGATCGCGGCGGCGATGCGGGAATGGGACAATGCCCCACCCGCCGACTGCCGTGCCCGCAATGCTGATCGCCTTCAACAAGCCCTTCAACGTGCTCTGCCAGTTCACCGACCGCAGCGTGCCGCCGCGGCCGACCCTGGCCGGGTTCGGCCTGCCGCCGCGCGTGTATGCCGCCGGCCGGCTGGACCATGACAGCGAGGGGCTGCTGCTGCTGACCGACAATGGCACGCTGGCGCACAAGCTCACCGACCCCAGGCACAAGGCCGACAAGACCTACTGGGTGCAGGTGGAAGGCACGCCCAGCGAAGAGCAGCTGCAACAGCTGCGCGACGGCGTGGTGCTCAATGACGGGCCGACCCTGCCGGCGAAGATCGAGCGCCTCGATCCGGCGCCGTCGCTGTGGACGCGCGATCCGCCGGTGCGTTTCCGCAAGACCGTGCCTGACAGCTGGCTGGCGATCACGATCCGCGAGGGGCGCAACCGCCAGGTGCGGCGGATGACCGCCGCGGTGAACCTGCCGACGCTGCGGCTGGTCCGCGTGTCGATGGGACCCTACCGGCTGGACGACCTGCAGCCGGGGCAGTGGCGGCAGATTGGCTGAAATGAAAAGGCCGGAGCCCTTCCTGCGGAAGGACCCCGGCCCTGACAGTGGCCGACGATCTCAGGCGTCGCTGCCGATATCGCTGTGCTCGTCCACCACGGTGTCGTTGCGGCGGTCGCGTGCGTTGATGCGCTGCGCCTGCCCATTCACCACGTGGCCATTGGCAGCCTTCTTCTTCTGCTGCTTGCGGTACAGCGCATAGCCGAGCAGGCCGACGCCGACGGCAGCCGCGGCAATGGTCACGGCCGGGTTCCGGCGGGCGAACTTGGTGGCGACCTTGCCGCCGGTCTTCACTGCGCCGAGGGCGGCGCCGGTCTTGATCCAGTCCGCGTTGCGCAGGCTGCCACCGGCGCTCTTCAGGCCATCGCCGGCGGTGTGGGCCAGCTCCAGGGCGCGCTCCAGAGCGCGGTCGGTGATTACAGTCAGCTTGCTCATGCGGGGGTCCTTTGCCTCGGGTCGAAGTCCAGTGTCGCGTATTGCCCGTAAACGGTATGTCAGTCGGGGACGCAGGCGGTGTGACTTTAGCGTAGCCATTCAGGATCAGGCAGGGTGGGTCGGATCCCTTTCCGTTGGGAAACGGCTCTGACCCCAGCGCCACGCCTGGGGTCAGAGCCCATCGCGATGCAATGGGATCCGACCCCGCCCTTCAGGTTCCGCGCGGCTTGGCCCGGTGCGTGGCCGTCGCCGTCCACGGATCATCCGGCCATGGGTGGCGCGGGTAACGGCCCTTCATCTCCTTTTTCACTTCGGCGTAGGTGCTTTCCCAGAAGTTGCGCAGGTCCTGGGTGACCTGCAGCGGGCGGCCACCGGGGGAGAGCAGGTGCAGGGTCAGCGGCACGCGGCCATCGGCGATGCGCGGCGTGTCGGCCAGGCCGAACAGCTCCTGCAGCTTCACCGCCAGCACCGGCGGCAGCGAATCGCCGCTCTCGCTGTCCAGCGCATAGGTGATCGGCCGCTCCAGTCCGGACGGCACGGTAATGCGGGTCGGCGCATGACGCTCGACCAGCTGCCGTTGTGACCACTCCAGTGGCGATTTCAGCGCTTCGCCAAAGCTGGATTCGTCCAGCGCATCCAGTCGCGTCTTGCCGGCGAACGCGGGCTGCAGCCACTGCGCACGGTTGGCCAGCAGGGCGTCGTCGCTGCAGTCGGGCAGGCCGAGCTCGGGCATCCAGCGGCGCAGCGATTCCACCCGTGCCTGCCACTGGCGCAGGCCTTCGGTCCACGGCAGCGCCTGCAGGCCGAGCTCGGCCACCGCATCGGTCAGCGCCTGCGCGGCGTGCTGCGGATCGACCCGGCCGGCCGAGCGGCTGTCCAACACGATCCGGTCGAAACGGGTCTCGCGCAGGGCCACCAGGGCGCGGCGCTCGCTGTCCCAGCGCACCACGTCTTCGGTGACGAAGCGCTCCGGCCACGCCCTGCGCAGCTGGCCTTCGTCCACCGGTGCGGCACGCAGCAGCAGCGCATCGCGTGCCTCAAAGCGAAGCTCGCTGGCCACCAGCCACGGTTCGCCACGCAGGTCGCTCAGCTCGTGCAGGCGCGCGCTGCGCCCATTGGCCAGCAGGTAACGCAGTGGATCGCTGGGATGCTGGAAGCCGATCCGATCAGGGAAGGCGTGAGCGAGCAGGTCGCCCAGCTCATGGGCCTCGATGCTGGCCGGCGGCGTGGCTTCGCAGCGCAGGCGGCGACGCCACTGCTTGGCGGTGGCATCGATGGCGGCCAGCCCGCTGCGGTTGGCATCGCCCGGTGTGCGGCCATTGCGGAACGCGGCCAGTGCGCGCCAGCGGCTCGCCAGCGCGTCACCGCCCTGGCGCAGCGGATCGCGCGCTTCCAGCAGCGCGGCCAGATCGGCGGCCAGCGCCTGCGAACGTGCATCGGGCGCGGCCAGCAGCATCGCCGCCATCCGTGGGTGCGTACCCAGCGCCAGTATGCGGCGGCCGAGTGCGGTGATCGCACCACTGCTGGACAATGCACCCAACCGCTGCAGCAGTTCGCGGGCGGCGCCCATCGGGCCGGCAGGTGGCGCATCGAGGAAGCGCAGGTCGCTGCTGCCCCAGGCGGCCAGTTCCAGTGCCAGTCCGGCCAGTTCCACCTGGTCGATCTCGGCGCGGCGCTGCGGCTCCAATCGCTGCGACTGCGGCCACAGCCGCCAGGCCACGCCTTCGGCCACGCGACCGGCGCGACCGGCGCGCTGGTCGGCCGACGCCTGGGCGATGGACACCACGTCCAGCCGGGTGAAGCCGCTGTTGGGGTCGTAGCGCGGTTCGCGTGCCTGGCCGCTGTCGATCACCACGCGCACGCCGGGCAGGGTCACCGACGACTCGGCCACGTTGGTGGCCAGCACCACGCGGCGGCGGCCATCGCTGGCGGCCTGCAGCACGCGCGCCTGCTGTTCCACCGGCAGCTCACCATGCAGGGCCAGTACTTCGACGCCGGCATCCAGCGATTCCTGCAGGCCAGCCTGCACCCGCGCGATCTCGCGCTGGCCGGGCAGGAACACCAGCAGGTCACCGGGGTGATCGGCCAGGGCCTGCTGCACCGCGCGGCGCACCTGCAGCTCCAGCGTCTCATCGCGGCGCGCCGGGAAATGGCTGACCGTCACCGGGTAGCTGCGGCCCTCGCTGCTCAGCCGCGGCGCATCGAGGAAGCGTGCCAGGCGCTCGCCATCCAGCGTGGCCGACATCACTACCAGTCGCAGGTCATCGCGCAGCTGCGCCTGCACGTCCAGCGCCAGCGCCAGGCCGAGGTCACCGCTGAGATGGCGCTCGTGGAATTCGTCGAACAGGATCGCACCGACTTCTTCCAGCATCGGGTCGTCCTGCAGCATGCGGGTCAGGATGCCTTCGGTGACGACTTCAATGCGGGTGCGTGCCGAGACCTTGTTCTCGAAGCGGATGCGGTAGCCGACCGTGCCGCCGACCTCTTCGCCCAGCTGCCGTGCCATGAACAGCGCGGCGCTGCGTGCGGCGACCCGGCGCGGCTCCAGCAGGATGATTTTCCGGCCTTGCAGCCATGGTGCTTCGAGCAGGGCCAGTGGTACCTGGGTGGTCTTGCCGGCGCCGGGCGGGGCTTCCAGCACCAGCCGTGGCTGCACGGCCAGGTGCTGCTGGATCTGCGGCAGCAGCGGGGAAATCGGGAAGAGCGGGGCATTCATGGGCAAAGGATAAGGGGCCATGGCGGCCGCAGGTACAATGCGCAGGCACTTTTCCCCCGCGATGACCATGCACCTGATCGATATCGGCGCCAACCTGACCCACGACTCCTTCGACCGCGACCGCGATGCCGTGCTGGACCGCGCACGGCAGGCCGGCGTGGTGCAGATGGTCATCACCGGTGCCAGCCGCGAGCACTCGCCGCTGGCCGTGCAGCTGGCGCAGCAGCACCCGGGCTTTCTGTATGCCACCGCCGGCGTGCACCCGCATCATGCGGTGGAGTACACCGAGGAATGTGATGCCGAGATGCGCGCGCTGCATGACCACCCGGAAGTGGTGGCGGTGGGCGAGTGCGGGCTGGACTACTTCCGTGACTTCTCGCCGCGCCCGGCGCAGCACCGTGCCTTCGAGCGCCAGTTGCAGCTGGCCGCGGACAATGGCAAGCCGCTGTTCCTGCACCAGCGCGACGCGCATGCCGATTTCATGGCACAGATGAAGAACTTCGAAGGTCGCATAGGCCCGGCGGTGGTGCATTGCTTCACCGGCGAACGCGACGAGCTGTTCGACTACCTGGACCAGGACTGGTACATCGGCATCACCGGCTGGCTGTGCGACGAGCGCCGTGGCGCGCACCTGCGCGAACTGGTGAAGAACATCCCGGCCGACCGCCTGATGATCGAGACCGATGCGCCCTACCTGCTGCCACGCACGCTGAAGCCGATGCCGAAGGACCGCCGCAACGAACCGATGTTCCTTTGGCATATCGTGGAAGAACTGGCACGTGACCGTGGCGAGGACGTGGCCGTGACTGCGGCCAATGCCACTGCCGCCACGCGTGCGTTCTTCCGCCTGCCCGACGCGGGTTGACGGTAGTGCCGGCCGCTGGCCGGCAGCACATCCTGATTGCCGGCCAGCGGCCGGCACTATCGGAGCAGGTCGCGCAGGCCCTCACGGTAGCTGGGGAAGCGCGGCTGCCACGCCAGCGCTTCACGCGTGCCACGACTGTCGATGCGCTTGTTGCTCTCGTAGAAGCGGCGTAGCGTCGGGCTGAGTGCAGGGTCGTCCCAGGCCACGGCAGGTGGCATCGCAAACCCGCCCAGCTTCGCGGCGAAGGCCAGCACATCCTGCGGTGGTGCCGGCTCGTCATCGCTGGGCAGGTATATCCCCTGCGCAACCGGTCGCTGCATCGCCGCGACGATCACTGCCGCAAGATCCTCTACGTGCAGGCGGTTGAACGCCAGGCCCGGCCGAATCACATGGCGGGCACGGCCCTGTGACAGCTGCAGCAACGCATTGCGCCCCGGCCCGTACAGGCCGGGCAGGCGGAACACCGCCGAAGCGATGCCACGTTCCTCTGCAAGCGCACGCCATTGCGCTTCGGCACGCAGGCGCTGCACGCCGGCTGCTTCGGTGGCATCGGCTGCGCTGTGCTCGTCAACCCAGCCGCCGGCCCGATCGGCATACACCGACGTGGACGACAGATAGCCCACCCAGCGCAGTGCCGGGCTGGCCCGCAGAGCCGGCAGCAGCAGGCGCAGTGCCGGGTCGCCCGCAGCATCTGGCGGCACGCTGCACAGCACGGCCTCGGCCTGCGCGACCTCATCGAGCAGGGCGGGCGACGGTGGAGTGTCAGCGTGCAGCTGATGCCGCAGCAGGCCATCGTCCGGCGCCGACGAGGGGTCACGAACCGTGCCGACGACGTGCACTCCCCGTGCCTGCAGCTGCGTGGCCAGCACGCATCCGCTCCAGCCCATACCGAGGATCAGCACCCGCGTAGGCAGCGCGCTGGCCCGCAACGGGAGGCTCACGCGCCGCGCAGTGCCTGGTAGGCCTGCAGGCTGCTGTAGGCGACCTGCAGCAACAGGGCTTCCTGATCGGCCTTGCGTGCACGCGCCAGCATGTCGCCGACGATCTGCTCGGCCTCGACCTGCTGGCCAGCCTCCAGGTCCCGCAACATCGACGCCTTCAATGCAGAGCCGGCCTGGGTGAGGGTGCCGCGCGCGGTGTCCTGCGCGGCATCGGGAATCGGCTCACCGGCAGCTTCGGCCACGGCCAGGCATTCGTCGTACAGGCCGCGCACGATCGCCTCGCCATCATCGGTGGCGACGATGGTGCCGATATCCGCGCGAAGCAGGCAGGTAGCAGCGGCCAGCGCGGTCAGGAAGGTGTACTTGATCCACTGTTCCTGGCCGATGTGTTCGCTCGCCAGGTGATCAAGATGGGCCTGCGCGCAGGCAGCGGCGAAGGCACGCACGCGTGCGGACGCCGCGCCGCCATCGCGCTCGCCGAAGGTGAGCTTGGCCGGCTTGCCCAGGTGCAGCACCGCACCGTCGGGGGCCTTGGTGGCGCTGATGAAGCACAGGCCGCCGAGCACGGCGTCGCGGCCGAAGCGCAGGTCCAGCGCGTTGTAGTGGTGCAGGCCGTTGAGGATCGGCAGCACGGTGGTGTTCGCGCCCACGGCTGGAGCAATGGCGTCGATCGAGCTGTCGAGGTCGTAGGCCTTGCAGCTGAGGATGACCAGATCGAACGGCTTCTGCGCGGCCAATGCGGGCAGCGCATCGGCGGTGACGTGCTGCACCGGGAAGCTGGCATCGCCGAGCGGGCTGCGGATGACCAGGCCATCGCGGTCCAGCTGTGCGGCGCGCGCGGGGCGCACGAGGAAGGTCACGTCCACGCCGGCCTGGGCCAGGCGACCACCGAAGTAACCGCCGGTACCGCCGGCGCCGAGGATCAGGATGCGCATTGCACGTTCACCGCTTTCTGGGGAATCAGATCTGCGATTGTGCCGGAGATTGCGGCCAACGGCGGAGCCCCTCGTGGTGGTTCGCGCAGTTGGTTTCATGAGCTGGGTCGTGTGCGATGGGTTCGCGGGGGACGCCGTGAACCCATCCTTGGGGGCTTAGCCGAGCCATCCATGGCGCGGATACCCCCGCGAGCCCATCGCACACGACCCCTGACAGTTTCCGGGTGCGGCCACCGCGGAAAACAGATCAGGAGCGGAGGCGGGTCGCTCGCTGCGCTCGCTCGTGTAGAGCGGTGCTCAGGGCAGTTGTTCGCTGAAGTCTTCGGTGTAGCCCAACAGCAGTGTGGTGCGGGTGGCCAGGGTTGCAGCCAGTTTTGACCACATGTCATGCGTTCCGGCCGCGTAGACGCGCTGCAGGTCCGCGACCAACGCATTTGCCTGTGCAGGCGACGGCGCGCTGTCGCGCTGGAAGCCGAGCCACGATGCGCCGAGCCCGAACAAGCGGTAGTCATGGTGTCCCTGCAGGTGCCGGATCAGGGCGTGATTCTGGAAGATGTCCCAGTCCGCGCTGAAGTAACCGTTGGGCAGGGCGGCGATCAGCAGGTCATCGCGGTCCACCGGCACCTGTTGCACGCAGACCACCTCGTCGACGATGAGGTCCGGCGTTGCATTGGCGGCGACCAGCGCCTCGATGTCCTCGTCGCTGCACATCAGCGTGCCCGGCAGCGCGCTCCATTCCAGCCGATGAGAGGAATGCTCGAGCTGCGCGACCACATGCGCCAGCAACCGCTCGCGTGCCGCCAATGCATCTTCGGGGGTTTCCGGATCTTCGTCCTCGTACAGCGCGACGCGCGCGTCGTCGGACGCATGCATGCTGGTGTAGCGGCATTGGCCGACATCATCGAGCGTGCACAGGTAGCGATACCGGGGATCAGCCGCGTGCCGCGAGGCCAGGTATTCCAGCACCTCATCCAGCGTGGGCGAATCGCCCAGCAACGCATGGCTGAAGGCATCGATGGGGCCGTCCGACACGGCCTTGTCCAATGGAATGGAAGTGATCTTCATCGCCACAGCCTAGCCGCAATCCCGAACGAAAAGATCCGGGCGTCGGCCTTACCGTGAACGCTCCATTCACGCATGGCGTGGATCCATCGTGTCGACCAAGGTCGACACCCACCAACAGCAGCGGCAATCTGTCGAAGGCGGGGTGGGTCCGGTTGCGGGGGTGTCCGCGGCATGGATGCCGCGGCCAAGCCTCCATGGACGGATTCACGGCGTCCCCCGCAACCGGACCCACCCCGCCATCCCCCGGATAGTCAGCTTTTGCCGTTGCCGTTGCCGTTGCCGTTGATTCGGCGGGTGCAGGGCCGCAGGCCCTGCAGGCAAAACTCAGCTGCGCATGCCCACGCCGCGACGCAGCAGCCACAGCGCCAACGCCGTCAGCACCACCACGAAACCGATCATCAGGCCGTAGGCCACCGGCAGCGGTACATCGCTGCTGCCCAGCAGGCCATAGCGGAACGCGTTGACCATGTAGAAGATCGGGTTGGCGTGCGTGGCCGCTTCGGCCCAGCCCGGCAGCAGCTTCACCGAATAGAACACGCCACCCAGGTAGGTCAGCGGGGTCAGGATGAAGGTCGGCACGATCGCCACGTCATCGAACTTCTTCGCATACACCGCGTTGATGAAGCCGGCCAGCGAGAAGATCGTCGCGCCCAGGATCACCGTGGTCAGCATCACCAGCGGGTGCGGGATGCGCACCGGGGTGAAGAACATCGCGATGATCAGCACGATCACGCCCACCATCAGGCCGCGCAGCACGGCGCCGGCCACGTAGCCCCACAGGATCACCCAGTTCGGCATCGGGCTGACCAGCAGTTCTTCCACGTGGCGGCCGAACTTGGCGCCAAAGAACGAGGAACTGATGTTGCCGTAGCTGTTCTGGATCACGCTCATCATCACCAGACCCGGCACGATGAACTGCATGTAGGTGTAGCCGCCCATGTCACCCACGCGCGACCCGATCAGGTTGCCGAAGATCAGGAAGTACAGGGTCATGGTGATCGCCGGCGGTACCAGGGTCTGGCCCCAGATGCGCATGATGCGGGCGACTTCGCGGCGCACGATGGTCATCAGCGCGATGCGGTTGCGCTGGCCGTCGGTCAGCTCGGTGGTGCTCATGCAGGCTTCTCCAGGTTGCCGGTGAGGCGCACGAACAGCTCCTCCAGGCGGTTGCTCTTGGTACGCATCGAACGCACGCGGATACCGGCCTCGTTGAGCGTGGCGAACACGCGGTTGAGGTCCATTGCGCGCGGCATGTCGATGTCCAGCGTGTGCGGGTCCGGCGCGGTCAGCGTCGCACCTTCGATCACCGGCAGCTGTGCCGGCAGGTCACCGTCGATGTCCAGCAGGAAGCCCTCCACGTCCAGCTTGGCCAGCAGGGTGCGCATCGGCCCCTGCTCGACGATCTGGCCATGGTTGATGATCGCCAGGTGGCGGCACAGGTACTCGGCTTCTTCCAGGTAGTGCGTGGTAAGGATGATCGTGGTGCCTGCGGCATTGATCTCCTTCAGCACGCGCCACATGTCGCGGCGGATCTCGATGTCCACGCCGGCGGTCGGCTCGTCCAGGATCAGCAGGCGCGGGCGGGTCATCATCGCGCGGGCGATCATCAGCCGGCGCTTCATGCCGCCGGACAGCGTGCGGCTCATCACCTGTGCCTTTTCCCACAGGTGCGCGCGCTTCAGTTCCTCTTCGGCGCGCTGCTCGGCTTCCTCGCGCGGTACGCCATAGAAGCCGGCGTAGTTCACCAGGATGTCGAAGGGCTTCTCGAACAGGTTGAAGTTGATTTCCTGAGGCACCAGCCCGATCAGGCGCATGGTGGCACTGCGGTTGCGCACCAGGTCGCTGCCGAACACTTCCACCTGGCCCTCGCTGAGGTTGACCAGGGAGCTGATGATGCCGATCAGGGTCGACTTGCCGGCGCCATTGGGGCCGAGCAGGGCGAAGAAGTCGCCCGGGGCCACTTCCAGGGAAACCCCCTTCAGGGCCTGTGTGCCGTTGTCGTAGGTCTTGCGCAGGTCGCGCACGCGCAGGGCGGGCGCCGTATCGTTCTGGGATGCCAAGCTCGAAGCCTTCGCGCCCATGGGCTGGCGCTGGAGAGGGGCGGGGAGGGGCTATTATAGAAGACCCCGAGGGCTTGCCCCGGCTACACACTGTCCCGAAAAGTCGTGCCTGTTCAATTCCCCCTCAAGCTGGTCGGCTGCCGCATGCTGGCCCCGACCGTCGGCCACTACCAGTTCGTGCGTGACGATGGGCAGCCGCTGGATTTCCAGCCCGGCCAGTTCATCCAGGTCCATTTCAGCTACGCCGACGGCACCGAAACCAAGCGCAGCTACTCGCTGGCGACCATCCACGACCACGCGCTGGGCCCAGGCGAGGCGGTGGATATCGCCGTCAGTTTCGTGCCCGGTGGCGCCGCCACGGCCCTGTTCGAGGCACTGGAGCAGGGCGGCCAGATCAGTGCGTCCGGCCCCTATGGCCGGTTCTGCCTGAATCCCGGTGACCACAACGCCCGTTACCTGCTGATCGCCACCGGTACCGGCGTTACCCCGTACCGCTCGATGCTGCCGCTGCTGGAAAAGGCCATGGCCGAACGCGGTGTGCAGATCGTGCTGTTGCAGGGCGCGCGCAGCCCGGGCGAGTTGCTGTACAGCGAAGATTTTTACAGCTTCGCCGAAAAGCACCCGAACTTCCGTTATGTTCCGTGCCTGTCGCGTGAACTCCCGGCTGATCCGCACCCGGACGTACAGCACGGCTATGTGCAGCAGGCGCTGGCCGGCTTCACGCCGGACCCGGCCACCGACATCGCCTACCTGTGCGGCAACCCGGACATGGTCGATGCCTGTGCCGAGCTGCTGAAGGCCGCCGGCCTGGGCAACCCGCAGATCCGCCGCGAGAAGTACGTCAGCAGCAAGTAAGTCAGGGTAGTGCCGGCCGCTGGCCGGCAGCCCCACGAACCCTGGTAGTGCCGGCCGCTGGCCGGCAACTCCAAGAACCGGAGGCGGCGCCACGCCGCCCCCGGTGCCCTGCCTCAGTACGCGACCCAGGCATCGCGCCAGGCGAAACCGGTGCCCGGGCGATAGGCATCGGCGTTGATGTTGCACCACGCACCCTCCGGGAACGGCCGGCAGGCGTAGAGCTTGCCGTCGGTGCCCTTGACCACGGTTTCGCCCGGCGTGTAGCTGCCGATACCGGCCGGATACACGAAGTCGTAGTCGTCACCCGGCGGCGGATCGACCGGATCCACCGGGCCCGGCAGGCGGGTATCGATCTGGAACAGGTTGCCCGGCTTCAGGTAGACGCGGTTCTCGGTGGCCGAGGCGACCGGCGTGATCACGCCGTTCCTCATCACGCCCACACGCGCCTGCTGTGCACTGGCGTTGACCTTGCGGGCCAGCGCCAGCGGCCACTGGTTCGCAGCGGTCTGACCTGCGGCCAGGGTGATCTCCGGACGCTCCAGATCATTGCCCTGGGCGTTGAACACGCGCAGCGTCAGGGTGGTGCCTTCTTCCAACGCACCGCGGGCGGTGACCGGGCCGGCGTCCTGCCACTGCGGCGGCGGTTCAACGCCACCACCGCCCTCGAAGCGCACGTCCGCGCAGGTATAGAACGCTTCACCGGAATCCGAGCGCTGCCAGGTGTTGTAGATGATGTGCTGGCCGCTGCGCTTGGGCAGCGGGCAATCCAGCTTGTAGACGTCGCCGGAGACCGGCACGTTGCCCAGCGTGCAGAATTCCTGCAGGTCGGCCCAGCGCAGCGGGCTGCCCGGCTGCCAGCCGTCGCGGGTGACGTAGAACTTCCACTCGCGGGTAGCATGCGGGGCCGGTGCCTTGAACTCGAAGGTGTAGCGCCCGCGAGAATCGGCGCGGATCGGCGAGGTCGGCCAGTCACTGCGGTTCAGATCGAGGCCGCGGTACTTGCTGTTGCCGCCGCTGCACAACTCGCCATCTGGAACCACCGCTTGATGGTTGCCGTTGGCGTTGGCCTGGTTGACACCGGCCCAGTCGTAGAACGGCTGGGCGCCGCCGATGGCCTTGGCGGCGGCGCAGGCCGGGTTGGTCGGATTCTCCGGATTGCCCTCGTGGCACTGCTTCACGCGGCTGAGCGGCTTGGACAGGGTGCCGTGGGCGAAGGCGTAGTCGGACAGTGCCAGGCCGACAACGGCGGACAGTGCGAGGACGGCCCGATGGGACAGGTGCATGCAGGAACTCCTTTGCGAAGTGTTGGAAACCTCGCGGAGTCTTCCCATGTAGCCGCCATATGCCCATCAGACAAGTTTGAAAGGCTGCTGCGTTCCTCTGTTTCTGCAACGCGCGCCCCACTGCGCGGCAGGGGAGCCAGGAGGCGGTGTGATGTGCACCGCCTCCCACATCACTGCGTCAGTACGCGATCCACGCATCGCGCCAGGCCGCGCCCACGCCCGGCCGGTAGGCCTCGGCATTGACGTTGCACCATGCACCCTCCGGGAACGGGCGGCAGGCATACAGCTTGCCGTCGCTGCTCTTCACCACGGTCTGGCCCGGCACATAGCTGCCGATGCCCGCCGGGTACACGTGGTCGAAATCACCACCCGGCGATGGCGTACCCGGGTCCGGCACCTGGGTATCGAGCTGGAAGCGGTTGCCGTCCTTCAGGTACACGCGATTGTCGGTGGCCGACGCCGACGGCGTGATCACGCCATTGGCAAGCACGCCCACGCGCGCATGCCGGGCACTGGCATTGACCTTGCGGGCCAGCGCCAAGGGCCATTGCGCGGCCGAGGTCTGGCCGCTGGCCAGCGTCGCTTCCACACGTTCGACATCGTTGCCGCTGGCATTGAACACGCGCAGTGCCAGCGTCGTGCCGACCGGCAATTCACCGCGGGCGGTGACCGGGCCGGCATCCTGCCATTGCGGTGCCGGCGCCGTACCACCGCCGCCGCCTTCAAAGCGTACGTCCATGCAGGTGTAGAACGCTTCGGTCGAATCCGAGCGCTGCCAGGTGTTGTAGATCACATGCTGGCCGGTGCGCTGCGGCAGCGTGCACTGCAGCTTGTAGGTGCCATCGGCAGAGAGCGGTGTATTGCCCAGCGTGCAGAACTCCTGCAGGTCGGCCCAACGCAACGGGCTGCCCGGTTGCCAGCCGTCGCGGGTGACGAAGAAGCGCCAGTCGCGCGTGGCGTGCGGCGCGGTTGCCTTGAACACGAAGGTGAACTTGCCATTGGCATCGGCGTGGATCGGCGTGGTCTGCCAGTCACTGCGGTTCACGTCCAGGCCGCGGAAGGTGGCATTGTTGCCGCTGCACAGCTTGCCGTCGGGCACCACCGCCTGATGGTTGCCGTTGGCGTTGGCCTGGTTGATGCCGTTCCAGTCGTAGAACGCCTGCGATCCGCCCACCGCTTTCGCGGCGGCGCAGGCCGGGTTGGTCGGGTTCTCCGGATTGCCCTGGAAACAGGCATAGACGCGGCTGACCGGCGTGGTCATGGTGCCGTGGGCGAACGCGTTGCCGGCCAGGCACAGGCCTGCAGCGGCGAACGAGGTGGCCAGCAGCAGCGGTGTGGATCGGAATGACATGGCGCTTCCTTGTGGTCGTCGAAAGAGAGCGGTGACCGCAGAGTTGCGCTGCGCGGCGGACTTTCGGCGGCACCATGGCGAGTATCGAGTTGCGGTGCCGGGTGCGGAACCATGGAAATGCTGATCCGTGACTGTGGGTGTGAAGCCCTTCCCGCGGGCTTCACGTGGGCCTGAACGGATGCGCTGGCGATCACGTGTCCGGCGTGGCAACGATCACGTCGTGGAGATCCGGTCATGTCGGCGCCATGCCGACGCGATCCGCCTGGCACGAGAAGCAGCCGTGGGCCGCGTTGTGCAGCTGCACGAAGGCCACGGCAGGGTCGGCAAACAGCGCGTCCAGCCGAGCGCCGACATCCGTGCCTGCGCTGATCTCGGCGGCCAGCATCAATGCAGCCTGGTCATAGGCGCGCAACGAGATCATCCGGCGCTGCACGTACGGGGGTACTTCGCCCGGCGGCAGCACGCAGCGGGTCACGCCACGCTGCACGAAGATCGGGCCCGAGGCGTGATAGGGCGAGTGCAGGGGCAGGTGCACGTGGGACAACAGCAGCAGCTCGCTGCCACCGGGCGGATCGCTCAGGCTGATCCGGCAGGGGTGTCCTCCTGATTCGCCGGCCCAGCGACGCCGGATGCCCAGCGCAGCCAGCGCGGTGTCGCTCTTTTCGAACAGGTGCAGGAACGGGCGGTGGTCGATGCCACCGAGGTACCAGGCATGCATGGGCGTCTCCTTGGTTTCCCTCGGATTCTGCGCAGGCACCGGCCGCCGTGCTCGCCGTTTTCAGACCCCGCATCTCCATCGGGCCAGGCAGCGCCACGGGGAACGCAGCACAAGGCGCCAAGATGCGCGCGCCGCCCCTGCCGATGAGCGCCGCATGTCCGTGGATTTCCCCACCCTCACCGTGCTTGGCTTCCTGCTCTGCATCGCTGGGGCCATCTGGCCGGAGACGAGGTACTGCGCCACTTCGCTGCGTTGATGCAGCACGGTTTGCAGGGCCATCACACGCTGCTGGGCCGCTACGGTGGCGAGGAGTTCGTGCTGGTGCTGGCCGGCAGCACGCAGGTGGAAGCGATGGCGCGGGCTGCGGCGATCCGTACCGCTCTGCAGCAGAAGCCGGCGCGACTGGCCACCGGGGCGGTGACGTTCACTGCCAGCATCGGCCCGGCGATGGACCACGGCCAGGGCGAGCTGTCCACGCTGCTGGCAGCGGCAGACGCGGCGCTGTACCGGGCCAAGGCCGCCGGCCGCGATCGCCTGGCCTGCGCCACGCCTGCGGAGATTTCGCGTCTGCCCATCGCCGACGACGCCGTGCCCGTGTAAGTTGAGTCACATCTTCCGCGGCAGCCCGTCGTGGTTGCCAGGAACGTCCTCCAGGGGAAACGAGCACGATGCAAAGACACCACCTCGCGTTGGCCGCAGTGTTGGCCAGCCTGATGCTTGCCGGATGCAGCCAGTCACCGTCACCCGGCGCCGAAGGCGCCAGCGATGCACCCAGCCGCCGTTTCGGCACGATCGACTTCCAGCCCTGCACGCTGTCCACGGTAGGTGCCAGTGCCAACGTGGAAGCGCAGTGCGCCACCCTGCAGGTGCCGGAGGACCGGGCCCAGCCCGCTGGCCGGCGCATCGGCCTGCGCATCGCCTGGCTGGAATCGGGCAGCAGCGGCTCCAGCCAGCCTGACCCGGTGTTCTTCCTGGCCGGTGGCCCCGGCCAGGCCGCCAGCGAAGTGGCCGTCATCGTCGATACCGCGCTGCGCCAGGTGCGCAAGCAGCGGGACATCTTCCTGGTCGACCAGCGCGGCACCGGCGGCTCCAACCCGCTCAGCTGCCTCGGCGCGGACGGAAAGGAACTGCCGATGGACGAGGACGCGGCGCCCTCCGAGGCCTTGCTGCGCGACTATGCCCAGCGATGCGCGGCTTCCCTGCAGGGACGTGCGGACGCACGTTTCTACACCACCACCGAAGCCATTGCCGACCTGGACGCGGTCCGCCAGGCCTTGGGCGTGGACCGGGTCAATCTGATCGGTGCGTCCTACGGCACCCGCGTGGCCCAGCGCTATGCGGGTACCTATCCACAGCACACCCGCAGCATCGTCATCGATGGCGTGGTGCCGAATGAGCTGGTGGTGGGCGGCGATTTCGCCAGGACGTTCGAAGACGCGATCGCCCTGCAGTCGGCGCAGTGCCGCAAGGACGCTGCCTGCAGCAGGCGCTTCCCGACCGATACCCGTGCGCAGCTGCGCAGCGTGGTCGAGACCCTGCGCCGTGCACCGGTTCCGGTCGAGTATCGCGATCCCGGCACCTACGACACCCGGAAGGATGTGCTGACACCGGACAGCGTGGTGGGCCTGGCTTTTGCGTTTTCCTACGTACCCCAGTACGCCTCATTGCTGCCGCTGGTTCTTGATGAAGCCGCGCACGGCCGCTACGCGCCGCTCGCCTCGCTGGCGCGCGGTGCGAACCGCAGCATGGATTTCCAGATCAACCGTGGCATGCACTGGTCGGTGATCTGCAGCGAAGACGCGCCACGCTACCAGGCGCCGGCCGAGGATCCCGGGCGCCTGTTCGGCAACGACGTGGCAAGTTCCTTCTTTGCCGCCTGCCCGGCATGGCCGCACCGACCGGCACCGGCAGCCAATGCCTTGCCGCTGCGCAGTGACGTACCGGCGCTGCTGTTGTCTGGTGAACTGGACCCGGTGACCCCGCCGCGCTATGCCGAGCAGGTCCTCAAGGGCCTGCCCAATGGACGCGCGCTGGTCGCCCGTGGCCAGGGCCACGGCACGCTGACTGCCGGCTGCATGCCGCGCCTGCTCGGCCAGTTCATCGACACGACCGATGCCAAGGCGCTGGATGCCGGCTGCCTGGACACGCTGAGCTACGTGCCGGCGTTCACCTCGTTCAACGGATGGGAACCATGATCGTCGCCGACAACCTGCACAAGGCCTTCGACACCCGCACCGGCCGTATCCAGGCCGTGTCCAACGTCGGCTTCCGCGCCGAGGATGGCCGCATCACCGGCCTGCTGGGGCCCAATGGTGCCGGCAAGACCACCACCATGCGCATGCTGTACACGCTGATGACCCCCGACCAGGGCAGCATCAGCGTCGATGGTGTCGATGCTGCGCGCAATCCGGTGGAAGTGCGTCGCCATCTCGGCGTGCTGCCCGACGCGCGTGGCGTCTACAAGCGCCTGACCGCGCGTGAGAACATCGCCTACTTCGGCGAACTGCATGGCCTGTCGGCCGAGCGCATCCGCGAGCGCATCGAGGTGCTGTCGCACGCGCTGGACATGGGGGACATCCTCGACCGCCAGACCGATGGCTTCTCGCAGGGCCAGCGCACCAAGACCGCGATCGCCCGCGCACTGGTGCACGACCCGCGCAACGTCATTCTCGATGAACCGACCAACGGCCTGGACGTGATGACCACCCGCGCACTGCGCCGCTTCCTGCTGGGCCTGCGCGAAGAAGGCCGCTGCGTGATCCTGTCCAGCCACATCATGCAGGAGGTGGCTGCGCTGTGCGATCACATCGTGATCATCGCCAAGGGCACGGTGATGGCCGCCGGCAGCGCCGATGAACTGCGCGCGCAGTCCGGCGAATCCAACCTGGAGGATGCGTTCGTGAAACTGATCGGCAGCGAAGAGGGCCTGCACGCATGAGCATGATGTCGACCCTGATGACGGTGATGCGCAAGGAGCTGCGTGACCTGTCGCGCGACCGCCGTACGCTGGCGCTGACCCTGCTGTTCGGGCCACTGCTGTACCCGCTGCTGATCCTGGGCATGGGCAAGCTGTCCGAAAGCCGCGTGCGCACGCAGATCGAGCAGCCGCTGCAGATTCCCACCATCGGCGCCGAACATGCGCCGAACCTGGTGCGCTTCCTGGCTGCCCAGGGCCTGAATGCCGCTGCTGCGCCGAAGGACCTGGCCGAGGCCATCCGTTCGCAGGACATCGACGTCGCGCTGCGCATCAGCCCGGACTTCGGCAGGGACTGGGCCGATGGCAAGCCGGCGCTGGTGGAGGTGATCAGTGACAGCACACGACGTGCCGCCGAGGTGCCCACTGCGCGCCTGCAGGCGGCGTTGGCCACGTACAACGGGCAGGTAGGGGCGCTGCGGCTGATGGCGCGGGGCATCGACGCCCAGGTCGCACGGCCGCTGGACGTGGCCAGCCAGGACATGGCCAGTGCCGAAGCCAAGCGTGGCCTGATGCTGTCGGCGTTGTTGCCGATCCTGCTGACCCTCACCTCGTTCCTCGGTGGTGCCTACCTGGTAATGGACACCACCGCCGGCGAGCGTGAGCGGCAGTCGCTGGAGCCGCTGCTGGCCACGCCGGGGTCGCGCAGTGCCATTGTCAGCGGCAAGATCGCCGCCGCCTGCATGGTCGGCTTTGCGTCGCTGCTGTTGACCCTGGCCGCGTTCAAGGTGAGCGCGCAGATCGCCCCCGGCAACATCGGCCGCCAGCTCAACATGAACATCATGGCGATGGTGCAGATGCTGCTGGTGATGCTGCCGATGCTGCTGATCGGCACCTCGCTGCTGACCTTCCTGGCCGCAGCGGCCAAGAGCATGAAGGAAGCGCAGAGCCACATGACCTGGTTGATGCTTCTGCCGATGCTGCCGGGCTATGCGCTGATCGCCTACCCGGTGAAGAGCCAGCTGTGGCAGTACGCCGTGCCGTTCCTGTCGCAGAACCAGATGCTGCTGAAGGTGATCCGCCACGAGACCATCACACCCGCGGTCTGGGCCATCTACCTCGGCGCCAGCCTCGGCCTGGCCGCCGTGCTGTGGTTCGCCGCCGTGCGCCGTTATCACAACGAGCGCCTGGCCATCTCCGGCTGACCGTAAAAGGGGACGGAGGGGATTAAGTCGTTTCTAACCCCCCCGCGCCCTTCTTCTGAGGGCGCCCCCGCTTGCGCAGCATCACGGGGCGACCCAGGGTCTGTTCCACCATTCGCAGGTAAGCTGCATTTCCCAACGGATGCTGGCCGGCACTGTGCGCACGGATTGCCGGCAGGTCAGCGGACGCGTTCATGTCCTGCAGAAACTCCGCATAGAGCATTGCCCGCTGTCGCTGGGTCGGGGCGAGCGCCTGGAATGCGGGATGTTCCGTCAGCATCGGATCGTGGCGCCGCTGCAGGTTTCCATGCACGCTCGACCATGGGTGATCTTCCGGGGCGGCAGTCATGCCTGCACGAACCGGATTGAGTTCGATGTAGCGATAGACGCTGAGCAGATAGGCGTCGCTGTCCACCATCGAAGAATGGAAGCGGCCCTGCCAGAGCGGTCCGCTGCGCTGATGCCGCTGATTGAACGCCTGGACATAGTTGTTGCCCTGCATCCGCATCGCATTCGCCAAGCCAACACGCGTGGAAGGTGTGGCCAACAGATGAACGTGATTGCCCATCAATACGTAGGCATGCAGTGCGACCTGATGCTTCAGGAACGCGCTGTGCAACAGGTGCAGAAACAGCTGACGGTCGATATCGTCAACGAAGATCGCCCCCTTGTTCACACCGCGCTGGGTTACGTGGTACGGCTGTTCGGCCAACATCAGGCGTGCTTGTCGAGGCATGGCAGTTCGGGGCTTCAAGAATTCATCAGACTGCCGCCTCCGTGACCTTGAAGGGCATCAGGCGATGCCGCGAGATGGCGTGGGGGAGGGCAGAAGCGACTTAATCCCCTCCGTCCCCTTTTCCATACCGCGCAGGCGTAACCCCCATCTCGCGCTTGAACACGGCGATGAATGAACTAGGCGTGTCGTACCCCATCGACAGCGCGACGCTGATCACCGGCTCGCCGGACAGCAGGCGTGGCAGCGCCAGCAGCACCCGCAGGCGTTGCCGCCACTGGCTCAGCGTCATGCCGGTCTCGGCCAGCCAGTGGCGGGCCAGGCTGCGGCCGGACAGGCCACTGCTGGCGGCCCAGTCCTCGACGGTGCGGTTGTCGTGCGGCGCGCGAGCCAGCGCGGCGGCGATCCGGCCCAGGCGCCGGTCACGCGGTTGTGGCAGGGCCAGCGGCAGCGGCGTGCTGGCGGCAATCTCATCGGCGATCACGCCGGCCAGGCGTGCCTGCGCAGCATCCAGTGGCGCATGGGGCCATTGCAGCGCACGTGCTGTCGCCGCCTGCAGCAGCGCATTGGGCTGGAAGATGCGTGGTGTGGCGGGCAGACCCAGGCAGGCCTCCGCGTTGAAGTACAGGCTCCAGCCATTGAACCCGTCTGCGCCCAGCAGCGCGTGGGGCAGCAACGGCGGTATCCAGGCGACGTGACCTGCGGGCAGCAGCCAGTGCAGGTCGTCGGCGGCGATCCGCAGCAGCCCCTGGTACGCACCCAGCAGCTGCCCACGCGCATGCCGGTGGCGGGCCGTGCGACGCTTGCCGAGCTGGTGCAGCTGGGCCGCCAGCACTACCAGTCCATTGGTGGCATCGGCCAGCGCGGGGTCGAGCAATGCGGCGGTTGTCTGATCTGCCATATCGATTGGCAGTTATACGGCAGAAACGTCGCGTCCGGGACCCGACACTGGGGCCCACTTCAACGGAGCGCTTCCCCATGCAGCCACACGACATCCTCCCCGACCATCAGAACGACGTGCAGGTGAACGGCCTTACCGTGCGCAAGGGCAGTGTCGGCGCCTTCCTGGCCAGCGTCCGTGACTGGCAGGATCCCGCCAGCGATGTTGCCACCCGTTCCACTGCCGAAGCCGACCTGCGTGCGCTGCTGCCGGGCCTGCACGCGCTGGGCCTGTTCCAGGTGCTGACGGCGCGCGATCCGGCACTGCAACACCTGATCGATGGAGCGGCCTGAAACGGACAAGGCCCGGACATGCCGGGCCTTGGCGTCATTGCAGGGGCAGAAACGACTTAATCCCCTCCGTCCCCTTTTTCGTTCAGTTGTTGCCCGGCGCGAACACCAGCGTACGGCGGGTGGTCACCGGCGCGCTGACCGGCTCGAAGCGCCATCGCTTGACCGCGTTCAGGGCTTCACGGTCGAACACGCGTCCCGGCGTCGCGCGCAGCACGCGAGCGTTCACCACCGAGCCGTCAGTGCCGACGGTGATCTCCACCAGCACTTCGCCGGAGGTTCCCGAACGCAGCGCTTCGCCCGGATAGCGCGGCGCCGGTGTGCTGACCGGGCGCAGGGTGGGCGCTGCCGGTGCGGCGGCCTGGCGTGCGGCGCTGGCCTGCTGGGCGGCAGCCTGCTGCTGCTTCTGCTCGGCCTCGCGGCGGGCGGCGGCCTGGCGCTCGGCTTCCTGGCGCTCGTTGTCGCGGCGCGCGGCATCCTGCTGCGCGGCAATCTGCTTGGCGGCGTCGGCTTCCTTGGCGCGCTGCTCGCTCAGGCGCTGCTGCTCGGTCTGCTGCTTGCTGCGGTCCTCGGCGTCCTTCTTGGCCTTCTCGGCTTCCGCTTCGGTGCGCTTGGCTGCGTTCTGCACGCCCTTGGCCAGGCCGTCCTTCAGGCGCGGCAGGGCCGGCGCGGATGCATCCACCTTCTCGATCAGTGCCACCAGGCGCTGCGCTTCGGTGTAGTCCTCGCGGCCCAGGTGTTGCTCGGCGGCGATCAGGGTGTACGGCAGCAGGTCGGTCAGTGCGCTCTTCACCGAGGCGTCGTCCGGCGTCTTGTCACGCAGGGCGAGGTAGTACTCGATGGCGTTGTCGCCGGCCGGTGCATACATGCGGTTCTCGCGCAGCGCCTGGCTGGCCGACTCGCGCAGCTGCTCGGTGCCCATGGACTGCACCTTGGCAGCAACCGCCGGTGCGGCGGGCGCGGCAGCGGCAGGCGCCGTGACGGCAGCAGGCGCTGCGGATTCTTCCTTGCCCGAGCAGGCGGCCAGTGCCAGTGCCAGGGCAACCGGCAGCCACCGGCGCGCGGCGGTGATCGTTGAGACGTGCGACATCCTGCTCCCCTCTAGAAGACGACGTGACGTAAATCATTGATACGCATGGCCGGGACCTGCGGTCCGGGCGCGGCAGGGTGACGTTTCCCGACGCCACCGCCGGCAACGGCGAGGGTGCAATCTAGCATCCCGGCCACCGCCGCGCACAAGGGACGGTGGCCGGAATGGGGCAGCGGCGGTCAAGCCGCTGGCGGCGGCGACCTCAGTGGTCGTGTGCCTTGTCGTGCGACTTGCTGTGGCTGTTGGACATCAGCTTGTCGGTCCAGGCGATGCCGATCGCCGACAGGATGAACACGCAATGGATGATGGTCTGCCACAGCACGCCATCCTGGGTCAGCATCGAGCAGCGGGCGACACCGATGTTGGCAGCGGCCACGCTCATCTGCTCCGGCGTGCACAGCGGGATGCCGCCAAGCGCACCGCTGGCGATGAAGGTCTTCAGCAGGTGGATCGAGGAGATGCCGATGATCGCCATCGCCAGCTTCACCTTCAGCACGCTGGCATTGACGTGGCTCAGCCATTCCGGCTGGTCCGGGTGGCCTTCCAGGCGCAGGCGCGAGACGAAGGTCTCGTAGCCGCCGACGATCACCATCACCAGCAGGTTGGAGATCATCACCACGTCGATCAGGCCCAGCACGATCAGCATGATCTGCTGCTCGCCCATCGACACCGAGTGCGAGATCAGGTGCCACAGTTCCTTGCCGAACAGGAACACGTAGACGCACTGCGCCACGATCAGGCCCAGGTACAGCGGCAGCTGCAGCCAGCGTGAGGCGAAGATCAGCGTGGACAAGGGGGAGAGCGGCGGGCGGTTTGCACTCATGCGAGGGATGCTGCGTTGCGGGGGAGAGGCGAGGTTACCGGCCCGCCATGACGGTGCCAACCCAACTCACGCACTAGACTTCAGGTTCCTTTCCGCACCCCGAGCCGCCGCCATGATCGACCTGTATTACTGGCCCACCCCGAACGGCCACAAAGTGACCCTGCTGCTGGAAGAAACCGGCCTGGAATACCGCATCCACCCGGTCAACATCGGCTCGGGCGACCAGTTCAAGCCGGAATTCCTGGCGATCTCGCCGAACAACAAGATGCCGGCCATCGTCGACCAGGCCCCGGCCGATGGCGGTGCTCCCCAGAGCGTGTTCGAGTCCGGCGCGATCCTGCTGTACCTGGCCGAGAAGACCGGCCGCTTCCTGCCCAGCGATCCCCGCGGCCGCGTCACCACCCTGGAGTGGCTGTTCTGGCAGATGGCCGGCCTGGGCCCGATGAGCGGCCAGATGGGCCACTTCAACGTATACGCGCCTGAAAAGATCCCGTATGCCATCGAGCGCTACGACAACGAAGTGCGCCGCCTGCACGGGGTGATGGACAAGCGCCTGGCCCAGCACGCCTTCCTGGCCGGCGACGAGTACACCATCGCCGACATGGCCAGCTACCCGTGGATCGGCGCCTACGACAAGCTGCCGGTGGATTTCACCGCGTTCCCGAACCTCAAGCGCTGGCATGAAGCCATTGCCGCACGCCCGGCCACCCAGCGGGCCTATGCCCTGCGCCAGCAGGTGAACCCCAACGCCGGCAAGCCGCTCAGCGACGAAGAGCGCAAGCACCTGTTCGGCCAGCGCTGACCGCCCCGGGTCGGATCCCTCTGCAGCGCAAAGGGCTCTGACCCCAGCACCGCGGCATGGGCAGAAGGTCATGCTGCCTTCCCGCACGGGCTTGGTTAGGATGGGGGACGACCGCTCCACGTCCATCGCAGGGGCGGACCTGCCGTTTGCCGGGATCCTCCATGCGCCACCTGTTCGCTTCGCTCGCCCTCATGCTCGCCACCAGTACCGCCGCCCACGCTGAAAAGCTGACCCTGGAAGCCATTACCGGCCCGTTGCCGTTGTCCGGCCCAACCCTGATGAAGCCGAAGGTGGCGCCCGACGGTTCGCAGGTTAGCTTCCTGCGCGGCAAGGACAGCGACCGCAACCAGCTGGACCTGTGGACCTACGACATCGACAGTGGCCAGACCCGGTTGCTGGTTGATTCCAAGGTGGTGCTGCCCGGCACCGAGACCCTCAGCGACGAGGAGAAGGCCCGCCGCGAGCGCCAGCGCATCGCCGCGATGACCGGCATCGTCGATTACCAGTGGTCGCCGGACGCGCAGCGCCTGCTGTTCCCGCTGGGCGGCGAGCTGTACCTGTACGACCTCAAGCAGCAGGGCCAGGCGGCGGTGCGCCAGCTGACCCATGGTGAAGGCTTCGCCACCGACGCCAAGCTGTCGCCCAAGGGCGGCTTCGTCAGCTTCATCCGCGGCCGCAACCTGTGGGTGATCGACCTGGCCAGCGGCAAGCAGCTGCAGCTGACCCGCGACGGCAGCACCACGATCGGCAACGGCGTTGCCGAGTTCGTCGCCGACGAGGAAATGGATCGCCATACCGGTTACTGGTGGGCGCCGGACGATTCGGCGATTGCCTTTGCCCGCATCGACGAATCGCCGGTACCGGTGCAGAAGCGCTACGAGGTCTATGCCGACCGCACCGACGTGATCGAGCAGCGTTATCCCGCCGCCGGCGATGCCAACGTGCGCGTGCAGCTGGGCGTGATCGCACCGGCCGCCGATGCGCAGCCGCGCTGGGTCGACCTCGGCAAGGAACAGGACATCTACCTGGCCCGCGTGGACTGGCGCGATGCGCAGCACCTGAGCTTCCAGCGCCAGTCGCGTGACCAGAGGCAGCTGGACCTGGTGGAAGTGGCACTCGATTCCAACCGCCAGCGCGTGCTCGCCCACGAGACCAGCCCGACCTGGGTGCCGCTGCACAACAGCCTGCGCTTCCTCGATGACGGCAGCGTGCTGTGGTCGTCCGAGCGCACCGGCTTCCAGCACCTGTACCGCATCGACAGCAAGGGCAAGGCCACCGCGCTGACCCACGGCAACTGGCCGGTAGACGAGCTGCTGGCGGTCGATGAAAAGGCTGGCAAGGCCTACTTCCGCGCCGGCATCGAGACCTCGCGCGAAAGCCAGATCTACGCGGTGTCGCTGCAGGGCGGTGAGCCGCAGCGCCTGTCGAAGGCGCCGGGCATGCACAGCGCCAGCTTCGCCCGCAACGCCAGCGTCTACGTGGACAGCTGGTCCAACAGCACCACGCCGCCGCAGATCGAACTGTTCCGCGCCAATGGCGAGAAGATCGCCACCCTGCTCGAGAACGACCTGGCCGATCCCAAGCATCCGTATGCGCGCTACCGCGATGCGCAGCGCCCGGTGGAGTTCGGCACGTTGATGGCTGCCGACGGCAAGACCCCGCTGAACTACAGCCTGATCAAGCCGGCCGGCTTCGATCCGTCCAAGCGCTACCCGGTGGCGGTGTACGTCTATGGTGGCCCGGCCAGCCAGACCGTCACCGACAGCTGGCCCGGCCGTGGCGACCACCTGTTCAACCAGTACCTGGCCCAGCAGGGCTACGTGGTGTTCTCGCTGGACAACCGTGGCACCCCGCGCCGTGGCCGCGACTTCGGTGGTGCGCTGTATGGCAAGCAGGGCACGGTGGAAGTGACCGACCAGCTGCGCGGCGTGGCCTGGCTGAAGCAGCAGCCATGGGTGGACCCGGCGCGCATCGGCGTGCAGGGCTGGTCCAACGGCGGCTACATGACCCTGATGCTGCTGGCCAAGGCTTCGAACCAGTACGCCTGTGGCGTGGCCGGTGCGCCGGTGACCGACTGGGGCCTGTACGACAGCCATTACACCGAACGCTACATGGACCTGCCGGCGCGCAATGAAGCGGGTTACCGCGAAGCGCGCGTGCTGACCCATATCGATGGCCTGCGCTCGCCGCTGCTGCTGATCCACGGCATGGCTGACGACAACGTGTTGTTCACCAATTCGACCAGCCTGATGAGCGCGTTGCAGAAGCGTGCACAGCCGTTCGAGCTGATGACCTACCCGGGTGCCAAGCATGGCCTGTCCGGCGCCGATGCCCTGCATCGCTACCGCGTGGCCGAAGCCTTCCTGGGACGTTGCCTCAAGCCCTGATCCAGCAACGGGAAGGAGCCCGCCGATGACCCTGCCACCGCCGATTCCTGCCCATGACCCGGCATCCGCCGGTTGGTGGTGCCGCCACTGGCGCTGGGCGATGCCGTTGATGGTGGTGCTGGTGCTGGGTGGTGCAGGGGGTGTGGTGACCTGGAGCGTGCTGCGCTGGAGCGAGGCGGCACGCGAGAGCCCGCCGATGCGCGAGGCGCTGCGACGCGCGGGCTGCAGTATTGAACTGGTGGAAGCGTTCGGTGAGCCGTTGAACATCGAGTCGATGCCGCTGGGCAGCATGCAGACTGCGATCAACGGCCAGCGTGATGTCGGCCTGACCGTAGCCCTGGAAGGACCGCATGCGCACGGGCGGTTGTTCGTGCAGGGTACCCGTCGCGATGACGTGTGGGACTACCCGGTGATGTACGTGTTGGGCGAGGACAAGCAGACCTTCGACCTGACGGCGCTGGATGACGACGAGGCCGCGCAGGAGTGCGAGCTGAAGGCCTGCCGTGATCGCGGCGAATGCCCGCTGACCGCCGCGCTGTGACCTCCGGGCGCAGGCGACTGCGGGACGTCGACTGGGTAGAGTCGACCGGGTAGGGTCGACCGGGTAGAGTCGACTGTCAGTCGACTGCTCTTCGATCAGACAGCGAAAACCCCCGCGCTGCGCGCGATGGTCGACCGGGGTAGAGTCGACTGTCAGTCGACTGCTCTTCGATCAGACAGCGAAAAACCCCGCGCTGCGCGCGATGGTCGACTGACAATCGACTCTACTCCCGCCAGGTTTCCGCGGAGCCCGGCTGCACAACCAGCCCGCCATGACTTCCCGCCGATCGTCGCCGTCGCCGTGAGCGCGTAGGGTGCGGGCAACCCTTTGCTGGAGTGTCCCATGAAGCCGATTGCGCTCGCCGTTGCCCTGGCCCTGACTGCCGCACCGCAGCTGTCCGCACCACCGGCGCTGGCGGCCTCCGCCAAGGCCGCCACCCCGGCCAGCCCGGCCTGGGTCGCCCGCAGCAATGCGCTGGCGCAGATTCTGCTGGACGCCCAGGGCCCGTTCCAGCCGGAGGAAACCGGCTTCTTCGGCGTGCCCGGCTACGACGACAAGGTGGCCGATCTCGGCCCGGACAACGGCAAGCGCTACCGCGCTGCCATGGCCAAGGCACGCGACGAACTGAAGGCAAAGCTGGCCGTCGAGAAGGATCCCAATGTCCGCCAGGACCTGGAGATCATGATCCACGCCGCCAGCCAGAACATCGAAGGCAGCGAGCTCAACGAGAAGTACCTGCTGCCGTGGAGCGATGCGCCGCAGACCGTGTTCAGCGGCCTCAACCTGCTGCTGTCCGACCAGGTGCCAGCGGAGCGCCGGGCCAAGGCGGTCGACCGCCTCAAGGCCTATGCCGGCCTGCAGCCGGGCGGCACCGCCTTCACCACGCTGGCGCGCCAGCGCTACGAGGAACGGCTGAAGGACAGCAGCCTGTTGCAGCCGACGAAGATTGAAGTGCAGCAGTCGCTGGACAACGTCGAGACCTACATCACCGGTATCGAGTCGCTGCTGAAGAAGTACCAGATTGCCGGCGCCGATGAAGCAATGAAGGCGCTGGCGGGGCAGATGAAGGACTACGCCGCCTGGACCCGCAAGGAGGTACTGCCGAAGGCACGTGCCGACGCACGCCTGCCGGCACCGTTGTACGCCTACCAGCTCAAGCAGGTAGGCATCGACATCGACCCGAAGCTGCTGATGCAGCGCGCGCAGCTGGAGTTCATGGAAACCCGCTCGGCGATGCAGCAGCTGGCACCGCTGGTGGTGAAGGACAAGGGGCTGAAGGTGGCCGACCCGAGCGATCCGGTGGCGGTGATCCGCGCGCTGAAGGCCGACAAGATCGCCGACGATCATCTGGAAGGCCACTACCGCAAGGTGATCGATGCGATCGATCCGCTGATCCGCGAGCACGCCATCGTGGACGTGCCCAAGCGCGCCATGCAGATGCGCCTGGGCTCGGCCGCCGAGAGCGCGGCCAGCCCGGCCCCGCACTTCCTGCCGGCCCCGCTGGTCAACAACACCGGGCAGCAGGGCACCTTCGTGCTGCCGCTGGGCAACCCGGCAGCGGGCCCGGGCGCGCAGTACGACGACTTCAACTTCGGTGCGGCAGCATGGACGCTGAGCGCGCATGAAGGCCGCCCCGGCCACGAGCTGCAGTTCACCGCGATGGTCGAGCGTGGTGTGTCGCTGGCACGCACCATGTTCGCGTTCAATTCGGTGAACGTGGAAGGCTGGGCGCTGTACGCCGAAGCCGAGATGGTGCCGTACGAGCCGCTGGACGGGCAGATGATCGCCCTGCAGTTCCGCCTGCTGCGCGCCGCGCGCGCGATGCTCGACCCGATGCTCAACCTCGGCCTGACCGACCGTGCCAACGGCGAGCGCGTGCTGATGGAGCAGGTCGGCCTGTCCAAGGCGATGGCCACCCAGGAACTGGACCGCTACATGGTGCGGATGCCGGGCCAGGCAGGTAGCTACTTCTACGGCTACACCCGCATCCTGGAACTGCGCATGCAGACGGAACTGGCGCTGGGTGCGAAGTTCGACCGCCTGGCGTTCAACAACTTCCTGCTCGACCAGGGCCTGCTGCCGCCGGACCAGCTGGCCGACGCGGTGAACAAGGTGTTCGTGCCGAAGTACAAGCGCTGAACACCCTCCGGTAGTGCCGGCCGCTGGCCGGCAACCGATGTTGGTAGATGCCGACCTTGGTCGGCGCTGTGGGTTCGTGCCAACCAAGGTTGGCACCCACGAGAGTGATGTGTTGGCTGTTGCAGGGATGTGCCGGCCAGCGGCCGGCACTACCCCGGTGACGCTGCTGCGTCACCGCTGCGGGGTAATCACCTGTGTCGGCAACCGCGCCGGCGGTGCCGGATTCGGCACCCAGATCGCGACGCCTGCGGCGCGCTTCTGCGTGGTCGGAATCCCGATGCCGACGCCACCACCGACGTGCGAGCCGAACGTGCCCGCGCCCACCGACATGCCTACCGGCGAACCGCTGCTGCCCACGCCCATCAGCACCACGCCGTTGGCGCCCAGCGCTGCGGCTTCACGCTTCAGGCGGGCCACGGCGGCGTCGGTCTGGCCCTGGGTGCCGAAGCCGACGGCGGAAGACGATTCCAGCTGGGCGATTTCCTGGGAGCCGGCCGGTGGCGTCGAATAGATCTGCACCAGCGCCGGATCGATCGGTGCGCGCGCGCGGCCCAGCATCACCTTGGAGGTGCTGGCACAGCCGGCGGCGACCAGCAGCGTGGCCGCCAACGCGGCCCAACGGATGTTCATGGCACTTCCCCTGCAGGACTGGTTGCGATGATCGGCGGGCCACTCTGAATCGGCGCCAACACCCGGGCCGGGGCACGCACGGCAGCACGCTAGCACGGGTCGGGTGACAGCCCCGCCAATGGCAGTAGGCGGCGGCAACGGGAACGATTATGGTGGGGCCAGGAACCAACTGCGGGAGAGCGGCATGGGTGTGATCAGTCTGTTGTGGGGCGTATTGGCGCTGTTGTGGATGATCCTGGCGTTGATTCCGCTGCTGGGCTGGGGCAACTGGTTCCTGATCCCGTTCGCCGCGGTCGGTGCGGTCATCGCCGCGCTGGGTATCCTGTTCACCCACCCGAGCAAGCGTGGCCGGGCGTGGGCCGGGTTGGTCCTGAACGGTATCGTGGTGGTGGTCGGCATCCTGCGTCTTGGCCTGGGCGGCGGCGTGGTCTGAGCCCGGTCCCGGTGCGACAGGGCGTCGCAGGCACACGGCCGATGGCCGGGCGGGGGCGTACAATGAATGGCTGCGCGAGCCCCCCGCGTGCCTGTGAATCCGCGCCCCGCGCGGCTGCCCCATGATCATCCGACCCCGTCCCCACGGCTGGCAACTGCTGTACATCCTGCGCGGTTCGATCGTCAAAGCGATCGCGCCGAAGGTGCTGGCCATCCTGATCCTGTCCATCGCCGTGGCTGCGGTGGTCGAACTGGCGCCCCCCACCGGCATCGAACGCGTGTCGGTGACCCCGTTCACCCTGCTTGGCCTGGTGCTGTCGATCTTCCTCAGCTTCCGCAACAGCGCCTGCTACGACCGCTGGTGGGAAGGACGCAAGCTTTGGGGCCAGCTGGTCTACGAATCGCGTTCGCTGGCGCGCCAGGTAAACCTGCTGCTGGCCGACGACGCGGGCCGTCGTCGTCGCGTCGCCTACCTCACCACCGCGTTCGCCCATGCGCTGGCGGCGCGACTGCGTGGTCGCATCGTCGCCCTGGCAGCACTGCCGTGGCTGGACAAGCGCCAGCGCGAACAGCTGGGCCAGCGCGAGAACGTGCCCGATGCACTGCTGGCGATGATCGCGGCCGAACTGGCGCATGCGCTGCGCGCCGGCCAGCTCGAGCCCATCCTCTACACCCAGCTGGAAGAGCGCCTGCACGCGATGTCGTCGATCCAGGCCGGCTGCGAGCGCATCCTCACCACGCCGCTGCCGTTCGCCTACACCCTGCTGCTGCACCGCTGCGCGTGGATGTTCTGCGTGCTGCTGCCGTTCGGCCTGGCCAGTTCGCTGGGCTGGGGCACGCCGGTGCTGTCGGCGGTGCTGGCCTATGCCTTCTTCGGCCTGGACCAGCTGGGCGAAGAAATGGAAGACCCCTTCGGCCTTGAGCCGAACGATCTGCCGCTGGACGCGCTGGTGCGCACGATCGAGATCGACCAGCTCGATTCGCTCGGCGAACGCCCGTTGCCCGAACCCCTGCTGCCGCAGGGCTACCTGTTGCAATAGCCACTCCTCGGAGCCTGCCATGTCCCACCCGCTGTATCGCCCGCGCCGCATGCGCCACGACGAGTTCTCGCGCCGCCTGATGCGCGAGAACACGCTGACCACCGACGACCTGATCTACCCGGTGTTCGTGCACGAACTGGCCGGCCGCACCGCAGTGCCGTCGATGCCGGGCGTGGAGCGGCTGTCGATCGAAGAACTGCTGAAGGTGGCCGAAGAGGCGCTGGAGCTGGGCATTCCGGTGATCGACCTGTTCCCGGTGATCGACCCGTCGCTGAAATCGCTGGATGCATCGGCGGCGTGGGCCGAGGACGGCCTGGCGCAACGCGCGATCCGCGCGCTGAAGTCGCGCTTCCCGGAACTGGGGGTGATGACCGACGTGGCGCTGGACCCGTACACCACCCACGGCCAGGACGGCATCATCGATGACAAGGGCTATGTGCTGAACGACATCACTGTCGAAGCGCTGGTCAAGCAGTCGGTGTCGCATGCCGAAGCCGGCGTCGACATCGTTTCGCCGTCGGACATGATGGATGGCCGCATCGGCGCGATCCGCCGTGCGCTGGATGCCGACAACCACGTCAACGTGCGCATCATGGCTTACTCGGCCAAGTACGCCTCGGCGTTCTACGGTCCGTTCCGTGATGCGGTGGGCAGCGCGGCCAGCCTCGGCAAGGCCGACAAGAAGACCTACCAGATGGACCCGGCCAACGGCGACGAGGCCCTGCGCGAGATCGCGCTGGACCTGGAAGAGGGCGCCGACATGGTGATGGTCAAGCCGGGCATGCCGTACCTGGACCTGGTGCGCCGGGTGAAGGAAAAATTCGGCGTGCCGACCTTCGCCTATCAGGTCAGTGGCGAGTACGCGATGATGAAGGCCGCCTTCGCCAACGGCTGGCTGGACGAGCGCGCCTGCGTGCTGGAGTCGCTGCTGGGCTTCAAGCGGGCCGGTGCCGATGGCGTGCTGACCTATTTCGCGCCGCAGGTGGCGCGATGGCTGCGCGAGCGCTGACAATAGCGCCACGATAGACGGAGGACTGCGCGATGGGACCCGAACTGGGATGGATGCAATGGCTGATCTGGGGCACCGGCACGCTGGTGTTCGGCGCCATCATCGTCGGTGTCTTCATCGCCGCCTGGCGCGCGGGCAAGCGCCCACCGGAGCAGCTCTCCGCCGCCCGCCACGTGGCCCGTGAGCAGGCCCTGCCGGACAGCGTGCAGGCCGAGCTGGCCGCGCTGAACCAGCGCAAGGACAATGGCCAGCTGAGCGAGATGGAGTACGAGCAGTTGCGCGCCAAGGTGTTGTCGCGCTGACGGGCAATGCCCGGGGTCGGATCCCTTTCCGCAGGAAAGGGCTCTGACCCCTTCGCGGGCGCCATCCACGCGCGGCGTGGATCTACCGCACGCACCCGGCCACCGCCGCCACCTTCGGCACCGCCAACCGGTACACGTCCACGCCACCGGCACGCGGTGCCCTGGCCGCGCTGCTGGCCACCATCATTTCGCCTGGCTTGGCGTTGTCGATCACCGGCGCGCCGGTCCAGCCGCCGGTCTGGTTGAACGACAGTCCCAATGGTTGCAGGGCCGCGCCACTCCACGCGCAGCCGCTGCTCCACACCTGTGCGGTCGTGCCGTTGCCGCGGCTGAACACCACCGCGCCATCGTTGCCCAGCCAGTCGCCGTCGGTCTCGTCATCGGCGCTGTTCAACGCTGTCAATGCGGTGGCAGGGCCGCGCATGCCCTGCGCATCCAGCGTCGCCACGAACAGGTTCCAGCCGGCGCCACGGCCCTGTTGGCGGGCAAACAGCAGCCGCGTGCCGTCCGCGCTCAGGGCCGGCCCGCGCTCTTCGTGGCGTCCACCGTCGCCGGCCATGGGGTGCGCCTTGCCCAGCCGGCCATCGGCTTCCACCGCAGCCCGGTACAGCGCCAGCGCGCCTTCGCGGCCGGCGGCGAACAACAGCCAGCGGCCGTCGCGGCTGAAGTAGGGATCGCGAGCCTCGCCGGCCACGCCTACCGGCAGGGCCTGCGCCTGCTGCCAGCGGCCATCGACCACGCGCGCCTCCCACAGGCCCCAGCCGGCTTCGCCGCGGCGGGCGAAGACGATGCGCTGGCCGTCGGCACTGATCGTGGCGCGGCCCTCGTCGGCACGGGTCGAGACCACGCCCATGCCTTCGATGCCGTACTCGTTCAACGCCATCGCCACGGGGGCAGAGAGTAGACTGGCGGCAAGCACCAGCAGGGGCGGGGTGATGCGCATCATCCGGGTCCGTGCACGAAAGAGCATCAGTCTAGCCAGCTTGAGGATTCCATGACCGACCGTTACGCCGTCTTCGGACACCCCGTTGCCCACTCGAAGTCGCCGCAGATCCACGCGACGTTCGGTCGCCAGGAAGGCATCGCGGTGGATTACCGCGCGATCGACCTGGCCCCGGAGGCGTTCCTGGCCGGCCTGGAGGCCTTCGCCGCCGACGGCGGTGTCGGCGCCAACGTCACCTCGCCGCACAAGGAGGCCGCGTTCTCGGTGTGCACCACCCTGACCGCACGCGCGCGCCGCGCCGGTTCGGTCAACACGCTGCTGCGCAAGGGCGACCGCTGGCATGGCGACACCACCGACGGCATCGGCCTGGTGCGTGACCTGACCGACCGCCATGGCCTGGACCTGCGTGGCCGCCGCATGTTGCTGATCGGTGCCGGTGGCTCCGCGCGCAGCGTCGCCCCGGCGCTGCTTGATGCCGGCATCACCGAGCTGGTGGTGGTCAACCGCACGCCGGAACGCGCTGATGAACTGATCGATGCGATGGGTGAGCCGGGTCGCGCGATCAGCCGCTACTGGGAAGACCTGCGTGATCTGGGTGACTTCGAACTGATCGTCAACGCCACCTCGGCCGGCCGCGATCGCGACGTCGAGTTCAAGCTGCCGCTGTCGCTGGTCAACTCGATGACCACCGCCGTCGACCTCAACTACGGCGAAGCGGCGATCGCCTTCCTGGCCTGGGCGCGCGCCGCGGAGTGCCGCAATACGGTCGATGGCCTGGGCATGCTGGTCGAGCAGGCCGCTGAGAGTTTCCTGCAGTGGCACGGTGTGCGCCCGCAGACCGACGAGGTCTACCAGTCGCTGCGTGAGGGCTCGGCCGTGCTGGCCGGCGAGGACTGATCGATGGACGGCACAACCCTGCTGGTCACGGTGCTGAGCATGGTGGGCGTGCGCCTGCCGGTGCTGATCGCGCTGTGCGTGGGCCTGGTCTGGGTGGTCGGCGCACCGCGCGATGCCACCCGCACCGGTGCCCTGGTCGGCCTGCTGCTGTTGCTGCTGGCCAGCCTCGGCGGCATGGCGGCGGGCATCCTGCCAATGTGGATGGTCCGCAGCGGTGATTTCAGCGCCGTGTCGAGCTTGAGTGCCATCCTCGGCGTGCTGCATTTCGCGCTGGCGATGGTCGAGGCCATCGGTGTGGTGCTGGTGGTGTGGGCGCTGGTGCGCCTGCTGCGTACCCGTACGCTCCCGGCCGCCTGACCGGTCGCGCCGGGCCATGCCCGGCGTATCTGCCCCTGGGATGGTCCGGCCATTGGACCGGGACCGCCAGCGGGCGTCGTCGCTGGCCCGTTCAGGGTCCCAGCGGCGGTGAATGCGGCCGGCCATGCGACAATGCCCGGCCTGATCCAGCTACGGTAATTCCCGGCGTGACCGAAACCGTCGCCGCTCCGCGCACCCTCGATGACACCTTGAAGGACGCGATCCGCAAGGCGTACACGACGCTGCAGGCCAATACCCCCGGCTTTTCCACCCGTCGCTCGCAGAGCCAGATGATCGGCGTGGTGTCGCGTGCGCTGTCGAAAAGCGGTGGCGTCGGCGTGGTCGAGGCGCCCACCGGCGTCGGCAAGAGCCTGGGCTACCTCACCGCAGGCGTGCCGATCGCATTGGCCAGCAAGAAGAAGCTGGTGATCAGCACCGGCACCGTGGCGCTGCAGTCGCAGCTGGTCGAGCGCGATATCCCGAATTTCCTGAAAGCCACCGGCCTGGAGGCGACCGTGGCGCTGGCCAAGGGCCGTACCCGCTACCTGTGCACGCGCAATGCCGCCGAGGCGCAGGGCGAGGGCTCGCAGGGCGGCATGTTCGAGGATGACGCGCCGCTGTTCGACCGGCCACTGGCGCCGATCGAGATGGACATCGCCAAGCGCCTGACCGACGCCTTCACCAGCGGCAGCTGGGATGGCGATATCGACAACGCACCGGAGACGATCAGCCCCGGCCTGCGCAGCCGCATCACCACGCCGGCCTCGGGTTGCGCGGGGCGCCGTTGTGCGTACTCGGCACAGTGCGCGGTACTGCGTTCGCGCAACACCGTGCGTGACGCGCAGATCGTGGTCACCAACCACGCGCTGCTGCTGTCGGCGCTGTCGATCGGCGACAGCGACAACGGCCAGCCGTTGATCGCGCCGCCCTCGGACATGCTGCTGGTGCTGGACGAAGGCCATCACATCGGCAACGTGGCGATCGACCAGGGCGCGGCCAGCCTGGCGCTGGACGAGATGGCCAAGCGTACCGGCCGCCTGCAGATCCTGATCGCCGGCGCCTACCGCGCGGTCGACAAGGATCGCCTTGGCAACCTGCTGCCGAACGAAGCGATCGAGGTGGCCAGCAACGTGGCCAAGCAGCTGCGCGCGTTCCGCGATCATATCGAGCGGGTGTGGATGCCGGCGCCGGCGGACGAAGAGCCGATGTGGCGCGCGGCCAATGGGCGACTGCCCGAGGCCTGGCGCGAGCCGATCGAGGCGTTGGCTGACGATACCCGCAGCCTCTACAACTGGGCGCACGCCGCCACCGCCCAGGTAGCCAAGGGCAAGCCGGACGATGCCGCGCGCGAGCGCCTGCAGCGCAACCTGGGCATGGCGCTGGAGATGATCGAGCAGCAGTACAACCTCTGGCAGGCCTGGCGTCGCGAAGACAAGGACGGTGCGCCGCCGATGGCGCGCTGGGTCACCGCCACCCGCGACGGCGATCTGGTGCTGCACGGCTCGCCGGTGTCGGCCGCGCACGTGCTGCGCAAGCTGCTGTGGGATGAAGTGGACTCGGTGGTGATGACCTCGGCGACGCTGACCGGCGGTGGCGACTTCCAGTCGCTGGCGATCGACAACGGCATTCCGGAAGAGGCCGAGATGGTCTCGCTGTCGTCACCGTTCGACCTGCCCAACCAGGCCGAACTGATCGTGCCGAAATTCCCGGTTACCCCGGACGACCGCGAAGGCCACCCGCGCGAAGTGGCGCGCTACCTCGACACCGAGCTGGACTGGGCCAAAGGCTCGATGGTGCTGTTCACCTCGCGCTGGAAGATGGAGAAGGTGGCTGGGCTGATGTCGGCCGCGCGCCGCAAGCAGGTGCTGGTTCAGGGCGAGATGTCCAAGACCCGCCTGATCGACGAGCACCTGCGCCGCGTGGCCGCAGGCGAGGGTTCGGTGCTGTTCGGACTGAACTCGTTCGGCGAAGGCCTCGACCTGCCCGGTGAAGCCTGCACCACGGTGGTGATCACCCAGGTGCCGTTCGCGGTGCCGACCGATCCGCAGACCGCCACCCTCAGCGAATGGTTCGAGGGGCGTGGGCTGAATGCCTTCAACCTGATCGCCATTCCGCACGCGTTGCGCACGCTGACCCAGTTCGCAGGCCGCCTGATCCGCACTTCCACCGACACCGGCCGCGTGATCATCCTCGATTCGCGGCTGCTGACCCGCCGCTACGGCAAGCGCATCATCGACGCGCTGCCGCCGTTCAAGCGTGTGATCGGCTGACCGGTAGTGCCGGCCGCTGGCCGGCAAAAAGGGGACGGAGGGAATTAAGTCGTTTATGGCACAAACGACTTAATTCCCTCCGTCCCCTTTTCCCAGATGCCGGCCAGCGGCCGGCACTACCGTATGGCGGTCAATCGCCCAGAAGCGCGGTGTTGCGTACGGCGCCCTTGTCGGCGCTGGTGGCCAGCAGGGCGTAGGCCTTCAGCGCGCTGGTGACCTTGCGTGGGCGCGGCGCGCGCGGCTTCCAACCACGCGCATCGGCGTCGCTGCGGCGCTGGGCCAGCACGGCCTCGTCCAGCAGCAGGTCGATGCGGCGGGCCGGAATGTCGATGCGGATGCGGTCGCCATCTTCCACCAGGCCGATGACACCCCCGCTGGCGGCTTCTGGCGAGACATGGCCGATCGACAGGCCGGAGGTGCCGCCGGAGAAGCGGCCATCGGTGAGCAGTGCGCACTGTTTGCCCAGCCCCTTCGATTTCAGATAGCTGGTCGGGTACAGCATTTCCTGCATGCCGGGGCCGCCCTTCGGGCCTTCGTAGCGGATCACCACCACCTCGCCCGGCTGCACTTCGTCGGCGAGGATGCCGGCGACGGCGGCGTCCTGGCTTTCATAGACGCGCGCGGGGCCTTCGAACACATGGATCGACTCGTCCACGCCGGCGGTCTTCACCACGCAGCCATCCACGGCCAGGTTGCCGCGCAGCACGGCCAGCCCACCTTCCAGCGAATACGCATGCTGCAGCGAGCGGATGCAGCCCTCGGCGCGGTCTACGTCCAGCGTCGGCCAGCGCGTGGCCTGGCTGAAGGCCTCCTGGGTGGGGATGCCGGCCGGGCCGGCCTTGAAGAAGGTATGCAGGGTGTCGTTGTCGCTGCGCACCACGTCCCAGCGTTCCAGCGCGTCGGCCAGGCTGGCGCTGTGAACGGTCGGCACCGTGGTTTCGAGCAGGCCGGCGCGGTCCAGTTCACCGAGGATGCCGAACACACCGCCGGCGCGATGCACGTCCTCGATGTGGTACTTCGGCGTATTCGGCGCCACTTTGCACAGCTGCGGTACGCGCCGCGACAGCGCGTCGATGTGGGTCAGGTCGAAGTCGACCTCCGCTTCCTGCGCGGCGGCCAGCAGGTGCAGGATGGTGTTGGTGGAGCCGCCCATGGCGATGTCGAGGGTCATCGCATTGGCAAATGCCGCCTGGGTGGCGATGCCGCGCGGCAGCGCGCTCGGGTCTTCGCCGCCATACCAGCGATGGCAGAGTTCGACGATCAGGCGGCCGGCACGGCGGAACAGCGCCTCACGGTCGGCGTGGGTGGCCAGCGTGGTGCCGTTGCCGGGCAGTGACAGGCCCAGCGCTTCGGTCAGGCAGTTCATCGAGTTGGCGGTGAACATGCCCGAGCAGGAGCCGCAGGTGGGGCAGGCACTGCGTTCGAACGCTGCCACCTTCTCGTCGGAAGCGCTGTCATCGGCAGCCACCACCATCGCATCGACCAGGTCCAGCTTGTGCTCGGACAGCTTGGTCTTGCCCGCTTCCATCGGTCCGCCGGAAACGAACACCACCGGGATGTTGAGGCGCAGCGCGGCCATCAGCATGCCGGGGGTGATCTTGTCGCAGTTGCTGATGCACACCAGCGCGTCGGCACAGTGCGCGTTGACCATGTACTCCACGGCGTCGGCGATGATCTCGCGGCTGGGCAGCGAATACAGCATGCCGTCGTGGCCCATCGCGATGCCGTCGTCCACGGCGATGGTGTTGAATTCCTTGGCGACGCCGCCGACCTGCTCGATCTCGCGCGCGACCAGCTGGCCGAGGTCCTTCAGGTGCACGTGGCCGGGCACGAACTGGGTGAAGGAGTTGGCGATGGCGATGATCGGCTTGTGGAAGTCGCCATCCTTCATGCCGGTGGCACGCCACAGGGCGCGGGCGCCGGCCATGTTGCGGCCGGCGGTGGAGGTGCGGGAACGGTATTCGGGCATGGCTGGCGGAACGGGCGGGCCGTACGACGTGGGGGTCAGCCGATCATGGCCAATTTTTTCGGTTGCTGCTGCAACCACCGGGGAGAGAGCGGCAGGGCTGCGCCCTGCACCCGGGGTAGTGCCGGCCGCTGGCCGGCAACCTCAACAGCAACAGCTGGGCTATCCGTGGGATGGCGGGGTGGGTCCGGCTGCGGGGGACGGCGCAAGTACGTCCATGTAGCCTCGGTCGCGCCATCCATGGCGCTCACGCCCCCGCAACCGGACCCACCCCGCCTTCGACAGTTTCCTGCGATCTGACGGGGTCGGATCCCGTTGCTGCGCGACGGGCTCTGACCCCCGATTCCTGATTGGAACGACGAAAATGAAAGTCCGTTCATCTTTCGGACTTTGCCGATTCCGGTTGCTGGCCCGGATTTGGCATCATTGGGGCATTGATCCGTCGACAGGGCATGAGGCCATGAAGCGTTCCCGCACCACCGCGCTGCTGCTGATGAGCGCCGCGCCGCTGCTGTTCACCGCCTGCCAGAAGGAGCCGGAGGTGAAGGTGCAGGAAGGCCTGTACACCTCGGTCGAGGCCTGCACCGAGGCCACCGGCGATCCGTCGTCGTGCCGCAATGCCTTCGCCGAAGCGCAGAAGCAGGCCGCCGATGCGGCGCCGAAGTACGCCAGCAGGGAAGCCTGCGAGAAGGACTACAAGCCGGAGCAGTGCGTGCAGCAGCACACCTCGGCCGGTACCTCGTTCATCGGCCCGATGATGATGGGCTTCTTCATGTCGCAGATGCTGAGCAACCGCGGAGGCCTGGCACCGCAGGCACCGGCATCGGCGCCGGCCTACCAGGACAAGAATGCGGGTTGGGCGCGCCCGGCACCGGGTGGCACTGGTGGCCTGAACACCGCCAGCGGCATCGGCGCGGGCAAGGCCGGCCTGGCCCCGGTCACCAGCGAACCGAACCGTGCGGTCACTGCCAGCCGTGGTGGCTTCGGCAACACCAGCGCGCGCCGCAGCAGCAGCGGCAGCTACGGCGGCTGATCGACCCATGCAGCGCATCCGGATTGCCGAGCGTGCCCAATGGCGGGCGCGCGCGGAAGAGGCGGGTTTCCGCTTCCACACCATCGACGGCCAGCCGTACTGGGACGAAAGCGCGTACTACGCGTTCACCCTGCGCCAGATCGAGCAGGACATCGAAGACCCCAGCGCCGAGCTGCACCAGATGGCGCTGGACCTGGTCGGCGATGTCATCGCCAGCGAACGATTGATGGACCAGCTGGCGATTCCGTCGCATTACCGCGACTGGATCGCCGACAGCTGGCGCCAGCGCCAGCCGCATCTGTACGGTCGCCTGGACCTGGCCTACGACGGTACCGGTCCGGCCAAGCTGTACGAACTGAACTACGACACGCCGACCTCGCTGTTCGAGGCCAGCTTCTTCCAATGGCAGTGGCTGGAAGACCAGCGCAACGCCGGTCGCCTGCCGCAGCACGCCGACCAGTTCAACGCGATCCACGAAACGCTGGTCGAGCGTTTCGGCGAACTGGCCACGCAGCTGCCGCCGCCGCTGTATTTCAGTGCCGTGGGCAGCTCCGAAGAAGACCGCGGCACCGTCGACTATCTGCGCGACTGTGCATCGCAGGCCGGCCTGCATGGCCAGGCCATCGCCATCGAGGACATTGGCCTGTCCGAGGACGGCCGCTTCACCGCGCTGGACGATTCGGTGATCGGCACGCTGTTCAAGCTGTATCCGCTGGAAGACCTGATGGCCGAGGAATTCGGCCGCGCGCTGCCCGGCTCGGGCGTGCAGCTGCTGGAGCCGGCGTGGAAGGCGGTGTTGAGCAACAAGGGCATCCTGCCGCTGCTGTGGCAGCGCAACGTGGGCCATCCGAACCTGCTGGAAGCGCATTTCGATGACGGCAGCACGCTGGCGTCGGGCTGGGTGCGCAAGCCGCTGTTCTCGCGCGAAGGCGCGAACATCGAGATGCATCTGGCCGATGGCAGCACCCAGCGCAGCGACGGTCCCTACGATGGCCCGGCGATCATCCAGCGCGCCCATCCGCTCACCCGCTTCGAAGGCGGCTATCCGCTGATCGGCAGCTGGGTGGTGGGTGACCACGCCTGCGGCATCGGCATCCGCGAAGACGACAGCGCGATCACCCGTGACAGTGCGCGCTTCGTGCCGCATGCGATCGTTGACGAGGCGCCGACGCGGATCTACGTCTGATGGCGGTGCGGCGTTGGCCTGGCCGGCATGGGCGTCCCACGCCCGTGCCGGGTCGGCATTTCGATGACGGGCGCAGCCTGCAGGCCTTCGCGGACCGCGTCGCGGTGCGTTGCCATCGCTGCGACACCCCCGGCTGGGTGGTCGCCAGCTGGGAACCTTACCGGTGGACCGCGCGATTCCGCTGCACCGGCTGCAGCTCTGCACTGGACAGTGGGGACTGGGTCGGTGCGGTCTACATGCTGGGCCGCCAACCTTGTGGATTCTGTGGGCATCAGTGGCTGCACGTGCGTCGTCGGGTTCCCGCTGGCGTTCCTGCACCGGCGTCCTTCGCTGCTCGATGCGCGCAATGTGATCGCAGTACCGATGTTTCGGTCTCGGTGCGTCCGTTGCGTGATGCCGAGCCTGCCGATCCGCACTTCGGATTGCCGCTGTGCCTGGTCGAACAGACCCGCGCAGGCCTGCTCTGGGCCTATAACGCTGAACATCTGCACGCATTGCACGAGTACGCGAGCGCGACATTGCGCGAAAGCCGCGGCCATCACCGATCCATGTTCTCGCGCCTGCCGCAGTGGATGAAGCTGGCCCGCAACCGGGTGCTGCTGCAGCGTGCGGTGGAGCGATTGCAGCGGCGATTGCTGCAGGGGTAGTGCCGGCCGCTGGCTGGAAGCCGGTGTTGGTGGATGCCGACCCTGGTCGGCGCTGGGGGTTTCGTGCCAACCAAGGTAGGCACCCACCAGAGCGATGCACCGGTTGTTGCATGGGGTAGTGCCGGCCGCTGGCCGGCAACCGTTGCTGGTAAATGCCGACCCTGGTCGGCGCTGTGGGTCTCGTGCCAACCAAGGTTGGCACCCACCAAAGCGATGCACCGGTTGTTGCAGGGGGTAGTGCCGGCCGCTGGCCGGCAACCGCTGTTGGTAGATGCCGACCCTGGTCGGCGCTGTGGGTTTCGTGCCAACCAAGGTTGGCACCCACCAGAGCGATGTGTCGGTAGTGCCGACCGCGGGCCGGCAACCGCTCCCGGTATCAGAGCAGCCCTTCGCGCTTCACCGCCAGATAGCGCTCCACCAGTGCACCGGGCAGGGCGTCGGCGGTCACGTCCAGCACCATCACCTTCTCGCTGCGCAGCGCATCATGCGCTTTCGCGCGCTGCTGCAGGTACAGCGCCGCGGCGCCGGCCTGGGCCGCGTCCTCCAGCGACTGCACCTCATCATCGAGGACGGCATCCAGTTCGCGCTCGCGCAGGCTGGCCACGCACACCAGGTGGCGTTTCTGCAGCAGGCGCACCGCCGCCAGCAGATCCTCGATGTCTTCGTCGCGCACGTTGCTGACCAGCATCACCAGCGCGCGCCGGCGCTGGCGCAGCGACACTTCGGTGGCGGCGGCCAGGTAGTCGGTGGCCACCGCGCGCGGCTGCAGGTCGTAGCTGGCACGCAGCAGGTGCTCGACGGTGCCCATGCCACGCTGCGGTGCCACCCAGCGGCGCTCGCCACCGGTGGCGAACAGGCCGGCAGCATCGCCCTGGCGCAGCGCCAGGTAGGCCACCACCAGCGAGGCATTCAATGCATGATCGAAGTGCGAGAGCCCGCCTTCGCTGGCCAGCATGCGGCGGCCACTGTCGAGCATCAGCAGCAGCTGCTGGTTCTTCTCGTCCTGGTACTCGCGCGAGACCAGCTTGCGCGCACGCGCGGTGGCCTTCCAGTCCAGCTGGCGCAGGCTGTCGCCGATGCGGTACTCGCGCATCTGGTGGAAGTCGGTGCCTTCACCGCGGCGGCGCTTCACGTGTGCACCGACCAACCGCGAGGCCTGGTCGGCGCTGAACAGGGCGAAGCGGGTGAGCGGTACGAAGTTCGGATAGACCCGCACGTCCAGCGCGGGAGGCAGCGTGCGATGCTGCCACCACAGCCGCCACGGCGAGCGCATGCGCAGGTGCACGCCTTCGAAGCGGAAGCGCCCGCGCTGCAGCGGCTGCAGGTGGTAGTGCAGGGTGGAGGCGCTGCCGGCCTTCAGGCGCACGCGCTGCGGCAGCGACTCCAGCGGCCAGCCGCCGGGGACCAGGTCGAACACCTGCACCGTCATCGATGCGTCCGCCTGCAGCCGCAGCGCGGCCTCGCGGCGCACGCCCAGTGCCAGCGCTTCGGGCAGCTCACGCTGGATCTGCGGCGATGGACGCCGCGTCTGCCGCCACAGATCCATCAACGCTGGCACGGCAATCGCCACCGCGGCCAGCGCCCAGCTCCAGCGCGGCAGCAGGCCGCCCAGCACCAGGCCACCCAGGGCGGCCCAGGCCAGCAGCAGCGCCAGCAGCAGCGGGGCCGGCCTCATCGGCGCGGTGCTTCCACCTTGGCCAGCAGTGCACCCAGCACGTCGTCGGCGTCCTGGCCTTCGATCTGCAGTTCCGGTGCCAGCGCGATGCGATGGCGCAGCGCGGGGCGCGCGATGTCGCGCACGTCGTCGGGGGTGACGAAGTCACGGCCGGCCAACACCGCCTGCGCGCGCGAGGCACGTACCAGCGCGATGCTGCCACGCGGGCCAGCGCCGACCGCGATACCCGGCCACTGCCTCGTGGCCGCCACAATCCGCACCGCGTAGTCGATCACTTCGTCATCGACGGTGATCGCCGCCGTGGCGCGCTGCAGTTCCAGCAGTTCGCCGGCACCGAGCACGCGCGGCACCTGGCTCAGGTCGAAATCGCTGGCGGCGCGGCCGCTGGTGATCGCGGTCACCATGCGCTTCTCGTCCTCCAGCTGCGGGTAGTCGATCAGCACCTTCAACAGGAAGCGGTCCAGCTGTGCTTCCGGCAGCGGGTAGGTGCCTTCCTGCTCCAGCGGGTTCTGCGTGGCCAGCGCCATGAACGGCGGCGCCAGGGTGAAGGCCTTGCCTTCGATGGTCACCTGGCCTTCCTGCATCACTTCCAGCAGCGCCGACTGGGTCTTGGCCGGTGCGCGGTTGATCTCGTCGGCCAGCAGCAGGTTGGTGAACACCGGGCCGCGACGGATCTTGAAGCTCTCGCTCTTCGGGTCGTACACCGCGTGGCCACTGACGTCGCTGGGCATCAGGTCGGGGGTGAACTGCACGCGGCCGTAATCCAGTTCCAGGGCCTGTGCCAGCGCGCGCACCAGCAGGGTCTTGCCCAGCCCGGGCACGCCCTCGATCAGCACGTGGCCACCGGCCAGCAGGGCCACCAGGATCTGGTCCAGCACATCAGCCTGGCCGATGAAGGCGTGGCCGACGGCATCGCGGATGGCATCGACGCGTTCGATCAGGCGGGCGTTGGCGGCCGCCGGCAGCTCGGGGACTTCGGTCATAGCAGGGATCTCATCTGGAGCAGCAAGCGGATGCGCTCGCGCAGGGCGGAGGAATCGTGCGGCGGAGGGGGCGTGAGCGCGCTGGCAACGCGGCCTTGCGGCCACTTCAGCAGCTCGGCGATGGCCTGATCGCGCGGCGCGCCACCGAGTGCGGCGGCAATCGGTGCGCGCAGGCGCAGGCGGTGCAGGAACAGGGCGAGTACGGCCTCGTACAGGCGCGCGCCGTGGCCGAAACGCAGCAGCAGTTCACCACTGGCGCGCACGTGCTCCAGCAGCGAACGGCGTTCCAGAACCGGCGACGGCAGCAGGCTGCCGAAGCGCTGCGAGCGGCCCCACAGCCAACCCAGCAGGGCCAGCAGCAACGGTGCCCACAGCGGCCAGCCCTGATAGAACATGCGCGACCACAGCGACGGCGGGCGGCTGGCATAGACCAGCCAGACCGCACCCTTGCCGTAGTTCGGATCGAGCAGGTAGCGGGTCAGGTCGCGATGCGACGCGTCATGCAGGCCGTCGCTGGCATTGCCCCCTGCGGAGGCCAGGCGCGCCGCCGGTGAGTCCACCTCGCTGCGCATGAACTCCATGTCGGCCAGCACGCTCACCTTGCCCTGGCCATGGCGCAGGCGCGCGAACACCAGGTCGCGATCCGTGCCCCAGCGACGTTCGGCCTGCGCACTGGCGGCAAAACCCAGGGTGAAGCGACGGCCACCGCAGAATTCGACGTGGCCAGGATCGTCGTCGACATGGAACGGCTGGCAGTCGCTGCGCTGGAACAGGCTGTCCACGCCCAGCCGGTCCAGCAAGGGGCCCTGCGTGCTGCCGGCATCGTCCTCGGCCGGCGGCGGTGTACGTACCAGCAGGTGGCCGCCACCGTCGACCCAGTCCAGCAGCGCGCTGGCAACGGGCGGCGGCAGTTCGCTGCTGTCCTGCAGCAGCACCACCGTATCGTTCGGCCCCAGTGCCATCTGCTGCAGTTCCAGCCGTGGCCGCGAGTGCACGTCAATGCCATCGGCGCGCAGGGCCTGGCCGAGTACGTACAGCGGGTTGTAGGCGGCTTCGCCCTGTGGCGGCAGCCGGATCGTCTCGGTCACCCGTTCGTGCGTGCGCAGGTAGAGGATGGTCAGCGGTACACCGAACAGCACCAATGCACCGAGCAGCAGCGACCAGAACAGGCGCGGACTCATGCCTGCCACCCGTACTGCTGGCGCAGGGTATCGACCAATGCATCGAAATCGGCGCGGCTGGGCAGGCGGCCACCGTAGGCGGCGTACTGCCACATGCGCACGATGCGCGCGAACAGGTCACGATCGGTGGCATCAGGCATGCGCCGCGACGCGCGCAGGCATTGCGCTTCGGTGGCACCAGGTGGAAGCGCGATACCGCTGCGCTCGCCCACCGTGCGCACACTGGCGCGGTACAGCAGGGCCAGCGCCTGCCGCGGCCGGCCCTGGTCCCAGAGCAGGCCAGCCTGGGTGGCCACGTCCGGCGGCAGCACCACCGGCAACTCCACCTGTTCCTCCAGCACCTTCGGTGCAGCGTCGGCCTTGCGCCGGCCACTGCCACGCAGCCATGGCAGCCACAGCCGCGCGGTCAGCAGCAGCACCAGCAGCAGGATGCCGAGCAGGCCCCACAGGCCCCATTCGGCCAGCCGTGCCAGCCAGGCGATGCCGTCCCTGCGCGCTTTGCGTTCACCTTTGCTGTTGGTGTCACGCTGCAGCTGCTTGTCTTCCTTCTTTTTTTCCTCGGCCTGCTCGATCGGCTTCCAGCGGGTGACCTCGCGGGTCGGGCGCTGCAGCGGGTCCTCATAGGCGCGGTTAACCGCTTGACGGAAACCGGCGGTGTCCACCGGCGTGCCACCGAAGATGGTGGCCGGCGTGTTGGCCGGGTCGATGGTCGGTTCATCGTCGTCGTCTTCGGCGGCGATGTCACTGGCGTTGGGCTTGCCCATTGCGCGCCCGGGCTCGGCATCTGCGTCCTGCGCATGCACCGGGGCGGAGACCAGCGGCAGTGCCAGGCACAGCAGCAGCGCCAGCGTCGATGCCGCCGGCAGCAGGCGATCGCGCAGTCGGCGCAGGGCGATTTCGACGTCCCAGGCTTCCATCTGCGTACGCCGGTTCAAGTACAGGCCAAAGCCCGCACCGACGAAGAACGGGCCGATCAGCGCCGAGGCCAGCCAGCAGGCCAGATTGAAACCGAAGCGTGCCCATGCCGGCGTGTCCTTGCCGATCATGTCCCAGGCCGCACGCCAGGATTCGGACATCAGGTCCAGTGGCATGAACATGAACACTGCACCGATGGCACCAGATACCAGCACCGCTTCGAACGCCATGCAGGTCACGGTCAGCACTGTCGCCGCACCTGCGGCGCCGGCAGCCACCGCACGGCGGCGTGGACCGCGCTGGCCCGGTGCGTTGCCTTCCAGCAGGTTCACCGGCAGGCACAGGCTGCGCAGCACGCTGAAGCGACGCCAGCCCAAGTAGCCCCAGGAACCAGTGTTGCCCCAGTGACGCTGCGCACGCAGGGCCGAAAGTGTGCTGACCGGTTCGCCGAAGATGCCGCGTGACAGCACATACAGCGGCGCACGCTCGAACAGTGGCTTGCACCACCACATCGCCAGCCAGGCCCAGCCGAAGGCATCCAGCCACCATCCCAGCGCGTTGAAGATCACGAACAACGGAGCACTGGCCAGCAGCCAGCTGCCCCACACGGCGCGCGCATGGCGGCGGGCGAGGGCACTGCCCAGCTCCATCGCTTCCCAGCCGCTGCGTGCACGCAGCACCACGTCCAGACGGTCAATGCGCATGGCCGCCTCCACGCCCGCCACGCCACAGCCACAGCAGCACGCCGGCCCAGAGCACTCCGGCGACGCCGAACTTGGTCCATGCGGGGACTTCGGCGATCGACGACCAGAACGCTTCGATGAAGGCTGCGGCCAGCAGCATGAACGCCACGCCCAGGCACAGCCGCGCACCGATGCGGCCACCGTCGACCAGCGCGTCCAGGCGGCTGCGCCGGCCCGGTGCCAGCAGCTTCATGCCCAGCTGCAGGCCGGCACCGCCGGCGATCACGATCGCGGTCAGCTCGAACGCGCCATGGCCGGCCACGAAGCGCCAGAATGGTCCACCGTGTCCGATGTGCTGCAGGTGGCCGGCCACCGCGCCGATGGTGACGCCGTTGAACAGCAGCACCAGCAGCGTACCCAGCCCGGCCAGCAGGCCGCTGGCGAAGGTGCGCAGGGCAATGCTGATGTTGTTGAGGATGTAGTGGCCGAACATCATCCAGTCGGTACCGCTGTCGCGGCCCAGTCGTTCGGCGGCAGGGTCGTACATGCGCTCCATCGCGGCGATCTGGCGGTTGTCCATCAACGTATGGATCAGGTCCGGGTAGACCTGTACAAGCACGAAGCAGGCGATTGCCGGCAGCGCGAACATCGCCAGCGCCACCCACATGCTGCGTGCCTGGCTGCGCACGAGCAGCGGGAAGTCGGCCACCAGGAATTCCAGCGCGGCGCGCCAGCGCGTCGGCCGTGTGCGGTACAGCACACTGTGGCCCTGCTGCATAAGCTGCTGCAGGCGCTGGACCAGCTGCGGGCTGTAACCGCGCTCGCGGGCCAGCGCCAGCTGCTGGCACAGGCGCCGGTAGCGCTGCGGGACGGCGGTATCGTCCAGTGCCAGGCCGCTGGCCTTGCGGCGCGCGCGGCGCGAGGCGCCGGCACGCAGCAGCAGCCACTGTTCCAGCTCCTGCCATTCCTGCTGGTAGCGGGCGACGAACTGTTCCTGTTTCATCGCCGCCCCAGCAGCCAGTTGGCCATGGCGTACAGGCGCAGCACGGCGACCTGGCCGTGGGTGCCGGTCAGGGGCTCGGCAATGCCGGCCAGCTCCTGCTGGCGTGCCGCCGACAGCCGTGGCGCGCGCTCGGCGAAGGCCATCAGCGCGGCCTGTTCCTCCGGTCGCAGTGGTTGCGGCGGGGCCAGCACGCTGTCGATGGTGGGTGGCGGCGGCAGGTACAGCACAGGCGCGTGCACCACCACGGTGCCGGCCACCAGGTCGCCGAGGCGGCGGCCGTGGGGATCGAACAGGCTGCTGACCAGGCCCAGTGCATAGCCGAACGGCAGCATGTCCACCGTGCGCAGCAGGTTGCGGGTGATCGCCGCCATCCAGCCCACGGGCGCGCCATCGCGGGACAGCACGCGCAGGCCCAGCGCGCGCTTGCCCAGTGTGCGGCCCCACAGCGCCTCGCACACGATCGGGTAGACCCAGTAGACCAGGAACATCAGCACCAGGTTGAGGCCGGAGCCGAATTCGTCCAGCACCGCCAGCGGAATCGCCATCAGCACCAGTACCGCGATGCGCACGCCAAGATCGACCAGCCAGGCCATGGCCCGCGGCAGCGGTCCGGCTACCGGCAACTGGAGCAGCACACCCTCCGGCGTCACCACCTCACGGTAGGTATCGAGCATCGGTGCGGCCATCAGCGCGGTGGCCTTCGTTGTGGGCGCCGGAGTCCTCTCCGGCTGGCAACCACAGGCATGGGGGTCTCGACAGGTCCTGGTCGGGCCCAGACTTTAGCAGAGCCGCGCGGCAGCGTTGGCTGCTCAGCCCCGGTATTCGTCCTTCAGCCGCACGTAGTGGTCGGCCGAGTAGTGCAGCGACTCGATCTCCTTGTCGCTCAGGGTGCGTGCCGGCCGGGCCGGATTGCCGACCCACAGCTCGCCTTCGCCCACCACCTTGCCGGGGCCGATCACCGCACCGGCGCCGACGAAGCCATGGCGCTCCACGCGGGCACCGTCGAGGATGCAGGCGCCCATGCCGATCAGGCTGTAATCGCTGATCGTGCAGGCGTGGATGATGCAGCCGTGGCCGACGGTCACGCCTTCGCCGATCAGGGTCGGGTAGCCGGCCTTGTTGTACGGGCTGTGGTGGCTGACGTGGATGATGGTGCCGTCCTGCACGTTGGTGCGTGCACCGATGCGTACGTAATTGACGTCACCGCGGATGACCGTGCCCGGCCACACCGACACGTCGTCGCCCAGTTCCACGTCGCCGATGATCGTGCACGACGGGTCGATGTACACGCGCTCGCCGAGGATGGGCATCTTGTCGCGGAAGGGGCGCAGCGGGTTCATCGGGGTCTCCGGAAATCAGGGCGTTCGCGACGATGATACCCGTGTGGTAGTGCCGGCCGCTGGCCGGCAACCGCGCGGCACGCCTGGATTTCCGTGGTTGCCGGCCAGCGGCCGGCACTACCAGCGGCAGGTGCGGCTCTTCATTCAGGCGCGTGCTCGGCCAGCATCTGCCGGAACAGCTCATCCAGCCACGCAGCATCACCTCGTCCGGCGGGCAGCTGTGGCGCCTGCGCAGTCCGGATGGCCAGTTCACGATCGATGTAGTCGCTGATCGCCGCAATGCGCGGCCCGGCGGCGACCTCGGCGCTGGCCCGCTTGACCGCCAGCAGGGCATCGATGACTTCACGCACCGCACCGTCTGGCAGCAGCCGGTCCAGCAGATCCTCGAAGGCCATCGGCGGGGGTGTCTGTTCGTGCTCTATCCACTGGCAGGCCAGCAGTGGGCGCAGCACGTACAGGTACTTCTTGGTGCGCACCGTTTCGCCACGCAGGTAGCCGCGATGGTTCGAGCGCGCCATGTTGAAGTAGTGCCACCAGGTGCCCAGCGGTGAATGGAACGCTTTCGCTGCTTCCCACAACTGTGACACCGCCGCCTGATCCTGCTGGTAGACGATCGGCGAGCGCAGCCACTCGATCAGGGTCGGATTGGATTTTGAAACCAGTCGCAGTGCCTTGCGCAGGTCCCAGCCGCTCACGTCGAGCTCATCGTCGATCGGCAGTTCGATCACATCGCGCTGCGCTTCGCCGGGACCGGTGCTCTCGTTGACGCTGAGATACCAAGGCTGGCGATGCACGTAGATGAAGCGCGCGTCGTAGTCGCTGTCGGGCGAGGAAAAGCCCCAGCCGCGGCTGCCCGACTCGCAGGCCAGCAGCACGCGTACGTCGTAGCGCTGTTCGATGTCAGCCAGGGTGGAAAGGATGGCGGCGCGCTTGTCCGGCGCGATCGGGTGGATGTCGTCCATGCCGTCGTGATTCGTTGATGTCGAGCGTTCTCGACTGTAGCGCAGATCGAACACGCTGCGTCTGCCGGGCCAAGCCCGGGGAACGCGATCAGGGCTCGTAGCTGTAGCCCATGCCGTACACCGAACGGATCGGCTCGCCTTCCATGCCGGCGTCGGCCAGCTTGCGGCGCAGGTTGCGCACATGGCTGTCGACGGTGCGGTCGACCACCACGCGATGGTCCAGGTACAGCCGGTCGAGCAGTTCATCGCGCGCCCAGATCCGGCCTGGGGTGGCCAGCAGCGTGCGCAGCAGGCGGTACTCCACCGGCGTCAGGTCCAGGCCCTTGCCGTTCCAGGTGGCGCGTGCGGCCGGCTCGTCGATGTGCAGGCCACCGTTGGCGCGCGCACCCGGGTCCGGGCGGTAGCGGCGCAGCACCGCCATTACCCGCGCGACCACTTCGCGCGGACTGAACGGCTTGCAGATGTAGTCGTCGGCGCCGATCTCCAGGCCCAGCAGGCGGTCGATCTCTTCCACCCGTGCGGTGACCATGATGACCGGTACATCGCTGCTGGCACGCAGTTCGCGGCACAGGTCCACGCCGTCGCGCTGCGGCAGCATCAGGTCCAGCAGCACCAGGTCGGGCTGGTAGCGCGCGAATGCGTCGATCACCTGGCCACCGTCGTCCACCCACTCGCTGGCCATGCCGGCGGCGGCCAGGTAGTCGCGCAGTACCGAGGCCAGGCGTGGCTCGTCCTCGACGATCAGGATCTTCGTGGACGTGGCGGGCGACGTGCTCATGCAGGCTCCGGCAGGGTGATGACCACGCGCAGCCCGCCCAGCGGCGAGGGCGCGGCGTGGATGACGCCGTGGTGGGCGAGGATGATGTTGTGGCTGATGGCCAGGCCCAGCCCGCTGCCGCCACTGGCGCGGTTGCGCGAACTTTCCACGCGGTAGAAGCGTTCGAACACCAGTGCACACTTGTCGGGCGGAACGCCCGGCGCGGTGTCTTCCACGACCAGCTGCACGCCGGCAGGCACGCGCGCCGCCTGCACGCGTACGCGGCCACCGGCATGGGTGTAGCGCAGTGCGTTTTCCAGCAGGTTGGCCAGCACCTGCTGCAGGCGCCGCTCGTCACCGGACACCTGCAACGGCGTGGCGGGCAGGTCTTCTTCCAACGCCAGGCCTGCATTGGCGAAGCGCACGCGCATGCCATTGAGTTCGCTGCGCAGCAGCGCCACCAGGTCCAGTGGCGCGAAGCGGTACGCCAGGCCGCCGGACTGGGTCATCGACAGGTCGTGCAGGTCGTCGATCAGCTTGCCCAGCTGGCGGATCTCGCCCTGCAGGCCCACCAGGTTGGCCCGGTCCAGCGGACGGATGCCATCTTCGATCGCCTCCAGCTCGGCCCGCACCACGGCCAATGGCGTGCGCAGCTCATGCGAGATGTCGGCAATGAAGGCGCGGCGGTTGCGTTCGGTATCGTCCAGCGCCTGCGCCATCCGGTTGAAGTCGTTGACCAGCGCGTCCAGCTCATCGTCACTGGTGCGCTCGATGCGGGTGGCGTAGTCACCGGCGGCCAACCGGTGGGTGGCAGCGGCCAGCTTGGCAAGGCGCTGGCGCAGCGCACGCGATACCAGCCAGGCCAGCAGTACCGTCACCAGCAGTAGCGCGATGCCGATCACCCACCAGGCGCGCACCTGGGTGTTGTAGAAATTCAGGTCGTTGGTGGCGATGACGGTCTGGAACGGCACCATGCCCAGCCAACCGACGGTCTGCCCGTCCACCTGCACCGCATGCGGCTCGTCATCGCTGGTGGCGTCGGGGTTGCCGGCCACGAAACGGTGCTGCGCGTCGAACAGGCCCAGGCGCGACGGCACGCCGGTCTGGTCGGACAGCGACGGCACCGGTCCTTCGTGCCCATGGGCCAGGTCCGGGCGCAGCAGCCGCGCCCAGCGGTCGCCATCACCGTGCAGATGCTCCCAGCCACCGTGCTCGCGGTACTCGCGCTGCAGGTGTGGCATCAGCCGCTGCATGCGCAGGTCGCCCTGGTCGTTGAGGTAGTCCAGGAAGCCGGTCTGGAAGGCCACGCGGCTGGCAATACCGTTCACTGCCAGCACCAGCAGGCAGGCGGTGAAGATCGCGAGGAAGGTCTTCGCGGTCAGGCCGAATTTGAGTTGGAACTTCGCCATCGCGAAGGCCATTAGCGGCGCATGCGGCGCCGAAAGCAAGCGCCAGCTGAGCCCGTCGCACAATCTCCATATTCTCTGCACAGTTTCACGGCAGCGTGCACGGGTCAACGCAAGGCCCCCACGCCCCCCATGTCTCTCCTGCGCCCGCTGTCCCGTTCCCCGCGTCCCCTGCTGTTGCCCCTGCTGCTGGCCCTGGCGGCCTGTTCGGCGGACAGGACCGACGCCCCGGCCATGCCCGAAGTGGGCGTCATCATCGCCAGCGCGCAGCCGCTGGCACTCCAGCAGACCTTGCCCGGCCGTGCCGTGCCGTTCGAGATCTCCGAGGTGCGGCCGCAGATCGGCGGCCTGATCCGCCAGCGGTTGTTCACCGAAGGCCAGCAGGTCAAGGCAGGGCAGCTGCTGTACCAGGTCGACCCGGCACCGTACCAGGCGGCCTTCGATACCGCCCGCGGGCAGCTGGCGCAGGCCGAGGCCACCGTGTTGTCGGCACAGCCGAAGGCCGAGCGTACCCGCGCGCTGGTGAGCATGGATGCAGCCAGCAAGCAGGACGCCGACGATGCCACCTCGGCGTTGAAGCAGGCGCAGGCCAACGTGATTGCCGCGCGCGCTGCATTGCAGGCTGCCCGCATCAACCTCGACTACACCCGGGTGACCGCCCCCATCGACGGTCGCATCGGCACCTCCAGCGTCACCGCCGGCGCGCTGGTCGCGGCCGGCCAGGATACGGCGTTGACCACCATCCAGCGGCTGGACCCGGTGTACCTGGATGTCACCCAGTCCAGCACGCAGATGCTGGCGCTGCGCAAGCGGCTCGATGCGGGCCTAGTGAAGGCCATCGATGGCAAGGCACAGGTTAAGGTGCTGCTGGAGGACGGCAGCACCTACGCGCATGAAGGCACGTTGGAGTTCGTCGGCAGCGCAGTGGATCCGGGCACCGGAAACGTGAAGCTGCGCGCGGTCATTCCGAACCCGGACGGCCTGCTGTTGCCGGGCATGTACCTGAAGGCGGTGCTGCCGATGGCCACCGACGCGCGTGCCCTGCTGGTGCCGCAGAAGGCAGTGGTGCGCAACGAACGCGGCGAACCGCTGCTGCGCCTGCTCGACGCCAAGGATCATGTGGTCGAGCGCCGCGTCAGCACCGGCCAGGTGGTCGGTAACCAGTGGCAGATCACCAGCGGCCTCAAGGCTGGCGAACGGGTGATCGTCAGCAACGGCAGCGCGGTATCGCTCGGTCAGCAGGTGAAAGCGGTGGCGGCCACGACGGCGCAGTTGGCGGCGATGCCGGCGGTCGATCCGAACGGCAACACCGACGAAAAGTCGCACTGAGGCCTGGCCCACATGGTTCGTTTCTTCATCGACCGGCCGATCTTCGCCTGGGTGATCGCCATCGCGGTCAGCCTGCTCGGCCTGCTCGCGATCCTGATCCTGCCGGTGGACCGCTACCCGCAGATCGCCCCGCCCACCATCACCATCCGCGCCACCTACACCGGCGCCTCGTCGCAGACCGTGGAAAACGCGGTCACCCAGGTCATCGAGCAGTCCCAGCAAAGCCTCGATCACCTGATGTACATGACCTCGACCAGTGCCTCCGACGGCTCGGCGCAGGTCAACCTGGTGTTCGCCACCGGTACCAATCCGGATACCGCGCAGGTGCAGGTGCAGAACCAGCTGCAGGCCGCCATGGCCACGCTGCCGCAGGCGGTGCAGCAGAACGGCCTGACCATCACCAAGTCCAGTGGTTCGATCTTCGAGGTGCTGTCGTTCACCAGCGAAGACGGCAGCATGGACAACTTCGATGTCGCCAACTTCATGGAAGCGCGCATCGATGACCAGATCAGCCGCGTCAGCGGTGTCGGCAACATCCAGCCGATCGGCCAGGAATACGCCATGCGCATCTGGCTGGATCCGGAGAAGATGCGCCAGTACGCGCTGATGCCCTCGGACATCGAGACCGCATTGCAGGCACAGAACACCGATGTCTCCGCCGGTGAGCTGGGTGGCCAGCCGGCGCTGAAGGGCCAGCAGCTCGACGCCACGGTAACCGCGCGCAGCCGCCTGCACACGCCCGAGCAGTTCGCGCAGGTGGTGCTCAAGGCCGATGCCAACGGCAGCGTGGTGCGTCTGGGCGACGTGGCAAAGATCGGCCTCGGGCCGGAAAGCTACGACAGCATCAGCACCTTCAATGGCAAGCCGTCGGCGTCGCTGGGCATTGAACTCAATGCCGGTGCCAACGCGATCGCCGTCTCCAAGGCCATCGATGCACGGCTTCAGCAGCTGCAGAAGTACTGGCCGCATGGCTACACCGCCCACGTGGCCTTCACCACCACCCCATTCGTGACCATTTCGCTGAAGGAAGTGGTGATCACCCTGATCGAAGCGATCATCCTGGTGGTGCTGGTGATGTACCTGTTCCTGCAGAACTGGCGCGCCACGCTGATCCCGACCATCGCGGTGCCGGTGGTGCTGCTGGGCACGTTCGGCGTGCTGGCTGCATTCGGGTATTCGATCAACACCCTGACCATGTTCGCACTGGTGCTGGCCATCGGCCTGCTGGTGGACGATGCCATCGTGGTGGTGGAGAACGTAGAGCGGGTGATGACCTTCGAAGGGCTGGCGCCGAAGCCGGCCACGCTGAAGGCGATGGGCCAGATCACCGGCGCGCTGGTCGGCATCGTGCTGGTGCTGACCGCGGTGTTCCTGCCGATGGCGTTCTTCAGCGGTGTAACCGGGGTGATCTATCGCCAGTTCTCGGTGACGATCGCCGCCGCGATGATCCTGTCGGTGCTGGTGGCGATGACCATCACCCCGGCACTGTGTGGCAGCATCCTGCACCAGATTCCCAAGGGCGGCCATCCGCATGGCGACCACGGTGGCGAGCCGAGCCTGCTGGGCAAGTTCTTCATCTGGTTCAACCACCGCTTCGAGCGCACCTCCAACGGCCTGCGCCATCGCGTGGATCGTTTCCTCGGCCGCCGCACGCTCGGCGTGCTGTTCTACCTGGTGCTGAGCGTGGCCACCGGCCTGTTGCTGTGGCACCTGCCGGGCGCGTTCCTGCCCGATGAAGACCAGGGCATGCTCAACGCGCTGGTGAAGCTGCCGGCCGGTTCCACGCTGGAGCAGACGCGGGCGGTGATGGATCGTCTGAGTGCCGTCGCGGTGAAGGACGACGGCGTGCTCTCGATCCAGGCCACCGCCGGTTTCAGTGTTACCGGCAGCGGCCAGAACGTCGGCCAGGCCTTCATCCGGCTGAAGGACTGGGATGACCGCAAGGACGACGCCGATACCATCGCCGCACGCTTGACGCGGGCGATGGCCAGCGTGCCCGATGCGCAGGTGTTCATCACCTCGCCACCGGCCATCCTGGGCCTCGGCGATGCGGGTGGCTTCACCCTGGAACTGCAGGACGAAGGCGGTGCAGGCCATGCCGCCGCCGTGGCCGCGCGCAACACGCTGCTGAAGGAAGCCGCCAAGGACCCGAAGCTGGTCAACGTGCGCTACGCCAGCCTGGAAGACGCGCCGGTATACGCGGTGAAGGTGGACGACGCCAAGGCGCAGGCGATGGGCGTGAACCCGCAGGACGTCAATGACACCTTGAACGCGGCGTTGGGCGGCGACTTCGTCAACAACTTCATCTACAAGGGCCGCATCAAGAAGGTGTTCATCCAGGGCACCGCCGAAGCACGCATGCAGCCGCAGGACATCGAGCGCTGGAGCGTGCGCAACCAGGCCGGGCAGATGGTGCCGCTGTCGTCGTTGATCAGCACGCATTGGACCAGCGCGCCGGCCGCAGTGCAGCGCTACAACGGCATCTCGGCGATGGAAATCACCGGCCAGCCGGCACCGGGCGTCAGCTCCGGCGAGGCGATGGCCGAGATCGCGCGCCTGGCCGACACGCTGCCGGAAGGCTTCAGCCATGCCTGGTCGGACATGGCCTACCAGGAACAGCTGTCGGGCAACCAGGCGCCGATGCTGTACGCCATCTCGCTGCTGTTCGTGTTCCTGTGCCTGGCCGCGCTGTATGAAAGCTGGGCGGTGCCGTTCGCGGTGATGCTGGCGGTGCCGGTGGGCATGTTCGGCGCCGTGCTGATGATGAACCTGCGTGGCCTCAACAACGACGTGTACTTCCAGGTCGGCCTGCTGACCACGATTGGTCTGGCAGCGAAGAACGGCATCCTGATCGTCGAGTTCGCGCGCATCCTCGAACAGCAGGGCAAGAGCACCCGCGAAGCGATCCTGCAGGCGGTCTACCTGCGGCTGCGGCCGATCGTAATGACCTCGCTGGCGTTCCTGATGGGCGTACTGCCGCTGGTGTTCGCCACCGGCGCCGGTTCGGCTGCGCGCCGTTCGCTGGGTACCGGCGTGGCCGGTGGTACGGTTGCCTCGATGGTGCTGGGCATGTTCTTCGTGCCGTTGTTCTACCTGCTGGTGCGCCGCCTGTTCCCGGGCCGCGCGCCGGCCGACGCCACTGTCCCGGAGACAAGCCCATGAAGCCGATGCTGCTGCGCGCCCTGGCGGCCGCAACGATGACCACCGTGCTGGGCGGCTGCGTGAGCATGGCCCCGCACTACCAGCGTCCCGAGGCACCGGTGCCGGCGCAGTTCGGCAATGCTGCCATCGGCGCGGCCGAACCGGCACTGGCGATGCCGGCCTGGCGCGACGTGTTCCTGGAACCGCGCCTGCAGCAGGTCATCGCGCTGGCGCTGCAGAACAACCGCGATCTGCGCGTGGCGGTGCTGCAGGTGGAGAAGGAGCGCGCGCAGTACCGCATCCAGCGCGCGGCACTGCTGCCGTCGGTGGATGCCAGCGGCAGTGTCACCCGTTCGCGGGTGAGCGATGCCAACAGCGAGACCGGCGTCACCCAGGTGACCGAATCCGATGCCGTGCAGGTGGGCATCAGCAGCTGGGAGCTGGACCTGTTCGGGCGTATCCGCAGCTTGAAGAACGAGGCGCTGCAGAACTGGCTGGCCAGCGCCGAGAACCAGCGCGCCGTGCGCACCAGCCTGGTGGCTGAAGTGGCGACGGCGTGGCTGGCGCTGGCGGCCGACGAGCAGTCGCTGGCATTCACGCAACAGACGCTGGACAGCCAGCAGCAGACCCTGCAGCGCACCGAGGCCCGCCATGCACAGGGGCTGGCCTCGGGCCTGGACCTGTCGCAGGTGCAGACCAGCGTGGAAGCCGCGCGCGGGGCGCTGGCGAAGCTGCAGGCCCAGCAGGCGCAGGATCGCGATGCATTGCAGCTGTTGGTGGGGGCACCGCTGGATCCGGCCCTGCTGCCAACCGCGCAGGCGCTGGATGGCAGCGTCGCATTGGCGCCGCTGCCCGCCAACCTGCCGTCCAGCGTGTTGCTGCAGCGCCCGGACGTGCTGTCCGCCGAGCATGCATTGCAGGCAGCCAACGCCGATATCGGTGCCGCGCGCGCCGCATTCTTTCCGACGCTGGCGTTGACCGCCAACTACGGCCACAGTTCCACCGCGTTGTCGACGCTGTTCTCGGCCGGCACCCGTGGCTGGTCGTTCGCGCCCAGCATCACCGCGCCGATCTTCCATGCCGGTGCACTGAAGGCCTCGCTGGATGCCTCGAAGATCGGCAAGGACATCGGCATCGCGCAGTACGAGAAGGCGATCCAGCAGGCCTTCAGTGAGGTGGCCGATGCGCTGGCCACGCGCGATCACCTGACCGCGCAGCTGGACGCGCAACGCGCGTTGGTGGCTGACAGCCAGCGCAGCTACACCTTGGCCGATGCGCGCTACCGCACCGGACTGGATGGCTACCTGCAGTCGTTGGATGCGCAGCGCAGCCTGTATGCCGCGCAGCAGGACCTGATCGCCCTGCAGCAGCAGGAGGCGGGCAACCGGGTGACGTTGTTCAAGGTGCTGGGTGGTGGCGCGGACGCGCGGTAACGCGCCCGCCAATGTGGGTGTGTCTTCCGCTCCGGTAGGTGCCGACCTTGGTCGGCACAAATGCATGCAGCATCGCGATCTGATGATTCGTGCCGACCCAGGTCGGCACCCACCAGAAGCAGGTGCGACCGCTTACGCCACGCGGCCGCGGCGCGCCCGCTCCAGGTGCACCAGCAGCAGCGAGATCGCCGCCGGGGTCATGCCCGGGATACGCTGCGCCTGGCCTATGGTCTGCGGGCGCACACGTTCCAGTTTCTGCAGTGCCTCAGCCGACAGCCCGCGCACGGTCGCATAGTCGAACGCCTCGGCGATCGGCGTGGCCTCATGCCGCTGCTGGCGCTCGATTTCCTCGCGCTGGCGATCCAGGTAGCCGGCGTACTTCACGCCGATCTCCACCTGCTCGGCCACCTTGACGTCGGCCACGGCCGGGCCCAGCGACGGCACCTGCATCAGCTGCGCGTAATCCAGCTCGGGGCGCTTGATCAGGTCCAGCACATTGGTTTCGCGGCTGACCGCCACGCCCAGCGTGTCCTGTACCTCGCGGCCCAGCGCATTGGCCGGGGTCGCCCACAGTGCGCCTAGGCGCGCGCGCTCGGCGGCGACGGCGGCCTGCTTGGTCTCGAACGCGCTCCAGCGATGGTCATCCACCAGGCCCATTTCGCGGCCGGCGGGGGTCAGGCGCTGGTCGGCATTGTCCTCGCGCAGCTGCAGGCGGTATTCGGCGCGGCTGGTGAACATGCGGTAGGGCTCGTTGGTGCCGTGGGTGATCAGGTCATCCACCAGCACGCCCAGGTACGCCTCGTCGCGGCGCGGGCACCAGCCATCCAGTCCACGTACCTGGCGTGCGGCGTTGAGGCCGGCCAGCAGGCCCTGCGCGGCCGCTTCTTCATAGCCGGTGGTGCCGTTGATCTGGCCGGCGAAGAACAGGCCGTTGATCAGCTTGGTTTCCAGGGAGGCCTTCAGCCCGCGCGGATCGAAGAAGTCGTACTCGATCGCGTAGCCGGGGCGGGTGATGTGCGCGTTCTCGAAACCACGGATGCTGCGCACCATCTCCAGCTGCACGTCGAACGGCAGCGAGGTGGAGATGCCGTTGGGGTAGATCTCGACGATGCCCAGGCCTTCGGGTTCGACGAAGATCTGGTGGCTGGCCTTCTCGGCGAAGCGCACCACCTTGTCTTCGATGGACGGGCAGTAGCGCGGACCGATGCCCTCGATCTGGCCGCTGTACAGCGGCGAGCGATGCAGCGCGTCGCGGATGATCTGGTGGGTCTGTTCGGTGGTGTGGGTGATCCAGCAGCTGACCTGCTGCGGATGCTCGTCCACCGAGCCGAGGAAGGACATCACCGGGCGCGGCGAATCACCGGGCTGTTCGTCCATCACGCTGTAGTCCAGCGAGCGGCCATCGATGCGCGGCGGCGTGCCGGTCTTCAGGCGGTCCACCTGGAACGGGCGCTCGCGCAGGCGCGCGGCCAGCGTGGTGGCCGGCGGGTCGCCCATGCGGCCGGCGGCGTACTGGGTGGGGCCCACATGGATCTTGCCGGCGAGGAAGGTACCGGCCGTCAGCACCACGGCCCCGGCGTCGAAACGCAGGCCGGTCTGGGTGATGACCCCTCGCACGGCGTCGCCTTCGATGACCAGGTCATCGACCGCAGCCTGGAACACGGTCAGGTTGTCCTGCCCTTCGACGATGGCGCGGATCGCCATGCGGTACAGGTTGCGATCGGCCTGGCAACGGGTGGCACGCACGGCCGGGCCCTTGGAGGCGTTCAACGTGCGCCACTGGATGCCGGCGCGGTCGGCGGCATGCGCCATCGCACCGCCCAGGGCGTCGATCTCCTTGACCAGGTGGCCCTTGCCGATGCCGCCGATGGCCGGGTTGCAGCTCATCGCGCCCACCGTTTCGATGTTGTGGGTCAGCAGCAGGGTGCGCACGCCGGTGCGGGCCGCGGCCAGCGCGGCTTCGGTGCCAGCGTGGCCACCGCCGATGACGATGACGTCGTAACGATGGAAGGACGGATTCATGGGGCTGTTCAGCTGGGGGCGGGCGCGGCCGGGGGGCGGCGCCGGGGTGGCGATTTTAGCGCCATTCGGGGCCGGGACGTCGGTACCGGCCGGCCGGCGCCGAAATCAGCCCTAAAGTTGGCAGGATTTTTGCAGATAACCCAATAGCACCCACCGTGGCTGGCGCCGTAGGCGCCCGTGACCGGAATTGGAACAGGGGCCGGTACAGGCGCACGGTGGGGGAGCAGAGGGCCGGCAGTCGGGGGACTGTCCGGCCCTGTTTTTTTGGGGTGCCGGGAAAGGCCCCGTCCACGCATGGCGTGGATCTACTGACGCTGGGGCTCTCGCCGGTTGGCGGCCCGGCAAAACAAACGGCCCCGCATTGCGGGGCCGTCTGCCTTCAGAGGTGCCGACATCCGACAGGGCCGGAACAGGGGGGATCCAGATGTTCCTGTCGGATATCGACGTAGAGCTTCTTGCGGCGGCTCGTGTCGTTTTTGTCACTTTGTGACGCGGGCCGTCACTGTCCGCGTAGATTGCGGCTTAGACCGTGTGAAATGCAAGACGGTTCAGCGCTCAACTGTGCGCTGCGTCGCACGATCCATGTTGCGCCAGGGGGAACCGTTCATCCTCGGCGCACTCGGTGCCGGGGCCGGGCGGGCCTGCGGTGCGGGCGCCGGCGGCTGCATGTTCGACTGCGGCGGGCGACGCATCGAATCCATGTTCCGCCACGGGGAACCGCCGTTGTACGACGGCCTCGGCGGCGGCGGACGGTTCTCGCCACCGTTGCCGGGCGGGCGCGGCGGCGGGCGGTGGTTGTGCGGCGGGCGGTAGATCGGGCGCGAGTAGTACGGGTTGCCATAGCCGCCGTAATAGCCGCCATAGCCACCGTAGTACGGGTAGCCGTAGTTGTAGGGATAGCCGGCCGGGTAGCGGTACTCCACCGACGGCGCGCCGTGGTAGTAGCCGCCACCGCGGCCACCGCCTACATAGTCGTAGGTGGTGCAGCCAGTCAGGCCCAACAACAGGCCACCGGCAAGCAACAGGCGCATTTTCATGGTGGGTCCCCCCAGAGGACGGATGTGCAGCCAGCTTCGTGCGCGGGCATTGAATCGGCCCTTAATTCGGCTGGCCAGGATGAATGGAGGCGTAGGCCTGCATGCTGGCATGACCTGTGCCCCGGTCGCCAGCGCGGGGGCATACGTTAATCTTGCGTCATGAGCGATTCACTGTTGCCCCGCGCCGATGATGTCCTGCTTGCTGCTGCGAGGATTGCCCCGCATGCCAGCGTGACCCCGGTGCTGCGCTCGCGCACGCTCGATGCGATGACCGGCGCACAGCTGGCGTTCAAGGCCGAGCACCTGCAGCGCGGTGGCGCATTCAAGTTCCGTGGTGCCTGCAATGCGGTGTGGTCGCTCGATGCCGATCGTGCCAGTACCGGCGTGGTGACCCATTCCTCCGGCAACCACGGTGCCGCGCTGGCCCTGGCCGCACGCACCCGGGGCATCCCCTGCCATGTGGTGGTGCCGGAAGGGGCGGTGGCCGCCAAGCTGGCCAACATCGCCCGCCACGGCGCCACCCTCTGGCGCTGCCCGCCGACCATCGCCGACCGCGAGGCCACCTGCGCCAAGGTGCAGGCCGATACCGGCGCAACCCTGGTGCATCCCTATACGAACCTGGCGGTGATGGCCGGGCAGGGCACCGCGGCCCTGGAACTGCTGCACAGCGACGGCCCGTTCGACGCGCTGGTGGTGCCGGTGGGCGGCGGTGGCCTGGCCAGCGGTACCGCGCTGGCCCTGCAGCACGCCAGTCCGCAGACCCGGCTGATCCTGGCCGAGCCGGCCGGCGCCGATGACACCGCGCGCTCGCTGGCCATCGGCGAGCGCCAGGGCGCGTTCACCCCGGACACCATCTGCGATGGCCTGCGTACCCTGATCGGCGCACCCAATTTCGAGTTGCTGCGCGCCGCCGGTGTCGAGGTGATCGTGATCGATGACGCCGCGACGCTGGCGGCGATGCGCCTGCTGTGGGACGTGCTCAAGCAGGTGGTGGAACCCTCTTCGGCCACCGTGCTGGCTGCGGTGCTGGCGCAGCCGCAGCGCTTCGCCGGCCTGCGCGTGGGCCTGGTGTTGTCCGGCGGCAACGTCGACCTGCCAGCGCTGCGCTGGGGGGCGGCGTGAGCCGCGGGCGGCACCGCGAACGCACCGGCCTGCTGGGCTGGTTGTGGCGGCTGTTCGTGCTGCTGGTGATCTGGCTGCTGGGCGTGACCGCCTGGATCGTCTGGGTGGGTGAACGCGACCAGGCCGCCAAGGCCGACGCCATCATCGTGCTGGGTGCGGCCGCCTATGACGCCAAGCCGTCACCGGTGTTCGAAGAACGCATCCGCCACGGGCTGGATCTGTATGAAGCACGCTATGCGCCGCTGCTGATCTTCACCGGTGGCTATGGCGGCACCGGTGCGCGCTTCTCCGAGTCGCAGGTGGCGCGGCGTTACGCGCTGAAGCATGGCGTGCCGGACGATGCGATCCTGATCGAAACCGCTTCGCGCAATACCGTGCAGAACCTGGTTGAAGCCAAGCGGCTGATGGACCAGCGCGGCCTGCACCGGGTGATCGTCGTCAGCGATCCGCTGCACATGGCGCGCGCGCTGCGCCTGAGCAAGGCGCTCGGCATCGATGCGCTGGCCTCGTCCACGCCCAGCACGCGCTTCCGCAGCTTCCACACCAGCTGGCGCTTCCTGGTGCAGGAAATCTATTTCTTCCACCGCGACCTGGTGCGCCCGCCGTTGAGTTCGCCGGCCAATACCTGAGGGCGGAAGCCTGCGTTGCGCACGGCGTCGCATTGGGTAGTGCCGGCCGTTGGCCGGCAGATGCCCCCCATGGAATCGTGAGGTTGCCGGCCAGCGGCCGGCACTACCAGACGATCAGGTCTGTTTGCGGCGGATCGGAATCGCCGACACCGCCCGAATTTGGTGGGTGCCGACCTTGGTTGGTACAACCTGTCAGATCGCGATGTCGCCGGCACTGTGCCGACCAAGGTCGGCACCTACCAGAGCGATTCGCGTATGGCGTCGCATTGGGTAGTGCCGGCCGCTGGCCGGCAGATGGCCATCATGGAATCGTGAGGTTGCCGGCCAGCGGCCGGCACTACCAGACGATCAGGTCTGCTTGCGGCGGATCGGAATCGCCGACACCGGCACCGAGGCGACGTCATGCCCGCCTTCGCGGATCGGCGCGCCCGGGTCCGGTGCCCAGGCGTGGGCATAGATCACTTCCCAGCTGCTGGGCAGCTTGCCGTCGGCGCGCCGCATCGGCTCGTACGCCGCCGCCGCCGCCGCGAAACGGCCACGCCCGGTCAGTGTGTGGCGGCGGTCCACCCGCGCGTTGGTCGCGCCCATCGCGCGCAGTTCGCGCATCAGCGAGGGCAGGTCGTCGTAGGTCAGGGTGAACAGATCGCGGTCCAGCACCGGGTCGCGGAAGCCGGCCATCATCAGCGCGTCGCCGAACTGGGCGATCTGCGCGAAGCGGCTCACGTGCGGACGATCATCGGCGGCGGCGAACGCTTCGTTGAGTTCCAACAGGGTTTCCGGGCCGAAGGTCGAGCACAGCAGCAGGCCCCCGGGCTTGAGCACGCGACGGAATCCGGCGAACACCGCCGGCAGGTCGTCCACCCACTGCAGGCACAGGTTGCTGAAGATCACATCCACGCTGTTGTCGGCCAGCGGCAGCGCGGCGGCATCGCCGCACAGGCGCTGGAACGGCTTCCACCACCCGGCCTGGCGCTTGGCCTGGTCCAGCATCGGCAGCGCCACATCCAGCGCGATCACCTGCGCCTTCGGCCAGCGCTTTTTCATCAACGCACTGGCATGGCCGGTACCCGCGCCGATGTCCAGCACCACCTCGGGCTTGCGTGCCTCCAGGTAGTCCAGCGATTCGATCAGTCGCGACTGCACCTCGCGCTGCAGGGCGGCGGCGGCGTCGTAGCTGCTGGCGGCACGCGCGAACGCGCGGCGGACGTGGCGGGCATCGAAGTGGGACGGCATTGCGAAAGTCTCTTAGAACGTACCGGGGTAGGCGCCGCCGTCGATCAGCAGGTTCTGCCCGGTGAGGTAACCGGCCCGCGCACTGCACAGGAAGGCGCAGGCGGCGCCGAACTCGTCCGGCGTGCCGAAGCGGCCGGCGGGAATCTGCTGGCGGCGGCGCTCGGCCACTTCGCCAGCATCGCCGTCCTTGCCCGCGCTGTGGGCGAAGTTGGCGCGCAGGCGGTCGGTGTCGAACTGGCCGGGCAGCAGGTTGTTGATGGTGACGTTGTGGGCCACGGTGCGGCGCGACAGGCCGGCGACGAAACCGGTCAGGCCGCTGCGCGCGCCGTTGGACAGCGCCAGGATGTCGATCGGGGCCTTCACCGCCGACGACGTGATGTTGACGATGCGGCCGAAGCCGCGCTCGATCATCGCGTCGACGGTGGCGCGGATCAGCGCGATCGGCGCCAGCATGTTGGCGTCCAGCGCGGCGATCCAGTCGTCGCGCTCGAAACTGCGGAAATCACCGGGCGGCGGACCACCGGCGTTGTTGACCAGGATGTCCACCTGCGGGCATGCGGCCAGTGCCGCAGCACGGCCGGCCTCGGTGGTGACATCGGCGGCAACCGCGCGCACCTCGGCAGCGCCGGGCATGGCACGCAGTTCTTCAGCGGCGGCCTGCAGCGCAGCGTCACCACGGGCCACGATCACCACGTTGACGCCCTCGCGCACCAGCGCACGCGCGCAACCCAGGCCCAATCCCTTGCTGGCGCCGCAGACCAGTGCCCAGCGGCCGTTGATGCCCAGATCCATGCGTCAGTCCTGCGGAATTTGGAAGGTGCTCATTGTCCGCCATCAGCCGGCGACAGGGCGGCAACGAAGTGTTGCAGGGCGGCGGCCACTTCGTCGGCATGGCCAAGGAACGGCGCGTGGCCGCCGTGGGCGATGGTCAGCGCCTGCGCACCCGGGGCCAGTGCTGCGGCGGCCTGCATCGCCACCGGAGACACCAGCCGGTCACGCTGGCCGGCGATCCACAGGCTGGGCTTGCCCAGCGTTGGCAGTGCGCCGCGCAGGTCAGTGCTTTCGAGCAGGCGCAGGCCTTCCAGCAGGGCGCGTTCGGTGGGCGCACCGCGCTCGACCAGGCGCTGGCGCAGCGTGCGCAGCTCCTCGCGGGCGTGCGCCGAACCCATCACGTCCAGCGCGAGGAAGCGTTCGAGCGTGCCGCCGAAGTCGGTCGCCAGCTCGCGGCCGAACTGCTCGAACACCGCCGGCTCCACCGCGTGCGGCCAGTCTTCGCCTCGCACGAAGCGCGGCGTGGCGGCGATCATCGCCAGCCCGCGCACCTTTGGCAGCGTGGCCGCCGCGTGCAATGCGAACAGGCCGCCCAGTGACCAGCCGCACCACACCGCCGGCGGCGTAGCCGCGGCAATGGCACCGACCACGAACGGCAGGCGCAGCGGCGTGGTGTCCTCGCGGCTGTGCCCATGGCCGGGCAGGTCGACAAGGTGCAGGGTGAACTGGTCCGCAAGCCGCTGCACCAGCGGCGCGAACACGCCGCCCTGCAGGGCCCAACCGTGGATCAGCACCAGGTCCGGCCCACGGCCGGTGACGTCAATATGCATGGGCAACGACACGGAACTCAGGCAAAGACAGGCAGCGGCGGTGGCGCGGCTTCACGCACGGCCAGGGCCACGCGTTCACGCGCGCTGGCGATGGCCTCGACCAGCCCCCGCACCTGTTCCGGCGTGTGCAGCGCGGACAGTGTCACCCGCAGGCGCGCCTTGCCTTCCGGCACGGTCGGCGGGCGGATCGCACCGACCAGCCAGCCGGCCTGTTCCAGCGCCGTGGACATGGCCACGGCGGTGTGGTCATCGCCGCACAGCAGCGGTTGGATCGGCGTGTCCGAAGCCATCAGGTCCAGCCCGTGGCGGCGTGCTTCGCTGCGGAACAGCGCGATCAGGTCTGCCAGTTTGGAACGGCGCCAGTTGTCCCTGCGCGCCAGGCGCACCGCTTCAAGCGCAGCGGCGGCCATCGCCGGTGGCACGGCGGTGGTGTAGATGTACGGGCGCGCGGTTTCGGCCAGATGCTCGATCAGGTCGTCGCGGCCCAGCACCAGTGCACCGGAACCGCCCAGTGCCTTGCCCAGCGTGACCAGCTGCAGCGGCACATCGTCCACGCCCAGTCCGGCGGCGGCCACGGCACCCCGGCCATCACCGACCACGCCTACACCGTGCGCATCATCCACATAGAACAGCGCTTGCTGCAGGCGTGCCACAAGCGACAATGCACGCAGCGGTGCGATGTCGCCATCCATGCTGAAAACACCATCGGTGGCCAGCATTGCCGCGCCATCGGGCGCATGCTTGAGCTGACGCATTGCGCCTTCCGCATCCAGATGCGGATAACGGCGCAGGCGTGCACCGGCCAACCGGGTGGCATCGAGCAGGCTGGCGTGGTTGAGCTTGTCCTGTACGCAGACATCGTTCTCTTCGCTCAGCAGCGCCTGCTGCACCGCCAGGTTGGCGGCGAAGCCACTGCCGAACAGCAGCGCACGCGGATAGCCAAGCCATTCGGCCACCTCGCGTTCCAGCGCCTCATGCAGGGCATGATGGCCGCAGACCAGGTGCGAGGCACCGGCGCCAGCGCCTTCGCGTGCGGCGGCGTCCTGCAGCGCGTTGACCACGCTGAACTGCTGGGCCAGGCCGAGGTAGTCGTTGCTGCAGAAGCCGGTCAGCCACTGGCCGTCCACTTCCAGGCGCACGCCATCGCGACGGGTGACCGTGCGTCGCGGGCGGCGACGGCCTTGGGCATCGCGCAGGGCGCGCTGGGCGTGGAGGCGGGCGGTCAGGTCGGGGCGGGCCATGGTGGCTGAATGCGTCGACGGGGCGGCTAGGGTAGCGCGTTGCCGCGGCGCCTGCTTGCGGCCCGTCTCAGGCCGCGTGAGCGCAGCCGCAGCCGGGCGTATCGGCACTGATATCGGCGTGCACGGTGCCGCCGTGGTCGTGGCCCTCGGCATCCACCTGCACCGCCATCGGCTGCAGGCCCAGCCGGGCGAACAAAGCCAGGTCGCGCTCGCTCTCCGGGTTGCCGGTGGTCAGCAGTTTGTCGCCGTAGAAGATCGAGTTGGCACCGGCCAGGAAACACAGCGCCTGCAGTTCGTCGCTCATGGCTTCGCGCCCGGCCGACAGCCGCACCATCGAGCGCGGCATGGCGATGCGTGCCACCGCGATCATGCGCACGAACTCGAACGGGTCCAGCTCGGCACTGCCATGCAGCGGCGTGCCCGCCACCTGCACCAGCTTGTTGATCGGCACCGAATCGGGATGTGCCGGCAGCGAGGCCAGCGCCAGCAGCAGGCCGATGCGCTGCGCGCGCGTCTCGCCCATGCCGACGATGCCACCGCAGCAGGTCTTCAGGCCGGCATCGCGCACGTGCTCCAGCGTATCCAGACGGTCCTGGTACTGGCGCGTGTGGATGATCGAATCGTAGTAGTCAGGCGCGGTGTCGAGGTTGTGGTTGTAGTAGTCCAGGCCCGCATCCTTCAGCGCACGCGCCTGCTCGCCGCTGAGCATGCCCAGCGTGGCGCAGGTCTCCAGCCCCAGTGCCTTCACCCCGGCGATCATCGCCGCCACCTTCGGGATGTCGCGGTCCTTCGGCGATCGCCACGCGGCGCCCATGCAGAAGCGCGATGCACCGGCGGCCTTGGCCTGGCGCGCCTTGGCCAGCACCGCGTCGGTCTCCATCAGCTTCTGCGCGTCCACCCCGGTGCTGTAGCGCTGCGCCTGCGGGCAGTACGCGCAGTCTTCCGGGCAGCCTCCGGTCTTCACCGACAACAGCGTGGACACCTGCACCTGCGCCGGATCGAAGTGCTCGCGATGCACCGCGGCGGCGCGGAACAGCAGCTCGGGAAACGGCAGATCGAACAGCGCCTGCAGTTCGTCGTGTTGCCAGTCGTGGCGGATGGCAGCAGCCATGGCGGGACCTTGGATACGTGTGGAGCGAGGGCGGCAGTGTGGGTGGGCGCGGGGAGGCTGTCAACCATATGTATTTTAATTTGGTTTACGGATCGTTGGTGCAATAGAGCATCGAGCGAAGCGCCGCATTTCACCGCATGCTGCAAGGCGTCCAGCCACAGTGCCTGCTGCACAACGTAAGTGCTGGCGCGCAGACTCTTTCCCATGTTTGATCTTTACCGCCTTCGTGGCCGCATCACCGCGCTGGTCCTCAGCGAGGCCTGGCGCCGCCGCGCCGCGCTGTGGGGCGGCGCGGTGGCCGTGGCACTGGTGGCGATCCTGTTTGCCAAGGCCAGCGATGCGGCCTTCCATGTGTTCCAGCGCATCACCTCGCACTCGCCGTGGTGGGCCCTGCTGCTCACGCCGGGCATCTTCGCGCTGCTGGCCTGGCTCACTTCCGGCGTGCTGAAGCCCACGCGGGGCAGCGGCATTCCGCAGGTCATCGCTGCGCTGGACAAGGCCGATGAGCCGTTCCGGAAAACCAACCTTTCCCCAGCGGTTTCGGCCGGCAAGCTGCTGCTGACCTCGCTGTCGCTGCTGGGGGGCGCATCGGTCGGGCGCGAGGGGCCCACCGTGCACGTAGGCGCAAGCCTGATGTATCTGTTCGGCCGCTGGTTCGGCTTCAAGGATCCCCGCGAACTCTCGCATTTCCTGCTGGCCGGGGGTGCGGCGGGTATCGCGGCGGCGTTCAACACGCCGCTGGCCGGCATCGTTTTCGCCATCGAGGAGCTCAGCGGCCGCTTCGAGCATCGCTTCTCAGGCACATTGCTGACCGCGGTGATCGTCGGTGGCGTGGTGTCGCTGGGCCTGCTGGGCAACTACACCTACTTCGGCCATGTGAGCGCACGCCTGCCGCTCGGCCAGGGCTGGTTGGCGATCCTGCTGTGCGGCGTGGTGGCGGGCCTGCTGGGCGGGCTGTTCGCACGTGCGGTACTGGCCAGCGCGGCGGGCCGTCCGCGTTGGCTGGGGCAGCTGCGGCAGCGGCATCCGGTACTGCTGGCCGCGGGCTGCGGCCTGGTGGTGGTCGTGCTGGCCCTGGTGTTCGGCGAAGGCGCGTTCGGCACCGGTTACGAACAAGCGCGCAGCTTGGTGCAGGGCCTGGCGCTGGTCGGCCATGAGTTCGGGTTGATGAAGCTGCTGGCCAACCTGGCCTCGTACGTGGCGGGCATTCCCGGTGGCCTGTTCTCACCTGCGTTGGCGGTCGGCGCGGGACTCGGCCACAACCTGTCAGTGCTGATGCCGGGCGTGGACCCGCGCGCGTTCGTGTTGCTGGGCATGTGCGCCTACCTGACCGGTGTGACCCAAGCGCCACTGACCTCGGCGGTGATCTCGCTGGAGCTGACCGACAGCGGCGATCTGCTGCTGCCGATCCTGGCGACGGTGCTGATCGCGCGTGGTGTGTCCGGGCTGGTGTGCCGCGTGCCGATCTACCGCGGGCTGGCGGAGTTGTTGATGGCGCCGCAAGCAGAATCAGCTGATAGGCATCGCTGATTACCTTGATCGACAGGATCAATCAGGCCGCAATCTTCACTTTTGCAGTGAAGCTGATTCCGCGTTGCACCGTCTACCCGATGCCACGCGCGACGCAGAAGATGCGTCCACGCCGGGGCTGCCCCCGGACCTGCATCGAGAGCGCGACCATGATCAACTGCCGTATCCGCCGCCTGGCGGCCGCCGTCCTGGCGCTGGCCAGTTCCCCCGCGCTGGCGATGTCCGGCGCGCCCCTGCTGCCCAGCGAGCGCAGCATCGGTACCCTTGAACCGGTGGCGCGTTTCGAAGGTGCCATGCCTACCAGCGTGGCGGTATCTGAAACCGGGCGGATCTTCGTCAATTTCCCGCGCTGGGGCGATGAGGTGGCCTACAGCGTGGCCGAATGGCGCGACGGCCGCGCCGTTCCCTATCCGGATGCGCGCATCAACCGCAAGGACGGCCCCGATCCGGCGGCCCATTTCATCAGCGTGCAGAGCGTGGTGGCCGATGGTCAGGGCCGGTTGTGGGTGCTGGATACCGCCGCGCCCGGGTTCTCTGCGCCACAGGCCGGCGGTGCCAAACTGGTGGCGATCGACCTGGCCACCAACACCGTGGCCAGGACGCTGGTGTTCCCGGCCAACGTCATCGACGCGCGCACCTATGTCAACGATGTGCGCTTCGATTTCCGGGTTGGCCGCGAGGGCGTGGCCTACGTGACCGACTCGTCGCTGAGCGGTATCGGCGGCATCATCGTGATCGACCTCGCCACTGGCGCCGCGTCCAAGCGCCTGGTCGGCCACGTATCCACCTCGGCCGATGCCGCCTTCGTGCCGATCGTGGAAGGGCGGCAGATGCGACTGCGTAACGCCGATGGTTCGTCGGCGCCGTTCACCGTGGCCGCCGATGGCATCGCCCTGTCGCCCGATGGTGGCACCCTGTTCTACACGCCCTTGTCCAGCCGTCATCTGTACAGCGTGCCGACCGCGCTGCTGCGCGACCCGAAGCTGAGTGAAGCGGAACTGGCGGCGGCGGTGGTCGACCTGGGCGACAAGGGCGCCTCCGATGGCATGGAGATGGACGCCAACGGGCGGCTGTATGCCAGCGACTACGAGCACAACGCCATCCATGCCCGCGACGCGCAGGGGCGATGGACGACGGTGGTGCACGACCCGCGCATCCTGTGGCCGGATACGCTGTCGATGGGGCCGGACGGCTATCTGTATTTCACCGCCAACCAGCTGCATCGACAGGCCGGCTTCAATGGTGGCGTGGATCGCCGGCAGACGCCGTACATGGTGTATCGCACGCGTGTGGATGCGAAGCCTGCGCCAACGCGGTGAAGTGCTCCGTAAACGGGTAAAGATGCCTACGGGTCAAGGAGCGTGCGTCTGATGGCCTCGGGGCAGCGGCGCGGTCACGCTGTAGCGCATGCCGACCCTGTTCAAGTCCACTCGCCTCCTGCAGGCGGCACTTCGCGTGCTGCTGCCACTGCGCTGCCTGGTCTGTGGCGAGCCGGGCCACGATGAACTTGACCTGTGTCGCGCCTGCTTTGCCGAACTGCCCTGGGCCGGTCGTGCCTGCCTGCGCTGCGCACTCCCGCTACCCGGGAACGCCCTGATCGTCTGCGGTATATGCCGCGACGAGGTACCGCCGCAGTCCGCCACGCATGCCAGCCTGCTGTACCTTCCACCCGTCGATCAGCTGCTGGTGCGCTACAAGTTCCATCAGGATCTGGCGGCAGGTCGCCTGCTCGCGCAGCTGATGCAGCGCGCACCACCCCCCTGGTCGTGCGCGTCGCTGGTGCCGGTGCCGCTGCATGGGCGGCGCCTGCGCCAGCGCGGCTACAACCAGGCCGCCGAACTGTGCCGGTTGCTGCCGATGCCGGTCTGGCAGGGCCTCTACCGGCGCCGCCACACCGCGCCGCAGTCCGAGCGCAGCGCAGAACAGCGCAGGGACAACCTCTTTGACGCATTCGGCACGCGCTTGTCGCCGCCGACACGGCTGACCGTGGTGGACGATGTGATGACCACCGGCAGCACAGTGATGGAAATCGCCGAGACGTTGCGGCTGGCCGGTGCCAGGGACGTGCGGGCATGGGTGTGCGCACGGGTGCCGTAACGGCCGCAGCGATTGACGACGTATGACGGCTGCTGAAGGATGCCCATCCTTCAGCGTGTGATGCTCGACTGCGTCGTCGCAATGGGTACACGGATGCAAAGACCCTAAAGTTCCGCGCACTCCCGCCGATAGCGGTTGGCGGTCGAGTCGGTGCTGGCCGCATGTTCTCTCTGCACGATGTCTGTTCACAGCCCCAGGTCTGTACCAATGCTGGACAAGGAAGTCGTTGATGGGTAACAGAAAAGCAGGATGCGGCGTGCGTGCCGTTCTGGGCACCGCGGGACTGTTGTGGATCGGCGTCGTGCATGCACAGTCGGCCAGTCCCTCGTTCGCCGAGCAGCAGGAACTGCGCGAACGCGCCGAGCGCGAGGCGCGCGAGCGTGAGCAGCGGCAGGCATTGCCGGATGTATCACGCGAACAGCCGGCCGCTGCCACCGATCTGCATTCGCTGGCGCTGCCGGACGAAGAACCGTGCTTCACCCTGCTGCAGCTGCAGCTTGACGGCGCGCATCTGGGGCAGTTCGCGTTCCTGCAGCGCTATCTCGACCGCTACCGTGGCCGCTGCGTGGGCCAGCAGGGCATCGCGCTGATCGTGCGGCGTGCCTCGGATCTGGCGCTGGCCAAGGGCTACGTGACCACCCGCATCGGCCTGCCTGAGCAGAGCCTGGGCAGCGGAACCCTGCGCCTGCAGCTGGTGCCGGGCGTGATCCGGCAGATCCGCTTCAACGCGGAAGAGGTACCCGATTCGATGTGGAAGAGTGCGTTTCCCGCGCGGCCGGGGGACGTACTCAATCTGCGCGCGTTGGAACAGGGCCTGGAGCAGCTCAAGCGCGTTCCGTCGCAGGACGTGAACATGGAACTGGTGCCGGGCGAGGCGCCCGGCGAGTCGGACGTGGTCATCAGCATCCGCCACGGCAAGCGATGGCGTGCTTCGGTGTCGCTGGATGATGCCGGCAGCCGTGCGACCGGAAAGCAGCAGGTCGGCGCGACCGCGTGGGTAGATAACCTGGCTCGCGTCAACGACCTGCTAAGCATTGGCGTCAGCAGCGACGGCAGTGCCGACAAGGGCCGGGGTACCCACGGCTTCAATGCATCGTGGTCGGTTCCGCTGGGCAACTGGCGTTTCAGCACCAGCACCTACAGCTCGCGCTACAAACAGACCATCGCCAGCAACGCCGACACGTTCGCCAGCACCGGCACCTCCAGCAACGTCGACCTGGCCGTGGAACGGCTGCTGGTGCGTGGCCAGAGCTATCGCAGCGGCATCGAGCTGCGCGTGGCGCAACGGTCGTCGCACAGCTACGTGGAAGGCGTGGAGATCGAAGGCCAGCGCCGGCGTACCACCTCGGTCGAGCTGGCGCTGCTGCACCGCCAGTACCTGGGGCGGGTCCAGGCCGATATCCGCCTGGCGCACCGCCGCGGCGTGCCGTGGCTGGGAGGCGATGATGACGCCGTGGGCCGTGATGACCTGGCGCCGACGTTCCGCTATGGGCTGACCACGCTGGATATCGGCGCCGGTGGCGCCCTGACATCCGGGCCGCGTCCGCTGGCATGGAACACCGCGCTCCGCTACCAGTGGAGCGAGGACGCCCTGTACGGCTCGGAGTTCATCAGCGTCGGTGGCCGCTATACCGTCAACGGCTTCGATGGCGAGGTGCCACTCGGCGGCAGCCGTGGCGGCTACTGGCGCAACAGCATCAGCTGGATGGCACATCGCGCCATCGCGCCCTATGCGGGCATCGATATCGGCCACATCCAGCGCGACGACCGCCAGGGTATCGGCGGCGGAACCCTCAGCGGCGCCCACCTGGGTGCACGTGGCGAGCTGGGCGGATTGGCGTGGGATGGCTTCGTCGGCGTACCGATGAGCCGCCCGGCGTGGCTCAAGCATGAGGCACGAGGTCACGTGATCGGATTCCGCGCGTCCTGGCAGTTCTGATTCGACTGGAAGCACCGTCGCCGCGTGGCGACGTGATCGGGTTGTTGTGTGTGCAGTTCCCCCCTGGGTTGATGGAAGCACCTGGCATGAAGAACGTATTCCGCAGTCTGTCCCTGTCCGCTTCGGGCGCCGGTTGGGCCACGCGCCTGCGCACCGCGATGGCGAGCGCCACCCTGGCATTGGCGTTCCTGGCCCCGGGCAGCTCGTTTGCCCAGGTGCAGGTACAGGCCGGCGAGCAGGCGCGGGCCGACCAGGCGGCGAACGGCGTGCCGGTCATCCAGATCAACCGGCCCAACGCGGGCGGTGTATCGCACAACCGCTTCCAGGACTACAACGTCGGGCGCGAGGGGCAGATCCTCAACAACAGCGCGAGCACCGTGCAGACCCAACTGGGTGGCTACATCCAGGGCAACGGCAACCTGCAGCCGGGCCAGTCGGCACGATTGATCCTCAATGAGGTGACATCCACCAACGCGTCGCGCTTGCAGGGCCACATCGAGGTGGCGGGGCGCTCGGCGGCGGTGATCGTCGCCAACCCCAATGGCATCACCTGCGATGGCTGCGGCTTCATCAATACCACCCGTGGCACGCTGACCACCGGCACCCCGGTGTTCGGCAACGATGGCAGCCTGTCTGCGTTCCGGGTGTCGCGCGGAACGATCCGCCTGGAAGGCAACGGCCTGGATGCCGGCAACCTGGAAGGCGTCGACCTGCTGGCCCGCGCGGTGCAGCTCAACGCGGGCCTTTGGGCGCGCGAGGTGAACGTGGTCACCGGCGCCAACCAGATCGATGCCCAGACCCTGGCGACGCAGGCGATCACCGGAGAAGGCGAACGCCCGCAGTTCGGCCTGGATGTTGCCGCCCTCGGGGGCATGTATGCAGGCAAGATCCGGTTGGTCGGTACCGAGGCCGGCGTGGGCGTGCGCAGCACGGGCCAGATGGTGGCCGACGCAGGCGACTTCATCCTGACCCAGGCCGGCGATGTCCGCCTGAGCGGACGCACGGCGGCCGCAGGCCGCCTGCAGATCGAAACCGACGGTGACCTGAAGGCCGACGGTACCCAGTACGCGCAGGGGGATCTTCAGATCCGTGCCCGGCAGGCGTCGCTTGCCGGTTCCACGTCGGCGGGCGCTGCGATGGCCGTACGCGCCATCCAGAATCTGGACCTGGCCGGCAGCGCGCAGGCCGCACAGATGCAGCTGGACGCCGGTGGCACGCTGACCTTGGCTGACACGGTGAAGAGCGCGGGCAGCATCGCGCTGGCTGCCGCACAGGTGCAGAACCATGCACAGGTAACCGCAGGTGCCGGGCTTGCCGTGCGCGCCGACACGCTGGCGCAGGACAAGGGCGCGCGCCTGGGCGCACAGGTGCTGGACGTGCAGGCCCGCCAGGTGGACAACGCCGGCCTGCTGCTGGGCAACCAGGGCGTACGGATGCAGGCCGCGCAGCTGCACAACGCCGGCCAGCTGTACAGCGACGCCGACGTCGAACTCGATGCGGTCAGCATCGACAACGGGGGCATCATCGGTGCCGGTGCCAACCTGCGTGCAGCGGCCGACCGCATCACCCTGCTGAAGGGTGCCGAGCTGTCTGCGGGCGGGCTGCTGAAGATCCAGGCGCGCCAGCAGCTGGACAACGCCGGACGCGTCCTCTCCGAGCAGGCGCTGGAACTGTCTGCCGGCGGCGTGGACAACCAAGGCACCCTTGAGGCCCGCCAGGCCACGCTGACGGTCGATCGTCTGCGCAACAGCGGCACGCTGCAGGCGGTGGACCTGCTGGCATTGAAGTCCAACGCACGCATCGACAATGACACCACCGGCAGCATCCAGGGGGGCAAGGGCCTGCAGGTCGACGCCGATGTGCTGGACAACGCCGGCATCATCGGCAGCGCAGCCGATGCCCGTCTGTCCGTTGCCACGCTCGACAACCGCAACCGGCTTGAAGCCGGCGGCACCCTGACCCTGCAGGGCGGCGTCCTGCGCCAGCAGGCGGCCGCCACGGCGCTGGCACGCGTGCTGGCCGTGGACGTGCAGAAGGTCATCAACGACGGTCGCCTGCATGGCCAGCAGGCAATGGATCTGCGCGCCACTGAGCTGAGCAACAGTGGTGTGATCTACGGTCGCGACCGCTCACAGCTGCGCACCACCACATTGGACAATGCCGGCGTGATCGCCAGCGATGGCGCGCTTGACGCGCGTACCGACGCGCTGCACAACCGCGCCGGCGGCAACCTGTCCAGTGCGCAGTCGCTGCAGCTGGATGCGGTGACGCTGGACAACGCAGGCAACGTGTTCGCCAAGGGAGCACTGACGGCCAAGGCGGATGTGATCGACAACCGTGGCGACCTCTATGGCGCCGGCGATGTCGATGTCACCGTGCGCGATTCGCTGGACAACCAGGGCAGCCTGGTGGCCGGCCAGACGTTGCAGGTGCGGGGCCGGACCCTGCGCAGCGAGGGTGAACTGGGCAGCGAGCGCGGCAACGTGCAGCTCAGCAGTGACCAGGCCCTGGTGCTGGGCGGGCGCACGTTGGCCGCCGGCACACTGACCGCGCACGCGGGCGGCAGCCTGGAGCAGTCGGGCAAGGTCTTTGCGCAGCAGGGCGTCGTGCTGTCCGCCGATGCCGGCGTGACGCTGAAGGGAACGATCGACAGCGCCGCTGATCTGCAGGTGCGCAGCGATGGCGACCTGGACAACCAGGCGGCGTTGTTCGCCAGCGGCGCGCTGTCGCTGCAGGCTGCGCAGGCACTGCGCACTGCGGCCGACGTTCAGGCGCGCACGGTCACGCTGCAGGCCGCCCAGGCCAGCAATCGCGGGCGCGTGCTGGCCTCGGGTGACATCGAATTGCGGGCGGGGCAGATCGACAACAGCGGCGTGATCGTGGCGGGCCTGCTGGCCGACGGCAAGGTCGGCAGCACCGGCAGCGTCACCCTTGATGCGCGTCAGCAGCTGCGCAACGCCGGCCAGATCAACGCCGGCCAGCAGGTTCACCTGCTGGGCGACAGCCTGCTGCTGGAGGGTGGCCAGGTCTGGTCCGGTGGCACCCTGCTGGCGCAGGCGCGCAGCGGTGAGTGGCGCAATATCGGCGGCAGCCTGACCGCCATCGGTCTGCTCGACCTGCGTGCCACCGACCTGCTGCGCAATGCGGGCAGCCTGCAGGGCACGCGCATCGGCCTGTTGGCGGCCGCGCTGGACAACAGCGCCGGCGAACTGCTGCAGACCGGCACCGATCCCTTTGAACTTGGCCTGACAGGTGCCCTGCGCAACACCGGCGGGCGCATCGCCGCCAATGCCGGCAGTGTCCACCTGAAGGCTGCGCAGCTGCTGAACCAGGGTGGCCGCATCGAGCATGCGGGCACGGGTGTGCTGAAGATCGAGACCGGCACGCTGGACAACAGCACTGCCGGCCTGATCGTCGGCAACGGCGAGGCGGACGTGGCCGTTGCCGGGCGCCTCGACAACAGCGGCGGTACGCTCACCGCAGGCAGCGGGGCACGCGTAACCGGCACGGAGATCGTCAACACCGGTGGCAGGCTCGATGCTGGCGGCAACCTTACCGTGGACGCTGCCGGGGCGTTGGACAACCGCACTGGCACCATCGTGCAGCGCGGCTCCGGCCAGCTGCAGGTGCTGGCCTCCCAGCTGGATAACAGCAATGGCCTGCTGGGGGCCGAGGGCAATGCGCGCGTGACCAGCCGCACGGGCGACCTGCGCAACGTGGATGGCAACCTGTACGCCCGCCAGGAACTCGCGCTCGACGTGGCCGGTGCGCTGGCCAACCAGCGTGGCCTGGTCCACGGCGGCACCTCGCTGGATCTGCAGATCCGCCAGGCACTGGACAACAGCCAGGGCAACATCGAAGCACAGGGCGCTGCGAACATCCGCGCTGCCTCAGTGGGCAACCGTGGCGGCCGCATCGTGGCCAACGGCACCGGGCAGCTGACGCTGGAATCAGCCGGTGCGCTGGACAACCGTGGCGGCACCCTGGGCAGCACCGGTGGTGCGCTGACGCTGACCGCAGGCAGCGTGGACAACCGCGCCGAAGGCGGCCAGGCCAAGCTGGTGGCCGGAACCGACCTGCGCCTGCAGACCGCATCGCTGGACAACGCAGGCAGCATGGTCCACGCCGCCAATACCCTGTACCTGGAGCGCGCAGGCGCGCAGGTATTCAACGTTGGTGGCCAGCTCAGCGCAGGCAACCTGCTGCGCCTGGATCTTGCCGCGCTGGACAACAGCAACGGCCGGCTGCTCAGTCGCCAGAGCCAGCTGACGCTGGGCAGCCTGGCCAATGGTGGCGGCGAAATCAGCGCCTATGAAGCACTCGGCGCACGCCTGCAGGCCTTCAGCGGCATCGGCCGCCTGTTCGGCGGCAGCGAGCTGCGCCTGACGCTGGCGGGCGATTACGTGCATGGCAATGGCCAGCGCCTGGAGAGCAACGGGCTGCTGAAGCTGGACGTGGCCGGCGCACTGGTCAACCAGGGGCGCCTGGAGAGCAAGGGCACGCTTGAAGTCTCGGCGGCGCGGATCGAGAACACCGCTGGCGGGCAGTTCAACGCCACGGCAGGCAATGGCAGTGGTCGTGTCGCGCTGAGTACGGCCGGCGATTTCAGCAATGCCGGTCGCGTGGATGGCGATACGGTGGAGGTGTCGGCTGCCAACATCACCAACACCGGCACCGTGATGGGCAACGCGCTGGAACTGCGCGCCTCGCGCATCACCAACGGCCGCGACCTGGGCAACACGCTGGTCGCACGCGATTACAACGAAGGGCTGATGGCGGCCACCGGCCGCATCAACCTGTATGCCAACTACATCGACAACCTCGACGGCGAGCTCTTCAGCCTGGGCGACATCCGCCTGCAGGGCTGGAACGGCGGCAACGCCCAGCAGATCCGCAACCGTTCCGGGCGCATCCAGGCCGAGAACGATCTGATCCTGGCTGCACTGGGCGTGGCCAACGAGCGTCGTGTGCTGGTCACCCAGCACAAGGTCTACAGCGGCAACGAAGGCGCTGCCGACCCGGACAGCGGGACGTTCAGGGTCGACGGCATCGACGGCCCGGCGCCGCCGGGCAAGCTGTGCCCGGGCGACTGCGCCGTGCTGGAAGTCTGGACCGAGCACAAGGACCTGGTGCTGGAAGGCACCACCGTCATCGCCGCCAGCGCGGCATCGCAGCTGATTTCCGGTCGCGACATGCAGATGTCCGGCGGCTCGGTCGACAACCGGAACTCAGCCATCGCCGCCGGTCGCAACCTCTCGATCAACGGCCGCGGCTCATCCAACAGCGAAGACCCCAACGACTGGGCCGGCGTGGTCAACAACGAGGCGCTGGCCGGCTACAAGGTGGTCCAGCGCACGTCGACCATCGACTACACCTACCGCCCTTGCCCCAGCCGCTGCGACTTCGAGATCTATGGCGGCAGCCGCGCGCTGGGCACCAGCACGGTCACCAAGCAGGTCACGCTGGCCGGCGGCAATGCCAGCATCACCGCCGGCCGCAAGGTGCAGATCGAAGCGCGCGAGGTCAACAACGCCGTGGTCACCGCGCACAGCGGTGGCACACCGCTGGACGTTGCCGGTTGGCAGGGCAACAACGCCTACGCACCCGAACTGGGCCAGCAGCAGGGCGCCGGCGCGGTCGGCGGCAATGCTGGCGCACCGGGTGCACAGCAGGGCGTGGCCACCGGGCCTGCCAGCGCGCAGGCGCAGGGTGCGGGCACGGCCGGTGATACCGGCTTCCCGGGCCCTGGCCGTGTCACCACGGTGCCGCCGCCGCAGGTGGTGGGCAGCCCGCAGAATCCGCTGCCGGGCCTGTCGCTGCCCAGTGGCGGCCTGTACACGGTCAATCCGGGCAACCAGCGCTGGCTGGTGGAAACCGATCCGCGCTTCGCCAATTTCGGGCAGTGGATCGGCTCGGACTACATGTTCCAGCGCCTGAACCTGGACCCCGACAAGCAGCTGCGTCGGATGGGTGACGACTTCTACGAGCAGCGCCTGGTGATGGAACAGATCACCGGCCTGACCGGGCGTCGCTACCTGGATGCCGACCAGGGCGATGGCATGGGCCAGTACCGCGCCATGATGGATGCCGGCGTGACCGAAGCCGCGCGCCAGCAGCTGAGCGTGGGCGTGGCGCTGTCGGCCGAACAGGTGGCCGCGCTCAACGAAGACATCGTGTGGATGGTCGCCCAGGAAGTGGACGGCCAGAAGGTGCTGGTGCCGGTGGTGTACCTGTCCCAGGCCACCGCCAACCGCCTGCAGCTGGGGGGCGCCGCCATCGCTGGCGAGTCGGTGGAGATCCGCGCCGGCAATGTGTCCAACCAGGGCATGATCCGCGCCGATGATCGATTGACCATCGATACCGGCAGCCTGCTCAACGATCGCGGTGGCATTTCCGCGGGCGGCAATGCCCGCATCACCGCCGTGGAGGACATCCTCAACAACAGCGGCCTGATCCAGGGCGGCAACGTGGCCCTGGTGGCCGGCCGCGACCTGAAGAGTGTCAGCGGCATCGACGTGGCCAGCATCCGCAGCGGCGGCAGCCTGGCGCTGGAAGCCGGACGTGACCTGGCACTGGTCGGTTCGCAGACCCGTGCCCGCGGCAACGCGGCGCTGGAGGCCGGCCGCGACCTCAACCTCACCACGCAGATGCAGGGCGATGGCAGCCTGCGTCGCACCACGCTGGACGTGGGCGGCGGCCTGTCGCTGGACGCCGGCCACGATCTGAACCTGACGGCAGTGACCGCCAAGGCCGGCGGCAGCGTCCATGCCACGGCCGGCAACGACATCAACCTCAACGCACTGACCACCACCGAACAGGGCGGCTGGGCCAGCAACCGCTACACGCGCGAAACCCTCAACGCCAGCGGCATCGAGGCTGGTGGCTCGCTGGGCATGCAGGCCGGGCAGGACGTGAACCTGCAGGCCGCGCAGCTGAAGGCCGGCGACGGCCTGGCCGTGGTGGCCGGGCGCGATCTCAACCTGCAGGCCGAAACCACCACCAACACCAGCCAGCAGCAGAGCCGTGGCAAGCGTTTCTCGCAGACCACGCAGAGCATGGACGAGACCGTGCACGGCACTTCGCTGCAGGCCGGCGGTGACATTGCGCTGGTGGCCGGGCGCGATGCCAACCTCACTGCCACGCAGGTCGGCAGCACCGACGGCGGCATCAGCATTGCCGCTACGCGCGACGTGAACCTGCTGGCGGCGCAGGAGGACCACAGCTGGGAGCAGGAAACCACGCGCAGGAAGAAGGGCCTGCTGTCGAGCAAGACCACCACCACTTACGACGCAACCCGGGACAGTCTGGTGGTGGGCACCACGCTCAGCGGCGAGACGGTGACCATCGGCGCCGGACGTGACGTCGTCGCGCAGGCGGCGCAGGTGGCTGCCACCGGTGATGTGGTGGTGGCAGCCACCCGCGACCTCACCATCGGCACGGCCACCTCCACGCACAGCGAAGAGCATGACAAGACCGTCAAGCGCTCGGGCGTGTTCGGCGGCGGTGGCTTCAACCTGACCATCGGCCAGAGCAAGCTGGAAAAGGGCCTGGAGATCGAGCAGAGCGCGCCACAGGGCAGCCTGATCGGCTCAACCGATGGCCGGGTCAACCTGAGCGCCGGCAACACGCTGCACATCACCGGTTCGGACGTGCTGTCGAAGACCGGTACGCAGCTGGTGGGCGGGCAGGTGGTGATCGACGCGGCACAGGGCACCACTGACGTACACCAGAGCACCAAGCAGAAGAGTGCCGGTATCAACGTCGGGCTGACCGGCGGTGTGGTGGATGCCGCCCTGGCCGCCTACGGTGCGGCCAAGGCGGCCGGCAATGCGCAGGATGATCGCCTGAAGGCGCTGTACGCGGTGCAGGCGGCCAATGCCGCCGCTGGCGTCGGTGGCGCCATGCAGCAAGGCGCTTCCGGCGCCACCGACGGCGTGAGCCTGCGCATCGGCATCGGCGCCTCCAGCTCCAGTGCCAGCCAGACCAGCCACGACCAGTCGGCGGTGGGCAGCACCATCCGCAGCCAGGGCGACGTCAGCATCGTCGCCACCGCCGGTGACCTGAACATCATCGGCAGCCAGGTGAGGGGTGACAACGTGGCGCTGGCCGCGCGGGACAACATCACCCTGCGCAGCGAAGCGGAAGACCACACGCAGTCGTCGAAGAACAAGAGCGGCAGCGGTGAGATCGGTTTCAGCATCGGCGCGCAGACCGGTTGGTACGTGTCGGCCAGCACCGCCAAGGGCAAGGGCAGCGGCAACGGCACCACGCACGTCGAAACCGTGGTGGACGCCGACCGCAACCTGACCGTCATCAGCGGCAAGGACACCACGCTGCAGGGTGCCCAGCTGAGCGGCGACAAGGTGGTGGCCAGCATCGGCGGCAACCTGTCCATCATCAGCGAGCAGGACACCGACGACTACGCCAGCAAGCAGACCCAGGCTGGCGGCACCTTCGTGTATGGCAGCGGCGGCAGCGTCAACATCGGCCAGCAGAAGGTCGAGAGCCACCTGCGCAGCGTGCAGGAACAGAGTGGCATCGTTGCCGGCAACGGTGGCTTCGACATCACCGTGGGTGGCAACACGCACCTGGAAGGCGGCGTGATCGGCAGTACTGCTGATGCGTCGAAGAACCGCCTGGATACCGGCAGCCTGACCGTTGTCGACATCGAGAACGAATCCCGCGCCAAGACCAGTGGCGGTGGCATCGGCACCGGTATGAGCAGCGGCGGTGGCATCAGTAACCCGCTGGGGAGCGCGGCCGGCGCGGGGCTGAGCCTGATGGGCGGCACCAAGAAGAACGACAGCAGTACCACGCGCTCGGACATCGCCGCCGGCACCGTGGTGGTGCGCGATGGCAATGAGAGCGCTTTGGCAGGTCTTGATCGGACCGCGACCGGCTTTGATACCGACAGCGCACTGTCGGCCGTTGACCTGCGCAAGATGCAGGAGCGTGCCGAGGTGATGCAGCTGGGTGGGCAGCTGCTGTTCAAGGGCGTGGGCGACCTGGGCGGCTACCTGAGCCAGAAGGCGGAGACCGAAGAAGGCAAGGCGTTCTGGGCCGACGGCGGCAACGGCCGCGCACTGCTGCACGGCATGGCCGGTGCGGCGATGGCCGCATTGGGTGGTGCGGATGCGCTGAACGGCGCGGTGAGTGCTGCTGGTGCGGAGAAGGCCAAGATCGCGATCTCGGAATTCCTCGAGAGCAACAAGGGCAACCTGAGCTGGGAGGACTACCAGTCGCTGATGGAAGTTGGCAGCGCGATGGTGGGCGGGGCTCTGGGTGGAAGCACGGGCGCCAACATTGCGGTGACCGGGGATCGGTTCAATCGGCAGCTGCATCCGGATGAGGTGAAGTGGATCAACATGAATGCTGCCGCGTTCGCCGCCCAGGAAGGCATCAGCGAAGCAGAGGCGGTACGCAGGCTGACCACGGAAGGTGCTGCGCTTGTTGATGCAAAGGTCGCCCGATTGGTGGGCATCGAGAACGTTGATTTGGAAGCCACTGACTTCCTGAGCAAGATGGGCGGGGCATACGGGTTCGGCGCGACGGAGGCGGAATACAAAAACTTCAACCTCTATGGCAACGATCTGCTCAACGACGATGCACTGTACAGGCAGGTCATCGGATCCCTGCTGTCCTCCGGCGTATCCAAGGACGACATGCAGCTCAAATTCTATGATCTGAACAACCTGCGCGGAACGAAGATCCGGGGAGGTGACGGCTGGACGATGATGGGGACCTTCAGTGGCGACATTGGCGCCGCTGGTACCGTGATCGCCAGCGTAGCCAAGGGCGACGGCAACGGTGCTGCCATCGGCGCAGCGTCGTTCCTGATCCCGGTGCGGTTGCCTGGAGCGAAGATCGTTGGTGAAGTGGGCGCGGAGATCGCCGGGGCCGCGACCAAGCAGGGTGTGCTCAAATCTGAGGAGATCCTGAAGTCGGTGCAGAATGCAGCGGCTGAGACGACTGAGCGAGCAGTTAAGAGTAGTCCGAGCTGGAAGGGATCTGGCCCGGTAGATGGTGTTCTAGCCTTGGAGCCGGGCTCTGTATCGTCTACAGCAATCCAAAACTATTTCCCTGGCACAAGAAGTAAGGCGATCGAGTTTGTTTTCGATCCGAAAACAAACAAATTTGCAGTGGGTAAGCCTAAGGCGAATCTGGGCGGCTCCCCTCATGAGCAGCTGGGCGCTAGTATTGGTGGGAACCCCCAGGAACTAGTAGGGGGCATGTTCTCCAGGGGGAAGAATGGCGAGATAATAACCAACGAGCATAGCGGGCACTACTGGATGAACTGGAGTCCGGAGGTTCGCGCTCAGTTTGAACAGGCAATGAAAAATTATGGGATTGAGATTAAGCATGGTGCTGGAATGTAATTTATGAATATTCCGCCGGAGAGAAAATTCCTGGGTAACGGTCTCGTCATTTTTAGTGACGGGATGGGGGTGTGGCGACTTGAGGGGCCATCAGTATCATTTTCCCTTGAGGGAAAGGAGGCGCTCAGGCGTGCGATTACTCTTCTTGAGTTTCCATTTGAAAAGGTAATTTCGGATTTGGGTCGGAATTTCCCATATCCTCTTTTGGTTCAAATTGGCTTGAATCATGACTCTGACTACTGGATAGGGTTGGCGCTTTCTTGGGTTCCATTCTTGGCTAAGCAAGACGTTGAACTAATTATCGATGACTTGAATTCTGTTGCCTTCGACAAAAAAGTTTCACAGAAAAATAGGGTCATGGCTAAGAGGGAAATAACAAGGGTGAGAAACATGTAGAAGCTAGGGATCCTCTGAACAATTCCGCCCCTGGTCTGGCGCGATCACTTTTGCGGCCCGCTGCGCATCTGACGGGACGGAAAATCAATGACGTACAGCGCAGCGACACCCGTCCATCAGCTTTCAATGGCCCGTCTCGGGATTTGTTCAGGGCATCCCTAGCGGCCGCGGCAGCGTCAACATCGACCAGCAGAAGGTCGAGAGCCACCTGCGCAGCGTGCAGGAACAGAGCGGCATCGTTGCCGGCAGTGGTGGCTTCAACATCACCGTAGGCGGCAATACGCACCTGGAAGGCGGTGTGATCGGCAGCACCGCCGATGCCTCGAAGAACCGCCTGGATACCGGCAGCCTGACCGTTGTCGACATCGAGAACGAATCCCGCGCCAAGACCAGTGGCGGTGGCATCGGCAAGATGGTCGGATGGTATATATTCAAGAGAGTACAGGTACCGTTGTCTTTAGAAATCCAAACGGTGGAGAAGGAATCGCGTTCCAGCCTGAGAACTGGAAAGGCTATATCTCCACTCTCCCGACTCAATCAGTTCCATACTGAGAGTTCAATGAAATTAGATAGAATTAACGATGCGGACCTTATTCTGTACCTAAACTCCCGAGAGCTCGAGCTGGTTCTATCATGCATTCGAGAGTCATTTGCAACATTGAATGGGAAGGAGTATGAACTGAGGGTTGGAGTTCCAATTGATGAGGCTGTAAAGATGGCCGTTGAGCTAAAGGATATTATGGAGCGTGAGGGGTTGGGTGGGTAATTGAGATAATTTGGTCCTTCGGGTCATGCGGTGAATGTAGCGGTGCAGGACACACCGGGGGCGACCCGCAAAGCAGACTTGCATCGCAGGACTGAGCTGGCCTGGACAGTGCGAAGAGGAATGACAGCAGCACCACCAGTACTCACATTGCCGCCGGCCGGGTGGTTGCGGAGTCCAAATGAAGGTCGAAGCAGGCCTTGATCTAACGACCGCGGTACTTGACGCTCATATCCCTGGGCACATCGATCCAAGACTAAGCCGATCCAGAACCACCGTGATCCCCCTCTTCATCACAACGGGCTACGATGAACCCGATTCCGGATCGATGGAGTAGCCATGAATTCCCCCTTGTCTCCCCTGTTGTCGGCAATCGGCCGTAGCTGGTGGATCCTCCTGCTGTATGGCCTGGTCGCTCTCGGCTTCGGCATCATCGCCATCGGCTGGCCCTTGTCGGCGGCCATGGCATTGGCCTGGACGCTGGGCGTGATGGCCATCATCGAGGGCGTCATCAGCCTGTTCGCATTGATCAATGGCGGCAGCGGCGCGTCCCGCGGCTGGCTGGCGCTGTACGCCCTCGCCTCGCTGGGCTTCGGTATCCTGGCGGTGATCAACCCGTTGGCCACCGCCAGCGTGCTGGTGCTGTTCTTGGCGGCGTGGCTGCTGGTGGCTGGCATCTATCGCATCGTGTTCGCGATCCGCGTGCGCAAGCAGATCCAGGGCGAATGGTTGCTGATCCTCAGCGGCGTGCTGGCCGTGGTGCTGGGCCTGTTGTTTGCGGCCAACCCGTATGCCGGCGTGGCGGTCACCACGCTGTGGATCGGTATCGGCAGCCTGCTGTACGGCCTGCTGCAGGTGCTGGTGGCATTCAAGCTGCGGAAGCTGAAGTGAGAACGGCGCTTCCGCTGTTGGTGGGCGTGGCCTTGACCCTGGCCGGCTGCATGCTGGGCGCCACGCCCGCAGTGCAGACAGTCGAGCGCCATGCACCGCGCCCCGGTGTGGACGTGCGCCTGAGCGCGGTCGATGCGGATGGCAAGGGCACGCAAGCGCAGTGGCAGGGCGAGACCCTGGCGCTGCGCGAGCCGCCGATTGCCGACAGTGCAGATATCGCCGATGTGCGCTATGTGCTGGACGCGGGCCAGGAGCCCGGCCTGCAGATCCGGTATCGGCCAGAAGCACGCCAACGCATCCACGATGGCACGGCAGCGCTGGTGGGGCAACGAGCGGCGATCAGCGTGGATGGTCGCGTGCTGATGGTGGCGACGGTGAAAGGCCCGTTCGGTGAATCGATGATGTTGAGCGGGCTGCCGAGCGTTGCCGAGGCGCAGGCGTTGGCCAGGCATATCACCGGGAAGTGATGGCAGCGGTAGAGTCGACTGTTAGTAGACTCACGCGCGTAGCGCGGCGTTCCTGGTGTTGGAGCGAAGAGCAGTCGACTAACAGTCGACTCTACCCGGTCTGCGTACCGTACCCATCGACGTGCCACAGCCTCAGCGACCTGAGGCGCAGGCGTTGGCCAGGCATATCACCGGGAAGTGATGGCAGCGGTAGAGTCGACTGTTAGTCGACTCACGCGCGTGGAGCGGCGTTCTTGGTGTTGGAGCGAAGATCAGTCGACCAACAGTCGACTCTACCCGGTCTGCGTGCCACACCCATCGGCGTGCCATACCGTCATCGGCGGGCCATACCCCGTTGGCATGTCATGGGGTATGGCCGACGCCAGGTGCAGGCGCTGTCAGCCCCGCTTTCCCGCGAACCGTGCCTCGATCTCCTCCAGCGACTTGCCCTTGGTCTCCGGCAGCCAGAACGCGGCTACCAGGAAGAACACGAAGGTGCACGCCGCCCAGAACACGAACATGCTGGCGTAGCCGTAGTGGCCCACCGTGGGCAGGAAGATGGCGGCGATGGTGGTGGACACGAACTGGTTGATCAGCAGCGCGATGCTCATGCCATTGGAACGGATGCGGTTCGGCATCAGCTCCGACAGTGCCAGCCACACGCACACGCCGGGGCCGACCGCGAAGAACGCGACGAACACCAGGATGCAGGCGGCCACGGCCCAGCCGTGTGCCGGTGGCGGCACCGGGCCGATGCGCGCCTGTTCGATGCGCAGCGGCGCCTGCGCGGCACTGGCCGGGTCGGCGAACGGGTTCAGATGCAGCTTGCGGAAGAACGCACCAATCACACTGTCGGGCTGCACGGTGCCGGCGCGCTCGATGCGCAGCTCGCGATCGGTCAGGTTGTCGCTGCGCAGGGCGCGCACGTTGGTAAAGTCACCATACGCGTACGACACGGTCAGCTGCATCGGTCGGCCCTGGCTGTCGATGCCATTGCTCAGGCGCTGCCACTGCGCGTCATCCAGAACCAGTTGCAGGCCATCGCCGCTGACCGCCGCCTGCAGCTGCGGTTGCACATCGGCGCGGCCACGCTCGGCCTGGAAGAACAGCGCGGCCGCGGCCAGCAGGGCCACGCAGATGCCACCACTGCCGAGCATCAGCAGGAACTTGCGGCCCTTGCGGTCGACCAGCAGCAACGCGACCACGGTCATCACCGCATTGAGCAGCTTGATCGCCACGTCGGCGCCGTTGGCCACTGAACCGGACAGGCCGGCCTGGTTGAGGATGTTGACCGCGTAGGCCAGCACCGAATTGATGCCGGTAGCCTGGGTGCAGGCCAGCACCACGCAGGCGAGCAGGAACGGCACCACGTAGCGGCGGCTGAGCAGTGGATCGCGCTTGCCGTCCCTGCTGCTCGATTCCGGCGCCTGGATCTGGGCCAGCGTGGGCTCGACATCTGCGGCGGGCAGGACGCGCTGGAGGCTGCGGCGGGCTTCATCGATGCGACCCCGCCGCACCAGCCAGCGTGGTGACTCGGACAGCCAGAAGATGCCGGCGCAGAACAGCAGGCCCGGCGCCAGGCAGGTCCAGAAGATGGTGCGCCAGGCGTGGTCCTTCACCGTGAACAGTTCCTGCGCCTGCTGCGCGACCGGCAGCGAACGCACGGCTTCGGCGGCGGCATCGACGGCGTGGGCGTGGTACAGGCCGATCAGGGCTGCCAGCACCAGGCCAACGGTCAGCAGCAGCTGGAACATGGCCGCGCCGCGCCCACGCCGCTCGGGGCTGAGCACTTCGGCCAGGTACAGCGGAATCACTACGCCGATCAAACCGCCACTGATGCCCTGCAGGAGGCGCCCCAGCAGCAGCGGCGTGTAGCCGGAGGCCAGTGCCATGATCGGAATCGAGGCGGTGAACAGCAGGCCGGCCAGCAGCATCGCGCCGCGACGGCCGATCAGGTCGGCAACCATGCCGGCGAACAGCGAGGACAGCACGCTGCCCAGCAGTACCGCTGCCACCACGAAGCCGAGCTGCTGGCTGCTGAGCTGCCAGGCGTGGCTGGCAGTTGCTTCAAGATAGGGCAGGGCGCCGGCGATGATGCCGATGTCGATGCCGTACAGCAGGCCACCCAGGCCGCCGATGAAGAGCAGGTAGCGTACGGGCCAGCGCGGAGCGGTGCGTGCAGTCATCGGCATATCCCAGAAGGTGTTTCGGTGCGGATCGCTTTCTGTAGAGTCGAGCCATGCTCGACTCTACGAAGGCACGGTGCGTCAGGCTGGTGTTGCGTTCAAATCGACCATGCGCCCACCCACCACCACCTGCTGCAGGCGCAGTTCGGCGTCCAGCGCTACCAGGTCGGCGCGGGCGTCGGGCGCGATGCGGCCGCGATCGCCCAGGCCCAGGTAGTCGGCCGGGAAGGTGGAGACACGTTGCGAGGCATCGGCCAGCTCCAGGCCCACCTGCACCAGGTTGCGCAGCGCCTGGTCCATGGTCAGCGCGCTGCCGGCCAGTGAACCGGTAGCCAGGCGCACGCAGCCGCCGCACTTGTGCACGCGCTGCTCGCCCAGTGCGTACTCGCCGTCGGGCATGCCGGTGGCGGCAGTCGCGTCGGTCACTGCGTACAGGCGCGGGATCGCACGCGCGGCCAGGCGGATCACGCCGGGATGGATGTGCTGCAGGTCGGGAATGATTTCGGCGTACTGCGCATGCGCGAGTGCCGCCGCCGCGATGCCCGGGCGATAGTGATCGACGCCGGTCATGCCGTTGAACAGATGGGTGAAGCCGGAGGCACCGGCCTGCAGCGCAGCAACACCTTCTTCGTAGGTACCGGCGCTGTGGCCGAGCTGCACGCGGATGCCCAATGCCGAAAGCGCGGGAATCAGCGCGGTGTGCTCGCCGATCTCCGGCGCCAGCGTCATCACACGGATCGGCGCCAGCGCGTGCAGCCGCTGTACCAGCGCCAGCGTCGCCTCGATGGTGCGGTTGGGCTGCGCGCCCAGCCGCTGCGGGCTGATGAACGGCCCTTCCAGATGTACGCCGACGATGCTGGCGGCGTCTGCATCGGGTGCGGCCATGGTGGCGGCCACGCCGTGCAGCGCGTGCTCGATCTCATCCAGGCCGGCGGTCATGGTGGTCGCCAGCAGCGTGGTGGTACCGAAGCGCAGATGGGTGCGGGCGATGGTGCGCGCCACGTCGCCGCCCTGCATCAGGTCCACCCCTGCAGCGCCGTGCACATGCAGGTCGATGAAGCCGGGCAGGATCACCGGCAGCTGCAGATCGTCAGCGCCGCTGTGGTCGTCCACCTGCAGCTGGCGCACGTGCGAATCGAAGTGGACGTGGCCACGCCGCCAACCCAGCGGGGTGAGGATGCGGCCATGCAGGGAACGGGTGTCGCTCATGCGGTGGGCTCGGCGATGATCACCTCGATGCCCAACCGCTGCAGTCCCTCGCGGGACGCGTCGTCGATGCCGGCATCGGTGATGATGGTGTGGATCTGATCCAGCAGGGCGATGCGGTGCAGGCTGACGCGCCCGAACTTGGAGGCGTCGGTCAGCACCACGATACGGCGTGCACGCTCGACCATGCGATGGTTGAGGCGGGCTTCGGCTTCGTCATGGGTGGTCAACCCGAACTGCAGGTCCAGGCCATCCACGCCCAGGAACAGCGTGTCGAAGCTGTAGGAGTTGAGGCTGGCTTCGGCCTGGCTGCCCTGCAGCGACAGCGACTGCTGGCGCAACAGGCCGCCGGTCAGCAGCACGTTGATGCCGGCCGCGTTGGCCAGTTCCCAGGCGATGTTCAGCCCGTTGGTCATCACCGTCACGTCGCGCTGCGTGCGCAGGTGGCGGGCCAGGGTCATCGTGGTCGAGCCGGAGTCGATGATGATGTTGTCACCAGGCCGTACCAGGCGCGCGGCACACGCGCCGATCGATTCCTTCAGCGGCAGGTTCAGTGCGTCCTTTTCGTGGATGTCCTGTTCCTGCGGCGGCGTGCGCACCAGCGTGGCGCCACCGTGGGTACGGTTGGCCAGGCCCTGCGATTCGAAATGGGTCAGGTCGGCACGGATGGTCACCGCCGACACGCCGAAGCGCTCGACCAGATCGGCCACCTGCACCGAGCCGTGCTCGATCAGCAGCTGCAGGATCTGTTGCCGGCGGGAGCGGGTGTTGCGCATGGCCATTCTCGGTGTCGCGGGGAAAGGTAGAGATTAGCCGTTCGCAGCAACGGCGGCAGCCGAACCTGCGTGGTGAGTGCGGGTTCCGGCCTGGTTGGCGCTGCAGGCACGGGCGTACTCACCCAGGCACAGGCCGATACGGTGCTGCACCAGTGCGGTGGGGGTGTTGGCCAGGGTGCCTTCGCGCACGGCGCGGTACTGTTCCGGCAGGTACTGGCTGAGCAGCACCAGCGGCGGCGCGTGCTGTTCCAGGTTGGCGAACAGGGTCTGCACCGCCTGTACCAGCGCCGGCTCGCCCCAGTAGTAGCGGCAGCGGTCGCTGAAGGAGTAACTGCGCAGCAGGCGCAGCGCTGCCTCATCGCCCTGGTAGTAGGACTGCCAGTACTTCGGCTGCGCCACCATCACCTCGTCCAGCACCTGCGGCAGGCGCGAGCATTGTGCGGCCGGCAGCAGTTCTGCCTCGATCGCGGCCAGCGCGAACAGCGCTTCGCGGTAGGCGAAGGTCGCCGCCGGGCCGACCTTGAGGATGGCGAAGTGGTCGCGCACCAGCGCGTGCAGGCCGCTTTCGCGCTGGTAGTCGGTGGAGTGCGCCTCGAACACGATGCGTGGCTGCTGTTCCAGGAAGTCGGCCAGCGTGCTGGCGGCGGCCGGGTCGTATTCGTGCACGCTGCTGTGGTCGAAGTCGACGCCCGGCTGCACCACCATCGCGATCACGCGCTGCCACGCATCACGCAGCTGCGGCGTGTCGAACGCCTGCTGGTGGATGGCCAGGGTCTGCGCGGCGGCGGCCGGCGTGGTCACCTGCAGTCCCTCGGCAAGCGAGGCTTCTCCACCGGGAATCGGCACCTCGGTACCGATCACGTAGACCGGCGGCGGCAGGCCGTGTTCGGCGGCGGTGCGTTCGGCGATCTCGGCCAGCTCGGCCGAGCGTGCGGCAACGATGGCATCGGGCAGCGGCACCGGGTCATCGGCGCAGGACATGCTGCAGTCGAGATGGATCTTGTGGAAACCGGCGGCGACGTAGGCTTCGATCAGCACGCGCGCGTGGGTCATCGCTTCGGCAGCCGGGCGCTTCTGCCAGGCATTCGGGCCAAGGTGGTCACCGCCGAGGATCAGCCGCTCGCGCGGGAAGCCTTCCTCATCGGCCAGGGTACCGACGTAGTCGCGGTACTGCGGCGGGGTCATGCCGGTATAGCCGCCGAACTGGTCGACCTGGTTGGAGGTGGCCTCGACCAGCAGCACGGTGCCGTGTGCCAGCGCCACGTGCATGGCCGCGCGCAGCACCTGCTCGTTGCTGCAGCAGACGCTGTACAGGCCGACGTTGGCACCGGCGCGGTGGGAGGCAAGCAGGGTCTGCAACGGGGACATGGTCAGGCTCCGGACATCAGGAAAACGAGGGTTGGCAGGCGAGCAGGGCGGCACCACGTGCGCCACCGGCATCGCCGAAGCGCGGCGGCACGATCGGCGGTACCTGCACGCCGTTGAACAGATGGGCAGCGATGGCCGACGGCAGCTGCTGGTACAGCGGCGCGTACTGCGAGAGACCACCGCCGAGCACGATCACGTGCGGGTCCAGCGCCAGCACCAGCGCGGCCAGGCTGTGGCCAAGCAGATCGCGGTGGATGTCCAGCGCCTTGCGCGCACGTGCATCGCCGGCTTCGGCCAGGGCGATCACGGCGCTGGCGTCGGCGGCGCTGCCACCGAGGTGGCGCTCGATCATCGCCACACCGCTGCCGGACACATAGCGCTCCACGCAGCCCTGCAGGCCGCAGCCGCAGTCCAGCAGCGGCAGGCCATGGCGCTGCAGCAGATGGCCGGGCACGCTCCAGTGGCCCCATTCGCCGGCCAGGCCGTTGAAGCCGGACAGCAGCCGGCCGTGCAGGCAGAAGCCGCCGCCGGCACCAGTGCCGAGGATGGCGCCGAACATGCTGGGGTAGCCGTCAGCCGCGCCGCCGTGCGCTTCAGGCAGGGCAAAGCACTGCAGATCGTTGCCGAAGTGGAGCGGGCGCTGCAGGCGTGCCTGCAGATCCTGCGCCACGCATTGGCCGGTCAGTGCAGGCACGTTCGCGCTGAGCTGGCGACCGCTGCGGCGGTCACGCACGCCGGGCAGGGCGATACCGATGGCCGCATCGCTGCGGCCGAGGGCGGCGTCCGCCTCGGCCACCAGCGCCACCACCGCCTGCAGGAAGCCGTCGTAGTCACCCTGTGGGGTGGCCACGCGGCGGCGCCAGGTGACCTGCATCGCCGCATCGCACGCCACCAGCTCGATCTTGGTGCCGCCGATGTCGATGCCGTAGCAGGCGTGGGCGATCAGCTCAGCCATGGTGGATGGTGACGCCCTTGACGACGCGGTTGACGGTGCCATCCGGGAACGGGTTGTCCGGGGTCAGGCCAAGCGCGGCCGAGCGCTGCAGCGCGAACAGCTGCGCGAAGCCCAGCCACACCGGCGCCAGCCACGGGTCGTCCAGTGCCGGCACGGTGAGGGTGTATTCGTCATCGGCGCCGATGTCCGAATGCGGGCCGATCGCCAGCACCTGGCCGGCCACGCCGTCGCGGCGCAGTTCTTCCAGCAGGTCCTGTTCGTAGCGGCGCGCCAGCGGCTGCACGCTGCGCAGCACCACCACCAGGGTGTTGCCATCCAGCGTCGACTTCGGCCCATGACGGAAGCCCAGCGGGGTGTTGGCCAGCGCCAGCACGCGGCCGGCGGTCAGTTCCAGCACCTTCAGCGCGCACTCGCGTGCCAGCGCTTCCAGCGGGCCGCTGCCGAGGTAGATGATGCGGTTGAACGGGCGCTGCGCCAGCGCCGCCACCGGTGCGTCCCACTGCGCCTGGCCTTCGCGGGCCAGCGCGGCGATCTGCTTCAGGCGCGCCACGCGCGCATCCCACGGCGAACGATCGAACACGGTCAGCGCGGCCAGCAGCATGCAGGTCAGGCTGCTGGTCATGGCGAAGGCGCGGTCGCAGCTGGCCGACGGCATCAGCAGGGTGCAGGTATCGGCACGGCCGGCCCCACGGCGGGCCAGTTCGCCATCGGCGTTGCAGGTGATGTCGAGGAAGCGCGCGTCATCCACGTCGCTGCGCACGCGGTCAACCGCCGCCACGCTTTCCGGGCTGGAACCGCTGCGGCCGAACGAGACCAGCAGGGTCGGGCGGTCGCGCTGCAGGTACAGCGCCGGGTGGGTCAGCAGGCTGGTGGTGTGCACCACGCGCACATCGGCTGGCCACTGCGCGTTGATCGCGTCGGCCACCATTTCGGCGATGAAGCCGGAGCTGCCGGCGCCGGTGAACAGCACGCGCTGGTTGGGATCGTTGAGGCTGTCGCCGAGGAAGGCCTGCAGGCGGTCGCGGGCACGCGACAGGTCCTGTGCAAGGGCTTCCCACAGCGCAGGCTGCTGGGCGATTTCGGTAGCGGTATCGGCTCCGCCAAGGCGCTGCCAGGCGGACACATCGGAAAGCAGGGTGACGTCCATTCGGAGGTTCCAGTTGGGCCAGCGCACCATCTGCGTTTTCTTTCGAAATGTCAAATAGCGAAAGTAAAAAGAAAGAAAATGTGACGCCGACTTCGCTCTGCCCAGAGCACGTCGGAAAACGCAAGAATCCGCCGGATGCCGTATCGCACAATGCTTAACAGGCGTGTGCAAGCGATTACACAAAGTATTGCGGCGCAACAACTTTCGTTTCAATGGAATATATCTTCCTTTTTCCTTTCAATTTGTTGACAGCTTTCGAATCGCTGCCCTAGAGTCGGCCCAATCGCTTTCGAAACGCCCGGTGAACGGGTTGGGAGTCCGCGTGGAAAACTGCGTTCGTCGCTCGCCGCTGATGCTGGCCCTGTTGCCGGCATTGATGCTGGCGTCCATGCCGGCCCAGGCCGAGCCGGTCGGCAACCTGCGTTCGGTTGCCGCCAGCGCCAGCGGCGACGGCGTGCAGGGCTGGGACCTGCAGACCGACAAGGGCGCGCGCATCCGCATCGAACTGCCGGCCACCGACATCATCCGCGTGCAGGCCGGCCGCAACGGCACGCTGACCGGTGCCGGCGACAAGGCCGCACCGATCGTGCTGCCGCAGCCCAAGGCGAACGTGAAGGCGCAGCTGGAAGAAGACGCACAGGAAATCCGCGTGCGCACCGATGCACTGGTCCTGCATGTACAGCGGCAGCCGCTGCGCATGCGCCTGGAACGCCTGGACAACGGCCAGCCCACCGCGCTGTGGCAGGAACTGCAGCCGCTGGACCTGGATGCCACGCAGAGCGTGCAGGTGCTGTCCTCGCAGGCTGATGAGGGCTACTTCGGTGGCGGCCAGCAGAACGGCCGTTACCAGTTCAAGGGCCGCGAGCTGGACGTGTCCTACTCCGGCGGCTGGGAAGAGGGCGACCGCCCCAGCCCTGCACCGATGCTGCTTAGCAGCCGTGGCTGGGGCATGCTGCGCAACACCTGGAGCGATGGCAGCTACGATCTGCGCGAGGCCGACCAGGCCACGCTGCTGCACCGCGAAGACCGCTTCGATGCCTATTACTTCGTCGGCGCCGACCTGCCTAAACTGATCGAGCGCTACACCCAGCTGACCGGCCGCCCGAACATGGTCGCGCGCTGGGCGCTGTCCTACGGCGATGCCGATTGCTACAACGACGGTGACAATGCCAAGAAGCCCGGCACCGTGCCCGAAGGCTGGAGTGACGGCCCGACCGGCACCACGCCGGATGTGATCGACTCGGTGGCCAAGCAGTACCGCGCCCACGACATGCCCGGTGGCTGGATCCTGCCCAACGATGGCTACGGCTGCGGTTACAAGAAGCTGCCGGAAACCGTGCAGGGCTTGGCCAAGTACGGCTTCCGCACCGGTCTGTGGACCGAGAACGGCGTCGACAAGATCGCCTGGGAAGTGGGCAAGGCCGGCAGCCGCGTGCAGAAGCTGGACGTGGCCTGGACCGGCAAGGGCTACCAGTTCGCGATGGACGCCAACCGTCAGGCGTTCAACGGCATCCTCGACAATTCCGATTCGCGCCCGTTCCTGTGGACGGTGATGGGCTGGGCCGGCATCCAGCGCTATGCCGTGGCCTGGACCGGCGACCAGAGCAGCAGCTGGGATTACATCCGCTGGCACGTGCCGACCCTGGTCGGTTCGGGCCTGTCCGGTATGGCCTACGCCAGTGGCGATGTGGATGCGATCTTCGGCGGCAGCGCCGAAACCTTCACCCGCGACCTGCAGTGGAAAGCCTTCACCCCGGTGCTGATGGGCATGAGCGGCTGGTCGTCGAACGCACGCAAGCACCCGTGGTGGTACGACGAGCCCTATCGCAGCATCAACCGCGATTACCTGAAGTTGAAGATGCGCCTGACCCCGTACATGTACGGGCTGGTGCACGAGGCCGCGCAGACCGGTGCACCGCCGGTGCGCGGCCTGATGTGGGACAACCCGCGCGACCCGCATGCGCAGGATGAAACCTACAAGTACCAGTTCCTGCTTGGCCGCGACCTGCTGGTGGCGCCGGTGTACCGCAGCCAGGCCGCCAGCCGTGGCTGGCGCCGCGACATCCACCTGCCGGCCGGCGGCTGGATCGACTACTGGGATGGCCGCCGCGTGCAGGCCGGCGCCGACGGCCGCCAGCTCGACCGCCAGGTGGACCTGGCCACGTTGCCGGTGTTCGTGCGTGCCGGTGCGATCCTGCCGATGTACCCGTCGATGCTGTTCGACGGCGAGAAGCCGCTGGATGAAGTGACGTTCGACCTGTACCCGCAGGGCGAGTCGCAGTACACGCTGTACGAAGACGATGGCAACACGCGCCGCTACCAGCAGGGTGAGTCGAGCACGCAGGTAATCCGCGTGCAGGCGCCGGCGCAGGGCAGTGGCCCGGTGCAGGTGCAGATCGATCCGGTGCAGGGCCAGTACAACGGCCAGCTGGCGCAGCGTCGTTATGGCCTGCGCGTGCTCAGCCGCCAGGCGCCGCGTGCGGTGCAGGCCGGTGGCCGCGCGTTGCCGGCGCTGGCCGATGCGGCGGCGTTCAACGGTGCGGCTGAAGGCTGGTACTTCGATGCCAAGGAGCGCCGTGGCACGCTGCACGTGCGTACCGCTACCCAGGACATCCGCCAGCCGCTGCAACTGCAGCTGGACTTCGCGGTGGTCGCTGCGGCCGCCGACGATGCCTATCCGGCCGCGCCGGTGCTGGGCCGCGAACTGCCGGCCGACAGCCTGCTGGTGGTCAACCGCCCGGCCGAAGAGCCTGGCCATGCGCTGGAAAATGCCTTCGACGACGATCCGGCCACCTGGTTCCGCAGTGTGCGCAACCAGGCCGTGCGCACCGGTGCGCATGAGTGGGTGATCGGCTTCGGCGAGCGCAGGATGATCGACGGCATCGACATCGCGCCGCGCAACGACAAGAACTGGAAGCACGGCCAGGTGCGCGACTACGAGGTGTACCTGGGCGACAGCAATGGCGAGTGGGGCGAGCCGATCGCACGTGGCCGCCTGCAGTTGAAGGAGGGCGTGCAGCGCATCGCGTTCCCGGCCCATGCCGGGCGCCTGCTGCGCTTCCGCGTGCTGAGCGTGCAGAACCCCGAAGGCGACGGCGCCAGCAGCACCGACCCGATGGTCACCGCCGCACAGGGCAGCGCCCGCGCATTCGATGCACTGCAGCCACGCGACGTCGGCCCGATCGCCCTGTCCACCTTCCACATCCTCGAACACCAGGAACCGGAGCGACCGGCCCGGCAGCGCTATCTCTCCGAGCTGCCGGTGCCGGCCGCGCTGGCCAGCCAGGTGCGCACCGACCAGTCCTTCCGTGGCGACGCCGGCATGCGCATGAACGGCCTGCAGTTCCGCCGTGGCCTGGGCGTCGGCGCCAACAGCCGCATCGACCTGCGCCTGCAGGGTGGCTGGCACCTGCTGCGTGCCGACCTCGGCATCGACGACGCCTGCCGCACCGCCGGTGGCCTGCAGTTCCAGGTCTGGGGTGACAACCGCCTGTTGTATGACAGCGGCCTGGTGAAGGCACCCGGCGTGGTCAAGCCGGAGCTGGACATCCGAGGCCTTTCCACCCTGAGCCTGCGCACGCTGGGTGCGCAGGGCAGTCAACCCGCCCAGGTCTGCGCCAACTGGGCCAATGCCGTACTGATCGGCCAGGAGGGCGACTCCGCCAGCATCGTCGCCCCATGACCCCCTCGTAACACCGCTCCTCCCCCCGCCCATTCCGACTACGGCCCTCGTGGCCGTGGCCCGGGAGCGTTTTGCCCGCCGAACGCCCACGCGCTCACTTATTGCGCTGCACCCCTGCCAGGAGAGAACCCCGATGTTGCCCGCCCGCCACCACCGCCCCCCCTGTCGTTCGATCGCTCCGCTGTCGCTGGCCATCGCCGGCGTGCTGCTGTCGGTCGCCGTTCCTGCCTTCGCCCAGGAGAGCAAGGACAAGGCCACCGACCTGGCCCGCATCGAGGTCACCGGCTCCAACATCCGCCGCACCGACGTGGAAACCGCCTCGCCGGTGCAGGTGATCAGCAAGCAGGACATCCAGAACATGGGTGCGCGCACGCTGCTGCAGGTGCTCGACAACCTGCCGGCCGCCCGCCCGGCGCAGCAGGACGCGCGTTCGCTGTTCACCGGTTCCGATGGTGCCTCGCAGGCCAATCTGCGTGGTCTCGGTGCCCAGGGCACGCTGGTGCTGCTGAACGGTCGCCGCCTGTCGTACTACGGTGCACCGGCCGGCTTCCAGACCCAGTTCGTCAACATCGATGCGATTCCGGCCGCGGCCATCGAGCGCATGGAAGTGCTGACCGACGGCGCCTCGGCGGTGTACGGCACCGACGCGGTGGCCGGCGTGATCAACGTGATCACCAAGCGCAACTTCCAGGGGGCCGAGGTCAGCTTCACCAACGACACCTCTTCGCGCATCGACTCCTACGGCGAACGCCAGGCCAGCATCACCGCCGGCTTCGGTGACCTGGCCGAGAACCGCTTCAACATCTACGGCGCGGTGAACATGTACCGCCGCGACGCGATCCCGCTGAGCGATTTCTACGACAAGCGGCCCGACCAGTACTACGTCAACAATCCGAACTACCTCAACAACCTGCGCCTGGGCGTGGGCAGCAAGCCGGGTGAATTCAATCCGGGCACTTACTTCGCCTTCGATCCGGTCACCGGCCGCCGCGTGCAGGAAGCTGCACCGGGTTGCAGGAACGTGCTGACCAGTGAAGCGGCCGGTCCGCGTTGCGTCTGGGAAACCTGGATGAACAACGAGATCGACGCCGGTGCCAAGTCCGAGCGCAACACCGCCTACCTCAACGGCACCTTCCTGGTCGGTGACAGCACCGAGATCTTCGCCGAGGCGACCTACACCGACATCGACCTGCGCGCCAACGGCGGCACGCCGCGCACCTACGGCACCACCACCGGCAACCCGACCAGCTGGTTCTCGCGCAATACCGGCAACACCGTCAACCAGTTCCTGTACCCGTTCCTGGGCCCGAACAACGAGTACAACCACGCCAGCCCGCAGATGAAGGCGATGATGGGCGGTGTGGTCGGCCTGAATTACCTGCTGCAGGATGCCGGCCCGAACTATTTCGGCCAGCGCAATACCGACAAGAGCTACCGCGTGCTGGCCGGTGCGCGTGGCAACCGGGGTGACTGGAACTGGGAAACCGCGTTCGCCAGCGCCGGCACCCACTCCACCACCTACCAGACGATCAACGTCAACACCAAGGGCTTCGAGAAGGCCTTCGGCCCGTACACGATCGATCCGGGCACCGGCCGAGTGATCATCTCCGACCATCCGGCGTACAAGTTCGGCGAGATCAGCGAAGCCAACGCCGCGCTGATCCGTGAAGCGTTCCCGACCTTCGACATCCAGTCGTGGACCCGCCTGCACACCCTCGACGGCAAGATCGAAGGCCCGCTGTTCCAGCTGCCGGCCGGTGAGATGCGGGCGGCATTCGGCTTCAACGCCAGCCGCGAAACCTTCTACACTCCTGGCAACGCCGACGCCGCCAACGGTCTGATCACCCAGCAGGGCGGTTCCTGGTTCGACGGCAAGCGCAACACCTACGCGCTGTTCGCCGAAACCGTGGCGCCGATCACCGACAAGCTGGAACTGGATGCGGCGGTGCGCGTGGACAAGTACCCGAACTTCAGCGCCAACGTGGCACCGAAGATCGGCTTCAAGTACCAGGCGTTCGACCAGCTGATGCTGCGCGGTACCTACTCCACCGGCTTCCGTGCACCGAGCCTGGCCGAGTCCGGCAATGGCGGCGTGTTCGCCCAGCTGGGCGGCTTCCGCGACGAGCTGCGCTGCAACGAGACCAACGCCATCGCCAACCTGTTGCTGAAGTCGCAGCGGCCGGGTGATGTCGACCTCGGCAAGAACATGCTGAACGTCGACTGCAGCCGCACCGTGGCCCGCATGACACAGCCGAACAAGGACCTGAAGCCGGAGAAGGCGAAGATCGCCACCCTCGGCTTCGTCTACGAGCCGGCGAGCTGGCTGTCGGTGTCGGCCGACTACTGGTTCATCTACCGCAACAACGAAATCGTCGCGCCGGACTATCGCCGCATGGAAGACATCATCTCGATGTCGCGCTCGCCGATCACCGACAGCGACCGCGCCAACCTGGCGCAGCTGGCGGCCATGTGTGCCGACCCGGCCAGTGGCGTGAGCTGCCCGTCGGTGCTGCCGGGCTATTCGGCCGGCAACGTGGCCAGCGTGGTGGGCCAGTACAAGAACCGTGGCAAGACCCTGATCGACGGCTTCGACATCGATGCGCGCAGCCGCTTCTCGCTGGGCGACTGGGGCAACCTGAATATCGGCCTGGCCGCCACCATCGCCAACCGCAACCGCTTCTACATGGACGCGGAGAACGGCTGGTACTACGGCGACGTGGTCGGCTACTACAACAACCCGCGCCTGCGTGCCACGCTCAATGCCGACTGGACCTACAAGCAGGTCACCACCAGCATGTTCGTCAACTACGTGGGCGGCACCAAGTGGGCCACCGACCAGGTTGATGAGGTGAGCAACAACAAGGAAACCTGCACCGGCGGCTACCTGGCCCTGCAGAAGAGCAAGTGCGATGGTGCGCCGTCGTGGTGGACTGCCAACATGAGCGTCACCTGGCGCCCGGATGACGCGTGGAACCTGAGCTTCACCGTCAAGAACCTGTTCAACCGCCTGCCGTTCTACGATCCGAACAGCTTCCTGGGTGACTCCAGTGACTACGCCACCATCTTCGGTCGTGGTTACAGTGTGACCATCGGCTACCGTTTCAAGTAATTCCGTTTGCGTGACCCGGCGGGCCGGCTACGGCCGGCTCGCTGCCAAGAGGAGAGATGTTTGCCATGAAGCGTAGGGAATTCATCGCGGCCAGTGCCGCTGTCGCCGCCAGCAGCCTGCTGCCGCAGACCCCGGCGTGGGCACGCGGGCGCAAGGTGCGCCTGGCCATGATCGGTACCGGCATGCGTGGCCTTGTGCTGCTGAAGGAGCTGGTGCGCCGCGACGATGTCGAGGTGGTCGCGCTGTGCGACATCGAACCGATAATGCTCGGTCGCGCCATGGACATGGTGGCCAAGGCCGGCAAGCCGGCCCCGAAGACCTACGGCCAGGACCGCGATACCAACGCCTGGAAGCGCCTGCTGGAACAGAAGGGCATCGATGGCGTGATCATCGCCACGCCGTGGGAGTACCACGCACCGATGGCGATCGCCGCCATGCAGGCCGGCGTGGCCGTGGGCTGCGAAGTGGTGGCCGGCATCACCCTGCAGGACCACTGGGACGTGCTGAAGACCCAGCTGAGCACGGGCACCCCGTACATGCTGCTGGAGAACGTCTGCTACCGTCGCGACGTGATGGCGGCCTTGCAGATGGTGCGCCAGGGCCTGTTCGGCGAACTGGTGCATCTGCAGGCCGGCTATCAGCACGACCTGCGCGGGGTGAAGTTCAATTCCGGCGACCCGAACCAGCCCTACGACAGCGGCGTGGAGTTCGGCCCCAAGGGCTGGAGCGAAGCACGCTGGCGCACCGAGCATTCGGTGCAGCGCAACGGCGAGCTGTACCCCAGCCACGGCATCGGCCCGTGCGCGATGTATACCGGCATCAACCGTGGCAACCGCTTCACCCATATCAATGCCTTCGCGACCAAGGCGCGTGGCCTGCACGAGTACACCGTTGCCAAGAGTGGTGGCACCACCCACCCCAGCACCAAGGTGAAGTTCAAGCTGGGCGACATCGTCACCACCACGCTGGCCTGCGAGAACGGTGAGACCATCCTGCTGCAGCACGACACTTCGCTGCCGCGCCCGTACTCGATGGGCTTCCGCGTGCAGGGCACCAAGGGCCTGTGGATGGACGTGAACCATTCGATCCACATCGAAGGCCGCAGCCCGCCGCACCAGTGGGAAGAGTTCAAGAAGTACCAGGACGAGTACGAGCATCCGCTGTGGAAACAGAATGCCGACACCGCTGCGAGTGCAGGGCATGGTGGTATGGACTGGTTCGTCATCCATGCCTTTGTTGAAGCGCTGAAGGCCAAGGCGCCGATGCCGATCGACATCTACGACGCAGTGACCTGGAGCGCGATCACCCCGCTGAGCGAGCAGTCGATCGCCAACAGCTTCCAGACCCTGGAGTTCCCGGACTTTACTGCTGGTGCGTGGAAGCAGCGCAAGCCGATCTTTGGGTTTGATGGGAAGTACTGAGATTTACCCCTTCCATGCGGTGACGGAAACGCCGGGCGATGCCCGGCGTTTCTGTTTCTGGGGCATTCGCCTTGTAGAGCCGAGCCCACGCTCGGCTGCATTTCCGACACGCCCCCCCTGCATCAGAAAGTTCTGAAATTCGACTCATTCCACAGTTTTTGACTTGAATGTGTAAACCACATCGGAGATAACGTCCCCATGCGGCCACGCCGCATTCCGGACCAGGGACGATCCGAAGCATGACGTGAAGAGGCTGCTGCCCCACGTTCTCGTTCCCGCCGGCGCTGTGCCCGTCCAGGAAGGAGAACAGGGATGTTGAAGGCAAACTCTGGCACTTCGCTCATCAGTCTGGCGCTGTTCGTGCTGGCGTGCTCGACGTCCAGCGTGCAGGCGCAGGAGATCGAGAAGAAATGGGAAAGCTACTTCTCGATGGGAGAGCCCCGTTCCACGGAGGCGGCTGTCCAGAAAGACATACGGGCCTTCTTCGCCGAGTATGAGGTCGATAAGCCTTTCGTTTGGGAGGTCAAGCGCCAGAGGGCCCTTCCGAACAAGACGATCTATGACTATCGCGTCAAGCCCGAGAAGATCGTAACCACGGATTGGGTGTATGAGCAGAACCATCAGAAGTACGCCACGGAGGATGCCGTCCGCAGCATGTTCCTGTCGAAGAATGCGAGCGATCCGCGGTGCGCTGCCACCGTCATGACTGAAGAGGCCTGGGAGGAGGTTGGCGGGCTTGGAGTGGGAGATGACGGCAGCGTCATCAACGAGAGCAAACGCTATAAATTCGTCAAAAACAGTTACTACGAGGGGACCAAGGCCTGCTCGGAGCTGGTCTTTTGGGAACACGCCTATCGGAGTAGAACCGCAAAATGCATGAATCGCCCCATGATGATGTGGGACGATAACCTGGGCATGTGCGCCTTGGCCCAGCAGGACGAGCCAAACATGGCAATGCTGCTGGCGTACTGGACTTCTCCTCTGCCGCCGCAGGAGTGCAAAGTCGGTAATCCGTGCGACCCCACCACCGGCGACAAGTCTCAGCCGGAAGCGGACCTTGATCTCGGGTGGGTCCGCTTCGATCGCCAGTATCATTCCTTGACCGGCACCAGCGGCGGAGCCATGGGCCAAGGATGGACGCACTCGCACAACATTCGCCTGACGCTCGGCGTTGACGACACGGACTTTCCACCGAGTTCGGAAGTCCAGGTGGGTTTGATTGACGCTGAGGGTGGCCAGCTCGCCTTCAAGAAGGTGGGAGCGGTGTATGAGGCAATGGATGGCAGTGGGGACCGCGTGGCTCAACAGGGGAGCCTATGGTTGTTGTCGCGGGCTCAGGAGCGCATTCAGTTCGATGCCGGCGGCCTGATGCAGCGCCGCGATTTCGAAGACGGAACCTCGCTAACCTATGCACACGACAGCCGTGGCCGCCTGCTCAGCATCACCCATTCAACCGGCCGGCGCGTGGACGTCCAGTATCTCGCGCCGGGTGACGATTCGCTGATCTCGGCCCTGGTGATTGCCGGCCAGCCCGTGGTGAGCTACGCCTATTCCCCGGCCGGGGAATTGATCAGTGCGACCTACGCAGACGGTGCCAGCCGCACGTATCACTATGAGGACGCCCGCCTCCCGGGCTACCTGACCGGCATTACCGCCGAGGGCAACCAGCGCTACAGTTGGTACGGCTACGACGCCGAGGGGCGGGTCACCTGCAGCCGCCATTCCGGTGACTGCAGTCAGGCCGACGTAGGCATTGATGGCGTGCGCCTGGAGTACACCCCGGCAGGAACCACCATCGTCACCGACGCACTGGGCAAGCAGAGCACCTACGCCTTGACCGCCATCGGCTCCAGTGGACTTCCTCGCAAGGTCAATGGCATCACCGAGAGCAACGGCAGCATAAGCCGCACCTATCTGCCCGAGGGCACCGATTTCCGGCGCCGGCTGCAGTCGGTGACCGATCGCCGTGGTGTCGTCACCAGCTACGCCTATGCCGAGGCCAGCGATGCTGCCGTAGGCGCCGTCAGCGTGACCACCACCACCGAAGCGGCCGGTACTCAGGATCAGCGCATCAGCGAAACGCGCGTGGCCATGGACAGCAATCGGCTGGTGCAGCAGACCGTCGGTAACCGTGAGATCCGCATCACACGCAATGCGCGCCTTCAGCCAACCACCATTACCGTGCGCGACATGGTGACCGGTAACACCCGCGTCACCACGCAGGTCTACTGTGAGGCAGAGGGCCCGGAGTGCCCGCTGGTGGGACTGCTGAAGAGCGTGGATGGCCCGCGAAGCGATGTGGCGGATGTCTCCACCTATGCCTACTACACCGCGGACGACGCGGGATGCGCGACCAGTGGTGCCTGCAGCTATCGCAAGGGCGACCTGCGCAGTGTGACCAATGCGCTCGGCCAGACGGTCGAGACCTTGGCCTACGACGCGTTCGGGCGGCCGTTGTCGGTCAAGGACGCCAACGGCGTGGTGACTGATTACACCTACCATCCCCGCGGCTGGCCGACCTCGATCACCGTGCGCGGTGCCACCACACCCGAGGACCGGGCTACCCAGATCAGCTACTGGCCGACCGGCCAAGTGCAGCAGGTCACCGAGCCCGACGGCAGCAGCGTCACCTACGTCTACGACGCCGCGCAGCGGCTGACGGACATCGCCGACAGCGCTGGCAACACCATCCACTACACGCTGGACAATGCCGGCAATCGCCTCAAGGAAGACACGCTCGATGCAGGCGGGACGCTGCGCCGTACCCTGGCACGG
>NZ_JCAFUM010000007.1:0-266691 GCF_059371335.1 Stenotrophomonas sp. YJH_SMC_6 | reverse complement strand
TCCTCGGACCAGCGCAATTCCGTGCTGACCCAATGGCTGCACCACTACAACTGGCACCGCCCTCACATGGGGATCGGTGGCCAGCCACCTATTTCCAGAGTCCTGCTGAACAACGTGGTGGGTTTACACAGTTAGTCGACTATCGCGCGCAGCGCGGGGTTTTCGCGATCTGATGGAAGAGCAGTCGACTAACAGTCGACTCTACCTCGGCAAACCCGCCACACCGTGGTTGCCGGCCAGCGGCCGGCACTACCGTGCGTTGGGTCACGCCGTGACCGGCTGCGGCGCGCGCTGCTGCAGCGCCCAGACGATGCCACCGCCGATCAGGGTCAGCACGGCGGCGAACGCACACACGCCAAGCCAGTCCCAGGCTGCATAGGCCAGGCCACCCACACCGCCCAGCACGCTGGACCCCAGGTAGTAGGCGAACAGGTACAGCGCCGAGGCTTCCGCACGCATCGCGCCGGCGCGGCTTCCAACCCAGCTGCTGGCCACGGAATGACCACCGAAGAAGCCGAAGGTCACCAGTGCGATACCCAGCGCCATCGTGCTCAGCCACGGCATCGCCAGCAGCGCGATGCCGGCGCCGATCAGCGCGAACGAGATCGACAGGATGCGGCCGCGTCCGTAGCGCGTGGCCTGCTGGCCCATCCACGCCGAACTGAAGGTACCCACCAGATAGACGCTGAAGATCAGCCCGACCACGGTCTGGCTGAGATGGTAGGGCGGCGCCAGCAGGTGATAGCCCAGGTAATTGTAGAGGGTGACGAACACGCCCATCAGTACGAACGAGGTGGCGAACAGCCACGGCAGGCCCGGGTCGGCGAACAGCGTGCGCCAGCGCGACGGCAATTGGCGCAGGCCGCCGCGACGTGCATGGAAGTGCCGCGACGGTGGCAGCTGCAGCCACAGCAGCACGGTGCTGGCCACGGCGATGATCGAGACCACGCCGATGCCCCAGCGCCAGCCCCAATGGTCGGCGATGATGCCGGCCAGCAGGCGCCCGCTCATGCCACCGATGGCGTTGCCGCCGATGTACAGGCCCATCGCCAGGCCCAGCGCGCGGCTGTCCATTTCCTCGACCAGGTAGGTCATCGCTACCGCCGGCACGCCGCTCAGCGCCAGGCCAAGCAGGGTGCGCAGCACCAGCAGCGTGGTCCAGTCGTCCACCAGCGCGGTGCACAGCGACAGCATGGCCGACGCCAACAGCGCAACGATCATCAACGGGCGACGGCCGACCGCGTCGGACAGCAGGCCGGCCAGCAGCATCGCCACCGCCAGCGTGCCAGTGGTCAACGACAGCGACATCGCGCTGCCGGCGGCGGACACGCCGAAGTGACGGCTGAACTCGGGCAGCAGCGGCTGCACCGTGTACAGCAGGCCGAAGGTGGAGAAGCCGGCCAGGAACAGCGCCAGCGCGGTGCGGCGGAAGGCCGGGGTGCCCTGCTGGATGCGGGTGTCGGTGCCGGTATCGAGAGTGGAGGGACGGCCTTCAACGGCCGCCGCAGTTTCGCCAGTCATGGAATCGAAGGGCCGGTGGGGACGGCCGGGCGTGGGAGGGAACGGGCCTCAGACTAGGCCCGTCCATCCAGTCGATCCATAACCTGATAAGTCAGGATTGATACTCAAGAAGTATCAATTCAGCTTACAGGCGCTGCCACTCGAAACCGTCGCCGCGGCGGTAGTACACCGCCACCGCACGGCCGTAGACCTTGTCGGCATCTACGAAGCCGAAGAAGCGGCCATCGAAGCTGTTGCCACGGTGGTCACCCAGCACCAGCACCTTGCCGTCCGGCACCACCAGGTCGGCGATGTCCGGGCCGCCCCCCATGTCCAGATCGAGGCTGGCACGGCGTTCACCGAAGGCTTCCACATCCTGCAGGTCCGCAGTCTGCAGCGGCTGGCCGTTGATGGTCAGGTGCCCTTCGTGCAGCTGCACATGGTCACCGGCCACTGCGGCAACGCGCTTGATCAGGCGGGTGCCGTCGGCTGGCGAATCGAATACCGCCACTTCGCCGCGCTGCGGCGTGCCGGTGGACATCAGTTCCCTGCTGGTGAATGGCAGGCGCAGGCCGTAGGCGCGCATGTCCACCACCACCCGGTCGCCGGGCTGCAGGGTCGGCTGCATCGAACCGCTGGGCACCACGTAGTGGTTGGCGAGGGTATCGCGGGCGGCGGCGAGCAGGCCAAGCATCACCAGCAACGGCAGCGCCTCCTTCTTCAGCCAGGCCAGCGCGCGATCGGAAAAGGGAGGGCGGGCAACGGCGTCCATGGCAGGCTCCGGGTGGGTGGTAGCTGCATCAGACCACACACGGGGGGAGAGGTTCCCGGTAGTGCCGGGTTACGCAGGTTTTACGCGCGGGACCGGCCGCGGGCATCGCACCTTTACGGCCAGCGCGCGCATCGTGTGCCCACCGCGCCGCAGGGCGCATTCCGCAAGGTGTTGTATGACCCTCCTGGTGATCCGCCACGCATCTTCGTCCGCGCCGCGCCCGCAATTGCCGGCGCAGCTGAACGGCCATCGCGTGCTGTGCAGCGACTGCGCCAGCCTGTCCGAAGTGCGCCAGTGCCTGTGCCAGCCGCAGGCGCGTTCGGCCGACTGGGTGCTGCTGGATGTCGGCGTGGCCGACGAGGCGCAATGGCAGGCCGAGGGCGGTGCGCTGCAGGCGGCGCTGGAACGGCTGCCGGCGCAGTACATCGAGTTGCAGGCACCCAGCGAGCCCGGCCTGGAGGCGCGCCTGCGACTGCAGCATGGCCCGGCGGCGGTGGTCATCGACCAGCGCAGCCAGCAGGCCGGTTATCCGTTGTCGCTGGCCATCGTCGGCCGCCGCCTGGCGCAGGAGGGCTGAGCCATGTCGATCTTCATCATCCGTGGCCCGGAAGCCGCCGGTGCGCTGATCCGTACCGCCATGCCGCTGCCGGCACCGGTACTGAAGTCGTTGGTGCACCGGGCGATCGACGCCGGCACCAGCGTGGCGATACGCGCCTGCGGCTCGGAACAGGAACTGCTGGACGCCCTGCGCGTGGCCGACCACAGCCGTGGCGAGGTGACGCTGCTGGACCCGGGTGCGTGTGCCAACAGCCTGCGTCTTCAGCGCCTGCTGCCCTACCTGCACAACGCCTACGTGGAAGTACATGACGACGGCGCGGTGGCCGAGCCGTGCCTGCCGGCCGGTGTCGGCCAGCGCCTGGGCATTGCCGCCGGGTACGGTGCGCAGAGCTATGTGCTGGCGCTGGACATCGCGCTGGATCACCTGGGCCTGGCCGAACAGGCCAACCGGGTACACGTGGGGACGTGATGGCCGGGCTGTGCCCGGCACCCGGTAGTGCCGGCCGCTGGCCGGCAACCTCAACAGCAACAGCAACAGCCAAAGCCGGTTTCCTGGGGGATGGCGGGGTGGGTCCGGTTGCGGGGACGCTGCAAGTACGTCCCTGTAAGCTTGGCCGCGGCATCCATGCCGCGGACACCCCCGCAACCGGACCCCCCCCGCCTTCGACAGATCTCCGCGAACTGTCGGAACAGCATGGCCTGCTTCTGGTGGGTGTCGACCTTGGTCGATACATGGATCCACGCCATGCGTGGATGAGCGGCAAACTGCGGAATCTGTCGATGGTATCGATTCAACGAAAAACGGCGGGGTTTCCCCCGCCGTTATTTCTTTCGTACTTCAGGTCGCGCTTATTTCAGCCCGCGGAACTTCAGCAGCGGTTCCACCGACGGGTCCTTGCCGCGGAAATCGCGGTACAGGGTCGACAGCTCCACGCTGTTGCCGCGCGAGAGGATCTTGTCGCGGAATTCCTGGCCATTGGCGGCGGTCAGGCCACCGTGTTCGGTGAACCACTGGTAGGCGTCATGATCCAGCACTTCGGCCCAGAAGTAGGCGTAGTAGCCGGCCGAGTAACCGCCACCCCAGATGTGGTCGAAGTAGGTGGTGCGGTAACGCGGCGGCACCTGCGGCAGGTCGACCTTGAACTTCTTCAGCGCGCTGGCTTCAAAGGCGCCGACGTCCTGCAGCGGCGCGTCGGCCTTCTGCGTGTGCCAGGCCAGGTCCAGCAGTGCGGCCGACAGGTACTCGGTGGTCGCATAGCCCTGGTTGAAGCTGCGTGCCTTGAGGATCTTGTCGACCAGCTCCTGCGGCATCGCCTCGCCGGTCTTGTAGTGCTTGGCGTAGTTGGCGAACACCTTCGGGTCCAGCGCCCAGTGCTCGTTGAACTGCGACGGGAACTCGACGAAGTCGCGCGAGGTGGCGGTGCCGGCAATCGACGGATACTTCACGTTCGAGAACATGCCATGCAGTGCATGGCCGAACTCATGGAACATGGTGGTGACGTCGTCGAAGCTGATCAGCGCAGGCTGGCCGGCGGCCGGCTTGGTGAAGTTGCAGACGTTGTAGACCACCGGCTTGGCGCCGGTCAGGCCGTCCTGCTCGACGAACACGTCCATCCAGGCGCCGCCGGACTTGCTGTCACGCTTGAAGTAGTCGGTGTAGAACAGGGCCAGCGAGGTGCCGTCCTTGTCGAACACTTCGTACACCTTCATGTCCGGGTTGTAGGTCGGAATGTCGGTACGCGGCTTGAAGGTGATGCCGTACAGCTGGGTGGCGGCGTAGAAGACGCCGTTCTGCAGCACGTTGTCCAGTTCGAAGTACGGCTTGATCTGCGACTCGTCCAGATCGTACTTGGCCTTGCGCACCTGCTCGGCGTAGAAATCCCAGTCCGAGGCGGCGACCTGGAAGCCGCCCTTCTGCGCGTCGATCACCTTCTGGATCTCGCCGGCTTCGGCGCGCGCCTTGGCGGTAGCGGCCGGCACGGTGTCGGTCAGCAGCTTCAGCGCGGCAGCCGGGGTCTTGGCCATCTGGTCGCCCAGCTGGTAGTCGGCGAAGGTGTCGAAGCCAAGCAGCTTGGCCTTCTGCGCACGCAGCTGGGCCAGGCGCTGCACGGTCTGCCGGGTGTCGTTGGCATCGCCACGCTCGGCGCGGGTTTCCGAAGCCTTCAGCACGGCGGCACGCTGGTCACGATCACTCAGCGAGCCGAGCACCGGCTGCTGGGTGGTGTTCTGCAGCGGCAGCAGGAACTTGCCATCCAGCTTGCGCTCCTTCGCTGCGTTGGCGGCGTTGTTGATCGCATCCTCGTCCAGGCCGGCCAGCTTGGCCTTGTCGTCAACGACAACGGCCGCAGCGGCGGTAGCGGCCACCAGGCGGGTGTGGAACTGGGTGGAAAGGGTGGTTTCTTCCACGTTGAGCTTGCGCAGCGATGCCTTGTCGGCGTCGGACAGCTGTGCGCCGGCGCGCACCAGGCCATCGTAGTAGTGCTCGACCAGGCGCTTCTGCACCGGATCCAGTTCAAGCGTGTCGCGCTGGTCATAGATCGACTTCACGCGCGCGAACAGCTTCGGGTCGAGGTTGATCTCGTCCTGGTGCGCAGCCAGCTTCGGCGCCACTTCTTCCTGGATCTTCTGGCGCGCATCGTTGGTATCGGCCTGGACCAGGCCGAAGAAGATGCGCGACACGCGGGTCAGGGTCTCGCCGCTGCGCTCCATCGCCACGATGGTGTTGTCGAAGGTGGCCGGCTCGCTGCTGTCGGCGATCTTGCGAACGTCGGCCAGGTGCTGGCGCATGCCTTCTTCGAAGGCCGGCAGGTAGTCGCTGTCCTTGATCTTGTCGAACTGCGGCGCCTGGAACGGCAGCGTGCTGGCGCTCAGCAGCGGATTGGTGGAGGCTTCGGCCGGCTGCTGGGCCGGGGCTTTCTGGGCATCGGACACGGGGGTGGACTCCTTGCCGGAACAGGCCGCCAGCGCCAGGCTGATGGCGGCGGCCAGGACTACGGTACGCGACATGTAAAACGCTCCTTGGGCAGACGGTATGGAATACCAGCCCTCCACCCTACTCCTGTCGCGCTCGCCCGGCATGTGCCGGACGTGGCGTCTATGCGACGGCCTGCGGCCGGCTCAGACCGTGCCGCGGGTCTTGCCGATCCACGGCCGGTAGAACTCGCGGATGGCGGCCATGTCGGCAGCATCGTCGCCGGTCGGCTGGAACAGCGGGCCGATGCCGATGGTCTTTTCCGGGTAATGGAAATAGGCGGCCAGGATCGGCACGTCGGCCATCCGGGCGATCTTCAGGAAGCCGGCCTTCCACTCCTTCACCGCCTTTCGGGTGCCCTCGGGGGTGATGGCGAACCACATCTTCTCGTTGTTGCGCAGCAGGTCCACCGCCTGGCCCACCGTGCCCTGCGGCGAGCTGCGGTCCAGCGGGATCACGCCCAGCTTGTGCAGCAGCGGCCCCAGCGGCCACCAGAACAGCGAGGCCTTGCCCAGCACCTTCACCTTCATGCCCAGCGCGATCTTGGCCGCCATGCCCCACAGGCCGTCCCAGTTGGACGAATGCGGCGCGATGATGAACACCAGGCGCGGGATGTCAGGCAGGGTGCCGGTCACCTTCCAGCCGCCCATGCGCAGGGTGCAGCGCGCCAGCCAGCGCAGGAAGGCGTTGGGTTTGACCTGTGGCATCTGCGGCGGCACGGCCGGCAGCAGCGGAGTCGGGTTGTTCAAGCAATCACTCCCAGTCACGTGATGAGCGCCCGCGCTTGATCTGCGCGCGCCCGCGTTTGGCGTCCAGACGACGCAGTTTCGACCCGAGGGTCGGCTTGGTGGCCTTGCGCGGTTTGGGCACGCTCAGCCCGGCCTGGATGAAGGCCGCCAGCCGCTCGCGCGCATCCTCGCGATTGCGATCCTGGGTACGGAAACGTTGCGCGTCGATGACCAGCACGCCTTCGCCGGTCATGCGCCGGTCACGCCGCGCCAGCAGGCGCGTGCGCAACGGTTCGGGCAACGAGGGCGAGTTGGCCACATCGAAACGCAGTTCCACCGCAGTGGAGACCTTGTTGACGTTCTGGCCACCGGCACCGCTGGCACGCACGAACCGCTCGACGATCTCGCCGTCGGGGATTTCAAGCTGCGCGTTGATGGTGACCGGTCCACTGCCCATCCGCGCATTGTAGCGGCAGCCACGTGTCGGAGTGCGCATCGCGCGCCGTATGCCGCCGATCAGGTACCGAACACGCCGCCTTCGCCTTGGCTGCGGGTATGCTGGCCGTCCCATGTACCGCAGGAAGCTTCGCATGACCCGCTCCGCACCCGCCCTGCCCTCCCTGCTGCGCCGCGCCGCCCTGCTGCTGGCGCTGGCCGTGGCCAGTGTCCCCGCCCTGGCCGCGCCGCCGACCGATGGCGACATCAACCGTCTGCTGTCCGCGTCACGTGCGCAGAGCATGATCGACACCATGCTGCCGCAGATCGAGGCGATGCAGCAGCAGCAGTTCCAGCAGGTGGCCGCACAGCGCCAGCTCAATGCCCAGCAGCAGGAGCAGCTGAAGCGGATCCAGGCACGGACCAGCCAGACCCTGCGCCAGGCACTGTCCTGGCAGCAGCTGCGGCCGATGTACGTGGACCTGTACAAGAAGACTTTCAGCAGGGAAGACGTGCTGGCGATGGCCGAGTTCTACGAGAGCGCGGCCGGCCAGAGCCTGCTGGACAAGACCCCGGCCCTGATGCAGAACGTGATGGTGGCGATCCAGGCGCGCATGCAGCCGCTGTTCGCGGACCTGCAGAAGGACCTGGAAGCGATCGTCAACGAGCCGGAAAAGAAGTGAGGTCGTGCCGGCCGCTGGCCGGCAACCTCGTACGGTTGGGATCAGGCAGATGCCGGCCAGCGGCCGGCACTACCGTCTATAGGTCCACCTGCCAGCCGAACAGGTCCAGCGCCTTCTGGAACTCACGATCCAGCGGCGCACTGACATCCACGTTGCCGCCCTCAGGATGCGGGAAGCGCAGGCGCTCGGCGTGCAGCAGCATGCGGTGCACGCCCTGCATGCGGAAGATGCGGTTGTGGCGGCCATCACCATGGCTGGTGTCGCCGATCATGTGATGCGACAGGTGCTTGAGGTGCCGGCGGATCTGCCGGAAGCGCCCGGTCTGGGGCTGGCAGCGCAGCAACGCATAACGCGAGCTGGTGAATTCACCGACCGGCACCGACAACTCGCCGGTGGCCAGGCGCTGGAAGTCGGTGACCGCCGGCTTTTTCACCGGCTTGCCCGGGCCGCCGTCCAGATCATGATCGACCTGCCAGGCGAGTTCGGCCGGCCAGCCCCGGCAGACGGTCAGGTAGTCCTTCAGCACCTCGCCACCCATCAGCGCCTTGCCCAGCGCACTGGCGGTCTCGCGGTCAAAGGCCAGCAGCAGGCAGCCACTGGTGGCCCGGTCCAGGCGATGCACGAGGAAGATCGGGCGGCCCAGCTGCTCGCGCAGGCGGTCGGCCAGGAAGTCGTCTTCGCCACGGGCCAGCTTGCTGTCGTGGACCATCAGCCCGGCAGGCTTGTTGACCACAGCCAGGCGCTCATCCAGGTGCAGCAGCTGCAGGGGCGCGGTGTAGGTCTCGACCGCGGCGAGGGTGGCAGGTTCGGTGCTCACGGCGGAATTATCGGGGCTGGGTACTGAATGCGGTAGAGCCGGCCGCTGGCCGGCTGCCTGCGGATCGTCTGGCTGCTGGGCTTGCCGGCCAGCGGCCGGCACTACCAGATCAGGCGCGGCCGGCACTACCGGATCAGGCGCGGGCAGCGCGGCGGTCAGGCGTTGCGTACGGCCAGCAGCTCGCCGTTGCCCACCGGCACCAGGCTGGTGCTGAAGTCCGGATCAGCGCCCAGCAGCACGCACAGCGGCTCCATCTCTTCCGCGTGCGAGGTGGCGTTGTCCACCACCAGCAGGCCACCCGGACGCAGCACGCGGCGCAGCTGCGGCCACCAGCCGGCGTATTGCCCGCGGTCCGAATCGAGGAACAGCAGGTCAATGCTGGCATCGGCGGCCTCTGCCAGCCACGGCCCGGCATCGTCGTGGACCAGCGTGATGCGATCGGCCAGGCCACTGCGCGCGAAGGTGTCACGCGCCATCGCCGCCTTGTCCTCGGCGTATTCCAGCGTAGTCACGTGGCCGTCGATGGCGGCGGCGGCCTCGGCCAGCCACAGCGTCGAATAGCCGTTGGAGGTGCCGATCTCCAGTACGCGGCGCGCAGTGCCGAAGCGCACCAGCACCGCGAGGAATTCGCCCGTATCTGGCGTGATGTTGAGCATGCGGCGGCCGCGTTCGACTTCACGGGCGTCGTTTTCGGCACCGAAGTGGGCCAGTTCGTTCTTCAGTTCCGACAGTTCCAGGGCCATTTTCCGCTGAGCTCGCCATGACGCAGCGTCCATTCTTACCCGAATCCCGGAATTTCGTATGAATCCTAGAGCTGCTGCATTTTCACGCTGAGATAGTTTCCGCCTCCTTCGCGCGGGGACAGCATGCCTGGCCGCCGCGCACCCGGCTTCCGCTAGGACACGGCCATGACATTGAACATTCTGGCAATCGGTGCCCATCCAGATGACATCGAACTCGGTTGCGGTGGCAGCCTGGCAAAGCTCGCCCGCGCCGGCTCACGCATCCATGCACTGGTACTCAGCCGCGGCGGCCGGGGCTGCCACGCCGGCGTCGATCGCAGCGATGAATCGCATCGCGCCCTGCGCCGGCTCGGGGTGGCCGAGGTGATCCAGCAGGATTTCCCGGACACGCGATTCCCCGCCTGCCGCAACGACATCATTGCGTCGATCGAACAGATCTGCACGCTGATCGAACCAGACCGCATCTACACGATGTGTGGTGAGGATCATCACCAGGACCATCGCACCGTTCACGAAGCGTCGATCATCGCCTGCCGCCACATTCCGCAGATCCTCTGTTATGAGAGTCCCAGCACCCTGCCGCAGTTCGCGCCGCAGGTGTTCGAGGACATCAGCGCGCAGCTGGAGCTGAAGATCCACGCGCTGCGCGAGCATGCCAGCCAGGGCGATCGCCACTACATGCAGGAAAGCCACCTCCGCTGCCATGCGCAGTTCCGTGGCCAGCAGATCGGCATCGGTCCCAGCGAGGGCTTCCTGCCCTACCGTCTGGTGCTTTGATGAAGACGCTGTTGTTCCTGGCCATGTGCGCTTTCATCCTGGTACGAATCTGCGTGCAGGCCTCGCGCCGGCCCAGCACCCGCCTGTACAGCATCGACGCGATCGTGCCGGCCTACAACGAAGCCCCATGCCTGGAGCGCTCGCTGGCCAGCCTGCTGGAAAACCCGTACGTGGCGCGGGTGATCTGTGTCAACGATGGTTCCACCGACAACACGGCTCAGGTGCTTGATGCGCTGCAGGCGCGCTGGCCCGGGCGCCTGGTGGCCGTGCACCAGGCCAACACCGGCAAGGGCGGTGCGCTGATGCACGGGCTGCAGCACGCAACCGCCGAGCAGGTGTTCCTGACCGATGCAGATACCCATATCGATCCGCGCAGCCATGGCCTGGGTCATCTGCTGGCCGAGATCGAGCGCGGCGCCGATGCGGTTGGCGGGGTCCCCTCGTCCAGCCTGCAGGGCGCCGGCTTCCTCCCCCATGTGCGCGCCAGCCTGAAACTGCCGATGATCGTGATCAAGCGCAGCTTCCAGCAATGGCTGGGCGGCGCACCGTTCATCGTTTCCGGCTCGTGTGGCCTGTTCCGTACTTCGGTGCTGCGCAAGGTCGGATTTTCCGATCGCACCCGCGTGGAAGACCTCGACATGTCCTGGTCGCTGGTTGCGCAGGGCTATCGGGTTCGCCAGAGCATCCGCTGCGTGGTCTACCCGCAGGAATGCAACACGCTGGTGGAGGAATGGCGGCGCTGGCGACGCTGGATCGTCGGCTATGCGGTATGCATGCGCCTGCATCGCCGCCTGCTGCTGACACGCTTCGGCATTTTCAGCATCCTGCCGATGATGCTGCTCGCCCTGGCCGGCATCATGCTGTCGCTGCAGGTATGGTTCGGCGCGGCCCGGCTGCACGGACCGGGTGGCCTTGCCCTGTCGGTGATGCCGCTGTTCTGGACCGGCATCGTCATGCTGCTGGCAGTGATCAGTGCCATCCACCACCGACGCGCGTGGCTGGTGCCGGCGGCGGCCTTCTCGATGCTGTATGTACTGCTCGCCTATGCGATCTGGCTGTTTCATGGCCTGGCGGGGCTGTTCACCGGCCGCGAACCCGTGCGCGACAAGCCGACGAGGTACCCGCATGTGGTGGAATGACCTCGCCGCGATGGCCGAGGCACTGTCGACACTTGCGCCCCACACTGATCCCGACGCGGAGGTCTCGCCACGGGCCACCCTGCACGGCGCCGTACGGATCGGTGCCGGCAGTCGCATCTGCGACGGCGCCCATGTCCAGGGTCCGGTGTCGATCGGCCGCGACTGCCTGATCGGCAACAACGCACTGCTGCGCGGCCCGCTGTGCATCGGTGACGGCACGCGTATCGGCTTTGCCAGCGAACTGAAGAACGCACGGTTGGGCAGCCAGGTCAGCATCGGCCCGCAGTGCTTCATCGCCGACAGCCGCATCGATGACCGGGTCTATCTCGGCACCCTGGTGCGTACCAGCAACCATCGCCTGGATGGGGCAACGGTCACCGTCCACATCGGCGACACCGTCATCGACAGCCAGCGCGACAAGCTCGGCGCCTGGATCGGCGAAGGTGCCGCGCTGGGCGTCGGCGTGATCATCCTGCCCGGCCGCATCGTCGCGCCGGGAAGCCAGTTCGGGCCGCGCATCACCGTGGAACGAAACCTGCCGCCCGGCCGCTACCGGCTGCTGCAGTCATTGCATTCCCAACCCCTGGAGTAACCCCATGCGATTGATCATCCGTGGCGCACTGCCATGCGCCCTGCTGCTGGCTGTCTGCAGCGCCCACGCCGGCGTCGACCGTGTCACGGTGCAGCTGGACCATGCCGACTACAGCGATGGCTTCGGCAAGCGCGACGTACAGACCGTGGACGTGGCCGGACGCAGTGGCGGCAGCCGCTGGCACCTGGGGTTGGCCCATGGCGAGCGTGACTACGGCAGCAGGCGATTCAGCGGCAACCGCATGCAGGGCTCGCTGCACCATCGCTGGAGCCCGCGCCTGTCCACCCGCACCGCTGTCACGGCATCCAACGATGATCCGGTGTTCGTCAACCGCCAGGTCAACCAGGACATCCAGTGGAACGTGACACCGCAGACCGTACTGAGCGTGGGCGGCAAATACGCCCAGTACCATGCCGGCGCCCATGTGAGCGGCTGGTCGGTGGGTGCCTCGCATTACTTCCCGCGCGTGACTGCCTCACTGCGCCACGAGCGGCACCGCCAGTCCAATGGACCGGATGGGCATGGCACCACACTGTCGCTGCGGCTGAAGGATGGGCAAGGCCGTGGTTCGACCCAGCTGTGGCTGGGCAGCGGCACGTCCGGCTATACCGCCGAGTCCGATCCGCTGCTGCTGCGCGAGCACGATGCACGGCGTGCCTTCCTGCGCCGCAGCCAGCCATTGGGTGAGCATCTGGTGCTGGACGTGGGTATCGGCAAGACCTGGCACAGGACGCGCCTGGACAGCTTCCAGAGTGTGCAGTCGCACCTGGGCCTGGGCTACCACTGGTGAGCCTGTAATTGATCGGCGGCGTACCGTGCCGCCGATCTTCAATCTGCCGGGGTCAGCGCCACCACGCGCGCGCCAGCGCCACCACGCCGACCGCACCGGACAGCCAGCTCCACGCCGGCACGTCGCCCCAGTACCAGCCCGGCGGCTGCAGCACATACATCAGTGCAGCGATGGCGAGCAGGCCCACACCGGTGATCGCGCCCACGGCGCGCTTCTGCAGGCGCTGCAGGCTGGCGTCGAGCGCGACCAGATCGCGCGAACGCATCGCCAGTTCGTGGCGGCCTTCCACCTGCTGGGTCAGCCAGGCGTGCACCAGCCGCGGCATGTCCGGCGCATGGGTCATGATTTCCGGCAGGCGCTTGCCCAGCTCGCGCACCACCCGGCGCGGGCTGTAGCGCTCGCGCAGGATCTTCGCCAGCACCGGCTTGGCCACCGCCCAGATGTCGATCTGCGGGTCCAGCTGGCGGCCGACGCCCTCGATGTTCAGCAGGGTCTTCTGCAGCAGGATCAGCTGCGGCTGCAGCGTCAGCTGGTAGCGCTGCGCCACCCGGAACAGCTTCATCAGCACTTCGGCCAGCGAGATCTGCGACAGCGGACGGGTGAAGTACGGCTCGCACACTGAACGCACGGCCGCTTCCAGATCGTCGATGCGTACGTGGTCGGGCATCCAGCGTGCCTGCACGTGCAGTTCGGCGATGCGGCGGTAATCGCGGTTGAAGATGGCCATGAAGTTCTCGGCCAGGTAGTACTGATCTTCCTGCGAGAGCTGGCCCATGATGCCGAAGTCCAGCGCGATGAAGCGCGGATTGGCACGGCGCGCCGGATCGGTGTCGACCCAGATGTTGCCGGCGTGCGCATCGGCGTGGAAGAAGTTGTCGCGGAACACCTGGGTATAGAACACCCGCACGCCCTTGGCGGCCAGCGCCTTGCGGTCGATGCCGGCCTTGTCCAGTGCAGCGATGTCATCGGACGGAATGCCCCAAACGCGCTCCAGGGTCAGCGCGCGCTCGGCGGTGTGGCTCCAGATCACTTCCGGCACGTACAGGTCGTCGCTGTTTTCCCAGAAGCGGCGCAGCACGCTGGCGTTGGCGCCTTCGCGCTGCAGGTCCAGCTCGGCGGCCAGGGTGTTCTCGACCTCGGCCACCACTTCGCGCGGCCGGATCTTGTCGGCGCGCGGGTGGGTGCGCTCGACCAGCGCGGCCAGCGAATTGAGCAGGGCAATATCCGCGTCGATCTGCTTCTCGATGCCCGGTCGAAGTACCTTGACCACCACCTGGCGACCATCAGCCAGCGTGGCCGCGTGCACCTGCGCGATCGAGGCCGAGGCCAGCGGTTCGGTGTCGAAGCTGGCGAAGGCCTCGCTGACCGGCAGGCCGAGCGCGTCCTCGACGATGCGGCGCGCGGTCTCGCCATCGAACGGCTTGACCCGGTCCTGCAGCAGGGTCAGTTCGTTGGCCACGTCCGGCGGCACCAGGTCGCGGCGGGTGGACAGGATCTGGCCGAACTTGACGAAGATCGGGCCGAGATCCTGCAGCGCCAGGCGCAGGCGCGCACCGCGCGACTGCGAAGCGATGCTGGCCGAGGCGCGCGGCACGAACGGCTTGGCCAGGCGCAGCCAGCGCTCGGCCGGCGTGTCCTGCAGCAGGTCGTCGAGGCGGTAACGCAGGATCACCCGGCCAATGCGGCTGGCCCGCAGCACGGCCTTCATGCGGCACCCCGCAGGCGCTGCACGCGTGCACCAAGGCGCTCCACGTCATCGCGCAGCACATCCACGTCGTCGTGGAAGGCATCCAGCTCGGCGCGCGGCACCACATCGCGCGACTCCTCGGTGATGAACTCAGCGGCGCTGTGGGCCAGATCGATCGCCCCCTGGCGCGCGTGCTGCAGGGCGCTGCGCAGGGTGTTGGCGACCTGCACGCCCAGTACTTCGCCGAATACGCTGACGAAAGGCTGCTGCCAGTCCGGATCGAAGCCCTTGGCCAGTTGCTGCAGGCGGCGCGCCAGCTCGGCATCGCCGGCCACGCGCACACGGCCCTTGCCGTTGTTGTCGCCGCGTCGTGCGTTGGCCAGCAGTGGCAGCTGCGCCAGCACGCCGGCCAGGCTGCTGCGCACGGCCAGGTCGGCCTCCTGCGCATCCACCGGGCCGACCCGCAGCTGGTCGCCGTCGACGCTGATGCGCATCGCCAGCGCCGGCGCTTCCAGGGTCAGGTCGATATGCCGGCCATCGAGGCTGGCCAGTGCATGGCGGGTATCCGGATCCAGCGCCAGCGCGCGGTTCAGGGCGATCTGCAGGGCGCGGCCAGCGACCGGCTTGAGGGACTTGAGCAGGGAGAGAGCCATGTGCGCATTCTACCTGCGTGGGTGGGGGGCTTGGGCCGGGCTGCCGGGCTGCCGGGCTGCCGCCCGGCACCCGTGGTAGTGCCGGCCGCTGGCCGGCAAGATCAACATCAAAAGCTGGCTATCCGTGGGATGGCGGGGTGGGTCCGGTTGCGGGGGACGCTGCAAGTACGTCCATGTAAGCTCGGTCGCCGCATCCATGCGGCTCACGCCCCCACAACCGGACCCACCCCGCCTTCGACAGTTTCCTGTCGTCCGTGGGGTCGGATCCCGTTGTAGCGCAACGGGCTCCGACCCCTGTTGATGGGCCATGAGGACGGTAGATCCACGCCATGCGTGGATGGATTTCTGGTTCATCTGTGCCTCACGCGGTGGGCCGATGAAGGTTCATGCTATGGGGCCACGCAACGCACAGGACATCGCATTCCCCATGGCACGGACCCGGGTTGGCATCATTTTCGGGGGCAAGTCCTCCGAGCACGAAGTTTCGCTGCAGTCGGCGAAGAACATCCTCGATGCGCTTGATCGCGAGCGCTTCGAGCCGGTGCTGGTCGGCATCGACAAGCAGGGCCAGTGGCATCTGAGCCAGCCGGATACCTTCCTGATCAATGCCGATGATCCATCGCGCATCGCGCTGCATCGCTCGGGCCAGTCGCTGGCGATGCGCCCGGGCGCCGAGCAGGCGCAGCTGCAGCCGTCCGATACGGCCAGTGCGCTGGGCCAGATCGATGTGGTGCTTCCGATCGTGCACGGGCCACTGGGCGAGGACGGTGCGCTGCAGGGCCTGCTGCGCATGGCGAACCTGCCCTTCGTCGGTTCGCCGGTACTGGGCTCGGCGGTGGCGATGGACAAGGACGTGACCAAGCGCCTGCTGCGCGACGCGGGGCTGCAGGTGGCGCCGTGGCTGTGCATCCGCCGCCATCAGGCCGCGGAGGTGGATCCCGATGCAGTCATCGCCCAGCTCGGCCTGCCGCTGTTCGTGAAGCCGGCCAACCAGGGTTCGTCGGTGGGTGTGAGCAAGGTCAAGGATGCGGCGGGCTTTGCCGAGGCACTGGCATTGGCGCTGCGCTACGACCACAAGGTGCTGGTGGAATCGGCGGTGGTCGGCCGCGAGATCGAATGCGCGGTGCTGGGCAACGAGCACCCGCAGGCCAGCGTATGCGGCGAGGTGGTGGTGCACGACGAGTTCTACGCCTACGACACCAAGTACATCAATGCCAATGGCGCTGACGTGGTGGTGCCGGCCGACATCGACGCCGCCACCCAGGCGCGTATCCAGCAGATCGCGCGGCAGGCCTACCAGACGCTGGAGTGTGCGGGCATGGCGCGCGTGGATGTGTTCCTCACCGCAGACGGCGAGATCGTCATCAACGAGGTCAACACGCTGCCGGGCTTCACCCACATCAGCATGTACCCGAAGTTGTGGGGCGCCAGCGGTGTTGACTACACCACGCTGATCACGCGCCTGATCGAACTGGCGTTGGAACGCCATGAGGCCGATCGCGGGCTGCAGAGCGCTGTGTAACGTGGTGATCGCACGCAGAGTCGAGCATGGCTCGACTCTGCGGACAGCGATGCCGGCCAGCGGCCGGCACTACCGGCTAGCCTCGCTTGCGGAACATCGAGATCACCGCAAGGATCAGGAACACCACGAACAGGATCCAGGCGATGTTCGTTGCGGCGCCGGCGATACCGGAGAAACCCAGAACGGCGGCGATGATGGCGATGACAAAGAAAATGATGGCGTAATGCAGCATGGCGCTCCTCGCGGGTGGTCGAGCCTTGGATGGCGTGGGTCCATCCTCCCGATCCTGCGGTGTGCAACCAGTGATGGCGATCTATGCAGCAGATGAAGCCTTCAGCCTGCGCAGTCCCTCTTCGATGCTGACCTGCGGCACGTAACCGAAGTCTCGGCGCGCCGGCTCCATGCTGTACCAGTGCGGCGTGCACAGCTGTTCGGCCAGGAACCGGGTCAACGGCGGTTCGCCGCGCAGGCGCAGCAGCGGCCACAGCCTCTCGCAGATGGCGCCGATACGGTAGGCGGTCTTGAAGCTGATCGCCTTGTCCACGGCCGGTGCACCCACCGCCTGCAGCAGCTTGTTGACCAGCTCGCGCATCGGCAGCGGTTCGCCGTTGGAAATGAAGTAGGCCTTGCCTGTACATGCGGCACCGGGCGCCAGTGCCTCGAAGGCGAGGAAGTGGGCAAGCGCGGCGTTGTCGATGTAGGTGGTATCGACCTTGTTGCTGCCATCGCCCACCAGGCGCAGGCGGCCCTGTCGTGCACGTTCGGCCAGGCGCGGTACCAGCTGCTGGTCGCCAGGGCCCCAGATCAGGCGCGGACGCAGCGCCACCGTCGCCAGCGACGCGTCATTGGCCGCCAGCACGCGCTGTTCGGCAATCGCCTTGGTGGCCGCATAGGGCGCCTGGAGATCTTCGCCGTACGGCACCTCGTCGGCGCCGAGGCCTTCCACCGGGTGGGTGGCCCGGTGCGTCACGCTGGGCGTGGAGGTGTAGACCAGCCGGCCGATACCGTGCGCACGGCAGGCGGCGATGACGTTGTCGGTGCCGACCACATTGGCCTGGTGGTAGCTGTCATAGCTGCCCCACGCACCGGCCTTGGCACCGTTGTGGAATACCGCATCGACGCCGGCCACCGCATGCAGGACCGCCTGCGGGTCGGCCAGGTCGCCACGGATCTGGCCCACGCCCATCACCTGCAGCTCCGGGTAATGGCTGCGGTTGAACGCCAGTACCTGGTGGCCACGTTCGACCAGCCCGCGGCACAGCGCCTGGCCAAGGAACCCACCACCACCGGTGACCAGGATCTTCATGCGCGCTTCTCCAGTTCGGCGCTGGCCCAGACGGCGAGCTTCTCGCGGCCGATCTTGGCGTTGTGACGGATATCGACGGGGAACGCCGGATGCACCAGGAAGTGCTGCAGGCCGGCCTCAGGCGTGCGCGCTGCGGCATGCGCACGCAGCGCTTCCTGCAGCGCCGGGCTGTCGGACTGGCCGCGCAGCAGTTCCACGCACAGCACCGGCACCTGCGCACCGGCGGCGCCGACACCGACCAGCGCGGTGCGCGCCACGCCTGCGACGGTGTTGAACACCGGCTCGACCTGTTCGGTGTACAGCGGTCCGCGCGCGGTTTCCACGCGCTGCGTCTTGCGCCCGCAGAACCACAGGCGACCCTGCGCATCGAAGTAACCGACGTCGCCCATGCGATGCACCACGCGGGTGCTGCCATCGGCCAGCGTCTCGCGGATCTTCGCTGCAGCCGTGGCCTGCGGGCGGTTGAAGTAGCTGTCGGTGGCGGTCGGGCCAGCCACCGTGATTTCTCCCACTTCGCCAACCGCCAGCACGCGCGCCTGCGACCAATCGGCCAGCGGCGCGTCATCGATGGCGATGATGCGCACTTCGTTCGGCGCCACCACGCTGCCCACGCAGGTGCCGGCGCCGGCCTCGGTGGCGGCGCGCGTGCGTTCCAGCTCGCGGCCTTCGACCACCGCCACCGGCAGGCACTCGGTGGCGCCATACGGCGTCCAGAACTGCGCGTCGGCCGGCAGCAGGCTGCGGATGGTGGCGACCACGTCCGGTGGCACCGGCGCACCCGCCGAGGTCACCCGGGTCACCGTCGGCAGCGGCCGGCCATGCTTCGCCAGCACCCGCATCAGCGCCGGCGAGCCGAACAGCTGGGTCACGCCGAAGCGCTGGATGGCGTCGTGCAGGCGCGCCGGGTCGGCCTGCGCCGGTCGGGTCGGGTCCATGTCCGGGATGACCGAGGTCAGGCCCAGCGCAGGATCGAACAGGGCGAACGGCGGGAAGGTCGGCAGGTCCACCCCGCCCGCTTCCATGCCGAAGGCGCTGCCCAGCAGCTGGATCTGGCCGACGAAGTGGCGGTGGCGGTAGACCACGCCCTTGGGCACGCCGGTGGAGCCGCTGGTGAACAGGATCGCGGCCATGTCCTCGCCGTCGGTGGCGGCCAGCATCGGCCCACCCTTGGCGCCGGCGCGCTCCAGCGCGGCCAGCGTGGTCCCGCCCCAGCCGAGGCGGCGGCCCACGGTCACCAGGCGCGCCGCCGAGGGGGCCCAGCGCAGCACCAGCCGCGCCACGTGCGCCAGCGGAATGCCGATGAAGGCCTCCGGCTGCGCCTCGTCCAGGCACTGCTTCAGCGCGCGCCTGTCGATGCCCGGGTCGACCAGCACCGGCACCGCGCCCAGCTTGAACAGGGCAAACATCAGCAGGAAGAACTCCGGCGACGGCCGCACCATCACCACCGTGCGCACTCCACGGCCGATCCCGTAGCCGGCCAGGCCGGCCGCCATGGCGTCGCTGCGGGCGTCCAGCTGGCGGTAATCCAGGGTCACGTCGTAGGCGGCCATGCCGTTGCCGGCGCCACGGCGGCCAGGGCAGCGGATGGCGATCTGATCAGGCCGTTCACGCGCCAGTTCAGGCAAGCGGGCGGCAATATTGCAGGGTCGGTTCATCCGTTCATTGTCGCCGCTTACGGAATTTCTTGCGCGGCGGCCCACTTCGTGGAAAATCCGCACCCTCGTTCCTGATTCCGACTGCCGCCCGAGGCGGCTTGCCCATGCAACATCCCTGCATGACCTGCGGCGCCTGCTGCACCCAGTACCGCGTGGCCTTCCACTGGATGGAATCAGACGAGGTCACCCCCGGCGGCGTGCCGCACCAGCTCACCGAGGTGCTGGACCCGCACCGCCTGTGCATGCGCGGCACCCATTCCAAGCCGGTGCGCTGCGTGGCGCTGGATGCGCAGATCGGCGTGTATTCACGCTGCACCATCCATCCCAACCGGCCCAGCGTGTGCCGCGAGGTGGATGCATCGTGGGAGTACGGCAAGGCCAGCCCGCAGTGCGACAAGGCGCGCATCGCCTATGGCCTGGATCCGTTGACGCCGGCCGACTGGCGCTGGCGCGATGACGCCGACAATGACGACGACCATCCGGACGACAACGGCAACAGCCCTTCCTCGCCGCCGCAGGCGCCGGTCGCCGCGTAATGGTAGTGCCGGCCGCTGGCCGGCAACCTCATCAACCCTTCGGGTGTGCCGACCCACGGTCGGCACCCACCGGAAGAGGAAGGGGTGGGTGCCGACCGTTGGTCGGCACACCGATCAGATCGGGTTGGCGTCCAGGAACGCGCGGATCTCCGGCACCAGCACCTCGTGCTTGTCTTCCAGCACGTAGTGGCCGGCGTCCTCGAACGCGTGTACCTGGGCCCGCGGCAGCGCGGCCTGGAAGCCCTTCAGGAAGTGGTGGTCGAACACGAAGTCGCGCAGGCCCCAGCCGAGGAAGGCCGGCCGGTCGGCGAACGACGGCAGCGCCTTGCCGGCACGCTCCAGCAGCGACCACGCCTTGTCGGCCGGCGACAGCGGGATGTCCTGCATGAAGCGGATGGTGCTGATGCGGTTGGCCCAGCTGTTGTAAGGCGACACGTAGGCGCGGCGCACGTCGGCCGGCATCTTCCGCTCCACGCCCAGCCACGAGGCACCGGAGGAGAACGCGTTGAAGGTCCGGATGATCCACTCGCCGATCTTCCAGTGGCGGCCCAGCGCGATCTGCCACGGCATCTTCTTCGCCGCCGGCATCGGGAATGCAGCGGTATTGAGCACCACCAGGCGCTTGACCTGGTCGTGGTGCGACAGCGCCCAGCCGAAACCGATCATGCCGCCCCAGTCGTGCACCGCCAGGGTCACCGGGCCGGTGATGCCCAGATGCTTGAGCAGCGCATCGAGGTCGTCAACGCGCGACTGCAGCGTGTACTCGTAGCGGCTGTCATCGGGCTTGTCCGACAGGCCCATGCCGATGTGGTCCGGCACGATGCAGCGGTACGTGTCCGACAGGCCGGCGACCAGCGTGCGCCAGTAATAGCTCCACGACGGGTTGCCATGCACCATCACCACCACCTCGCCGTCGCGCGGGCCTTCGTCGAGATAGTTCATCGACAGGCCGGGGCGTACCTCGAAGCGCTGCGGGTGGGCGGGGTAACCGGGAAGCTGGGACATCGGATCGCACCTGTAGAAAGGGCCGGTAAACCGGCCCTTGAACACTTGGAAAAATCATCGCTGCCCGTCGTGCAGCAGGTCAGCGGTGACTCTTTTACCAGACCACTTCAGCCATCGAGCAGTTCAGGCCCGAGCCGATACCCAGAAGCGCGATGCGATCGCCCTTCTTCAGCTTGCCCAGCTGCTTGAGCTTGCTCAGCACGATCGGCACCGAGGCCGGGCCGATGTTGCCGTGCTCGCCGAAGATGGTCATCACCTTCTTCGGGTCGATGCCGAAGTTCTTGATGAACGCCGCGGTGTGCGGCTGGCTGACCTGGTGGATCACGAACTGGTCGAGCTCTTCCACGGCCCAGCCGAGTGCGATCTTGGCGGCGCTGAAGGTCTTCTGTGCCAGCTTGATGCCTTCGATCAGCAGCAGGCGGGTGTCGGTGACCATGCGGTCCAGGTTGCCCAGGCACAGCTGGTTCCACTCGGTGGCCGAGCGCGTCACGCCGCCCTTGTAGCGCGGCGCGTCCGGCACCAGCTCCGAGCGCGCCATCACCATCGCCGCGGCACCCGAACCGGTGGTCAGGGCGGCCAGCTCGTTGCGGAAATCGTCGGCGGTGACGTCCGGGGCGGTCATGCGCTCCAGGGTCTTCTCGTACACCAGGTTGGCGGTCTCGCCGTCCACCACCAGCGCGTAGTCGATGTCACCGCGCTCGATCATGCGCGCGGCGATGTCCATGCCGTTGATGAAGGCCAGGCAGGCATTGGCGACGTCGAAGGTCATGCACTCGTCGCTGACGCCGAGGTTGCCCGAGACGATGGAAGCCGTGGACGGCTCCAGGTAGTCGCGGCTGACCGAGGTGTTGACCAGCAGGCCAACCTGCGTCGCATTGATGCCTGCGTCTTCCAGTGCCTTGCGGCCTGCCATGGTGGCAGCGTCGGACGCCAGCACGCCGTTGTCCCACAGGCGGCGCGCGTGGATGCCGGCGATGTCGCCGAGCACGTCGGTGCGGATACCCAGGCGATCCAACGTCGGCTGCAGGCGTTCGTTGATTTCCTTTGTGGTCAGCGTATGCGGCGCGTCGACGTGTGCCAGGCCGGCGATCGAGACATTCTTGAAGAGCATCGAGGTTAGCGCCAAGGCTCAGGCAAAAGGGGGCGCTATTCTATAACCCCCGGGGCCTTCACCGCATCTTTACGAATTCAGCCTTGGCCGTATGGTGAAGCGTTCAGCGCGGCGGGCACTGGAATGCGGCGAAGCGCTGGCTGCCATCGGCCGGGGCCGCGGCGGCCTGCACGGCATTGGCGCCGGCGCTCGGGGCCTCGTTGCGGGCCAGGGTTTCCAGCTCTTCCTGCACGCGCAGCGGGTTGCGGTTGTAGAAGCCGACCTTGCTCTTCACGGTCACCACCACCTCGCCCTTGGCAATGCAGCCAGCGGGAACCGGGCCTGCCGGCAGCACGCGGGTCGCCTTGCCGGCCGGTTCGATCGGCACCCAGGTACAGGCGGTGACGGTGAGCAGCAGGGAGGAAAGCAGCAGAACGCGCATGGGCAGATCCTGGAAGGGTATGGAGGGATTCTGCCTGAACCGCCTGAATCGGGGGTAGCCGGTGGGGGAACGGATCCCCCGCAGGGGGTTGTGACCCCGCCTTCGGGTCACGGCGTTGCCGGCCAGCGGCCGGCACTACCTGGGGAGGCCTGCCCGCGGGGGCGGGCAGGCGCATCCCTCATTTCTTGACCGGGTTGCCTTCGGCGTCGATCACCGTCACCTCGCCCAGGTTCAGCGCACGCACGGCCGCTTCGGTCTGCTTGAGATCACCCACCACCACCCAGGTCAGCGCCTGTGGCTTGATCTCGGCGGCGGCCTGCTGCACCTGCGCCGGGGTCATCGCCTCGATCTCGGCCTTGCGACGCAGCACGTAGTCGTCCGGACGCTTGAACTGCACGATCGAACCGATGGTCGAGGCGACCGCGCTGGCGGTCTCGTAGGCACCGGGCAGGCTGAGGGTCTGGATGTTGCGGATGCGGTTGACCTCGGCGGCGGTGGCCGGCTTGCTGCCATCGGCGAACGCGGCGATTTCCTTGCGCATTTCCGCCATCGCCGGGCCGGTCTTGTCGATCTGCACCGGCGCGCTGGCCATCCACGGGCGCTGGCCCACCGAGTTGATCGCGCTGCTGCGCGCACCGTATGACCAGTGCTTGTCCTCACGCAGGTTCATGTTCAGGCGCGAGGTGAAGTCGCCGCCGATCACGCCGTTGGCAATATCGAAGCGGGTCGAGCTGGTGGCGCTGGACGGCGCCACCACCTGCCCTGCGAACAGGTTGGCCTGCACCGCACCCGGCTGGTCGATCAGGAACACGCGCGGGCCCTTCGGCAATGCCACATCGGTGGCGGCCTTCACCTGCGGGGCGTCGCCCGCAGCCTTCCAGTCGCCCAGCTGCTTGTCCAGCAGCGGCACGATCTCGGCCAGGGTGGTGTCACCGACCACGATCAGGGTGCCGTTCTGCGGCCGCAGCCAGTCGTGGTGGAAGTCGACCAGGTCTTCGCGGGTCAGGCCGTTGATCGCTGCTTCGTCACCGCTGCCGGTGAACGGAATGGCATACGGGTGGCCCTTGCCGTACAGCAGCGGCGGCAGCACGCGCATCGCCACCGCACCCGGGTTGACCTTCTCCTGCTGGATGCCGGCAATCCAGCTCGCCTTGACCCGGTCGATCTCGCCCTGCTCGAAGCGCGGTTCGCGCAGCAGGTCCCGATACAGCGCCAGCGACGGTGCCAGGTTTTCCTTCAGCGCCGACAGGTCCACGCTCATGGAGTCCAGGCCGGCCGAGGCATCCAAGCTGGCGCCCAGTGCGTCTGCGGCATCGGCGAAGGCCAGCGAGCCGAGCTTGCCGGCGCCTTCGGTCATCAGGCTCATGGTGAAGTTGGCGGTGCCCGGCTTGCGGCCCTGGTCGGCGCTGAAGCCACCCGGGAACTGGTAGCTGAACTGCACCACCGGAATCTCGTGGCGCTCGGCCAGGATCACCTGGGTGCCGTTCTTCAGCGTGGCGCGCTGCAGCGCCGGGAACTTCAGCTGCGGGAACTCGCGGGTCTGCGGTACGCCGGCCTTGCGGTCCACCTGCTCGGGCAGCGTGCTGTACTTGGGGTCCACCGCCGGCACGTTGAACGGCTTCGGCGCCTGGCTCGGGTCTTCCTTCAGCGCCACGCGCTCACCCGGTGCAATCACCAGGGTGTGGCTGCCCTTGTCCAGCCACTGCGCGCCCAGACGGCTCAGATCAGCAGCACTGGCCTTCTCGATGTTGGCCAGCGAGGTGCGGAAGCAGCCCGGGTCGCCGGTGAACACCGCGCACTCGGCCAGTGCGTCGGCCTTGCCGCCGAAGCCGCCGATGCGTTCGATGCCGCGGATGAAACCGGCGCGGGCACCGGTCTTGGCGCGTTCCAGCTCGGCCGCGGTCGGGCCCTGCTTGATCAGCCGGTCCAGTTCCTCGTCGATGATCTTCTCGACCTTGGCAGGGTCCTGGCCCTGCTTGACCGTCGCCATGATCACGAAGTTCGAACCCAGCTGCGACGTCGACAGGCCTGCCGCGATGCTGTCCACCAGCTTGTCCTGGTGCTGCAGGCGCTGGCTCAGCCGCGAGGACTTGGCGCCGCCCAGTACCTGCGCGAACAGCTGCAGCTGATCGACCTCGGTGGTACCGACCTGCGGCACGTTCCAGGCGCGGTAGATACGCGCCTGCGGCACCTTGTCGGTCATCGTCTCGCGCGTATCGGTGCTGCGCTTGGCCACGTTCACCGCCGGCTGCGCCATGGTCGGGCCGGCCGGGATGCTGCCGAAGTACTTGCCAACCTTTTCCTTGGCGGTGGCCAGGTCGATGTCGCCAGCCAGCACCAGCACGGCGTTGTTCGGGCCGTACCAGGTGCGGAACCAGGTCTTCACGTCATCCAGCGACGCCGCGTTCAGATCGTTCATCGAACCGATCACGCCGTGGTGGTACGGGTGGCCAACTGGATACAGCGCCTTGTTGAGCTGGTCCCAGGCCTGGCCGTAGGGCTGGTTCTCGCCCTGGCGCTTCTCGTTCTGCACCACGCCACGCTGCTCGTCCAGCGCCGCCTGGTCGATCGCACCGACCAGATGGCCCATGCGGTCCGATTCCATCCACAGCGCCATGTCCAGCGCAGTGGTGGGCACGTTCTCGAAGTAGTTGGTGCGATCGGTATTGGTGGTGCCGTTCTGGTTGGTGGCGCCGACCTGCTTGAACGGCTCGAAGAATTCGCCGTCGTGGTTTTCGCTGCCCTGGAACATCAGGTGTTCGAACAGGTGCGCGAAGCCGGTGCGGCCGGCCGGTTCGTCCTTGCTGCCGACGTGATACCAGACGTTGACCGCGACGATCGGCGCCTTGCGATCGGTGTGCACGATCACGCGCAGGCCGTTGGGCAGGGTGAACTGCTCATACGGGATATCGACCTTGGCCGGTGCGGCCGGCTTTGCCGCCAACGCATGGGAAGGCACAAGCGTGCCCAGGGCGGTGCTGAGGGCAACGGCCAGCAGCGCAGTGCGCGGGCGAAGGGCGAGAGACATATCCGGATCCTTGGTCACATAGGTGAACCCCGATCCTAGCGTGCGCGCGCAACGGCAGGAATCGGTCGCCAGTCACTGGGGGTGTTTGCCCCTGTGCGCCATCCGCAGCGCCGATCTGCCCTGTCCGAGCCGTCACAAGCACCCGCCAGCAACGTCCGGACAGTGTCCGCAGCACATCGAATGGACAGGTGTCCGCCCGCCGGACACTTTTCGATGACCATAAAACCCTTGCAAATCAATAATTAAAAGTTGGCACGGGGATTGCTTGGTACTTCCTGCACCAGGAAGGGCTTCAGACAAAAGCTGACTGAAGACTGAACAAACGCAGGAAATCGAAAATTTTCCTTGCAAGCCCAGAATTGGTGTACTACCTTACTACCACACCACTGATCACCAACACTAAACAGGCCCCGTCATGAACGCCAAGACCATTGCCATCGCCATCGCCCTGATCGCCGGCACCGCGGTTGTTTCGTCGGTGCAGGCCTCCGAATCCATCAAGACCCTGTCCACCGTGCAGGTTCGCCCGGCCGCCGACCAGCTGGCCCAGCAGGCCTGGGAACAGGCCAGCGGCATCCCGACCCTGGCCACCGTGGAAGTGCGCCCAAGTGCCGACCAGCTGGCCGAGCGCAGCGGCTACGTCGCCGCCCCGGTCGCCGCCGCGATGCCGATCACCACCCTGGCCTCGGTGGAAGTGCGCCCGAGCCTGGAACAGCGCGTCGCCCTGGCCGCCGAACTGGAAGCCCAGCGCTACGCCGCGACCCTGGCTGCCGCCGCCACCAGCGTCGCCAACCAGGTGATCGTCAACCTGCCGGCCCTGCAGGTGCGTCCGAGCGCCGCCGACCTGCAGGCCCTGGCCACCGAAACCGCCCAGGTCCTGCTGCGCCCGTAAGCGGTGCCGCCCTGCCTCGCGCAGGGCGTGCGCCGTAAAGGCGGCGGTCGTCGCAGGTACACTGCGCCGATGAATGCCGCGCCCCAGTTCCACGTGATCCTGTTCCAACCGGAAATCCCGCCCAACACGGGCAATGTGATCCGGCTCTGCGCCAACACCGGCGCGCAGCTGCACCTGGTCGAGCCGCTCGGCTTCGCACTGGAAGACAAGCAGCTCAAGCGCGCCGGCCTGGACTACCACGAGTATTCGCGCCTGCAGGTGCACCCCGACCTGGACACCGCGCTGGCGCGGATCGCACCGAAGCGGTTGTTCGCCCTCAGTACGCGTGCCAGCGTCCGCTATGACAGCGTGGCGTTCGAAGACGGTGATGCCTTCCTGTTCGGCCCGGAAAGCCGCGGCCTGCCGCAGGACGTGCTCGATGCCTTGCCCGATGGCCGCCGCCTGCGCCTGCCGATGCGGCCGGACAACCGCAGCCTCAATCTTTCCAACACCGTTGCCGTGGTGATGTACGAAGCGTGGCGGCAGCATGGGTTTGCCGGCGGCGCGTAACGCCACGCGTCTCTCTTCTGCCTGGTCGTTGCTGTGGCGGGCGCATGCGTTCATGGGCGTTACTTTTCTTTCCGCGCGGAAAGAAAAGTAACCAAAAGAAACGCGCCGCCATCCGCGAGCCGGTGCTGCGCACCGGTGCCCTGCGCTCCTCGGCCCGCCGGGGGACGGCGCGGAACTCGCTGCGCTCAGACACCCGCGCCTCTTCGCCCCCGCCGGACCTGCGGTGCTCGGCTCGCTTCAAGGCGGACCCAACAGCCGCGCGGTACAGGCTGTCCTTGAACCCATCTCGGTACGGTGCGCGGTTCGGTACACCGATCGCTCGCCTGCGAATACGCTACTGGGCAATGCCGGCCAGCGGCCGGCACTACCAACTCAATGCCGGCCAGCGGCCGGCACTACCGGTGCACTCAGAACGCGTTGATGCCGGTCAGTTCGCGGCCGATCACCAGCTGGTGCACGGTCTCGGTGCCTTCATAGGTGATCACCGATTCGAGGTTCAGCGCGTGGCGGATCGCCACGTGTTCGGTGGTGATGCCGGCGCCACCCAGCAGGTCACGGCATTCGCGGGCGATGTCGATCGCCATGCGGCAGTTGTTCCACTTGGCCAGGCTGACCTGCTGCGGCTGCAGCTGGCCGGCTTCCTTCAGGCGGCCCAGCTGCAGGGCCAGCAGCTGCGCGGTGGTGATGCGGCGGGCCATCTCGGCCAGCTTGATCTGCGCGCTCTGCGTGGCCGCCAGCGGGCGACCGAACAGCACGCGCTCCTTGGCATAACCCAGTGCTTCATCCAGGCAGGCAATCGCCGCACCGATCGGGCCCCAGCTGATGCCATAGCGGGCCTGGGTCAGGCAGCCCAGCGGCCCCTTCAGGCCCTTCACGTTCGGCAGCCGGTGGCTGTCAGGCACGCGCACGTCATCGAAGAACAGCGCCCCGGTCAGCGATGCGCGCAGGCTCATCTTGTGCTTGATCTCCTGCGTGGTGAAGCCGGCCATGCCCTTTTCCAGCACGAAACCCTGGATGCCGTCCTCGGTCTGCGCCCAGACGATGGCCAGGTCGGCCACCGGGCCGCTGGTGATCCACATCTTGCTGCCGCTGATGCGCCAGTCGCTGCCGTCACGCACCGCGCGGGTCTTCATGCTGGCCGGATCGGAACCCCCATGCGCCTCGGTCAGGCCGAAGCAGCCGATCAGTTCGCCGCGCGCCATCGCCGGCAGCCACTGCTGGCGCTGTTCCTCGCTGCCATAGGCGTAGATCGGGTACATGCACAGCGAGCTCTGCACCGAGACGAAGCTGCGCAGGCCCGAATCGCCGCGCTCCAGCTCCTGGCAGATCAGGCCGTAGCTGACCGCGCCGAGGCCACCACCGCCGTACTCGGTCGGCAGGGTCGCACCGAGCAGGCCCAGTGACGCGATCTCCGGCACCAGTTCATCGGGGAAGCGGGCCTGGTCGAAGGCATCGCCGATGATCGGCAGCACGCGCTCGTTGGTGAAACGGGCGACGCTCTCCTGCACCGCGCGCTCTTCCTCGTTGAGCAGGGAACGGACATCGAACAGATCGTACGGATGCAAAGCCATGGCACTCACGCGCAGTCAGGACCGGGCCATTGTCGGTCATCCGCAAGCATCGCGTCTGGTAGGTGTGGACCTTGGTCCACACGGATGCAGGTCCGGGCGGTGAAACAATGTGCCAACCAAGGTTGGCACCTACCCGGCCACGAGCATTACGCTGCACCGCAGCAATCATGACGTGAACATCGGCGATCTAGCTCGATCACGCGCGTCCCGGTACCCTGACACATTCAAACAACCGTTTCGCCCGTGGCCGCACGCGCGATTCCCAGGCACCGCCGGTGGCCCCGATGCCGGCCCTACCCACGAGTCATGCAATCGATGAGCGCTGAAGCCAACGCCCTGCCCCCGCGTGAAGTAATGGAATTCGACGTGGTGATCGTCGGCGCCGGCCCCGCCGGCCTGGCCACCGCGATCCGCCTGCGCCAGCGCGCGATCGAAGCCGGCCGCGAATTGTCGGTGTGCGTGCTGGAGAAGGGGTCCGAACCAGGCGCGCACGTGCTGTCCGGCGCGGTGATGGATCCGCGCGCGCTGACCGAACTGTTCCCGGACTGGGCCGAGCGTGGCGCACCGCTGAAGCAGAAGGTCACCCGCGACGAATTCCTGTTCCTCAGCGAAACCGGCGCACGCAGCACGCCCAACGCGCTGCTGCCGGAGTGCTTCCACAACGAAGGCAACTACATCATCAGCCTGGGCGAAGTGACCCGCTGGCTGGCGCAGCAGGCCGAGGCGCTGGAAGTAGCGATCTTCCCGGGCTTTGCCGCCGCCGAAGTGCTGTATGGCGACAACGGTGAAGTGATCGGCGTGGCGACCGGCGACATGGGCATCGAGAAGGACGGCAGCATCGGCCCGGCCTTCGAGCGCGGCATGGCGCTGCACGCCAGGTACACGATCTTCGCCGAAGGCGCACGCGGCCACCTGGGCCGCCAGCTGATCGCCCGCTACAAACTCGACGAAGGCAAGGATCCGCAGGCCTACGGCATCGGCGTCAAGGAGCTGTGGCAGATCGACCCGGCCAAGCATGAGCCGGGCCTGGTGGTGCATGCCGCCGGCTGGCCGCTGGACAGCGACACCTACGGCGGCGCGTTCCTGTACCACGCCGACGGCGGCAAGGTCGCCATCGGCTACGTGGTCGGCCTGGACTACAGGAACCCGTGGCTGAGCCCGTTTGAAGAGTTCCAGCGCTTCAAGACCCACCCGTCCATCCGCAAGCACCTGGAAGGCGGCACCCGCATCGGCTACGGCGCGCGCGCGATCACTGCCGGCGGTCTGCTGTCGCTGCCGAAGACCGTGTTCCCCGGTGGCGCGCTGGTCGGCTGCGAGGCCGGCTACCTCAACGCCAGCCGCATCAAGGGCAGCCACGCCGCGATCAAGACCGGCATGCTGTGTGCCGACGCCGCGTTCGATGCACTGGCCGCCGACCGCCAGCACGATGAACTGAGTGCCTACCCGACGGCGTTCGAAGCCAGCTGGCTGTTCACCGAACTGCAGCAGGCCAAGAACTTCAAGCAGTGGTTCAAGAAGGGCCAGACCGTGGCCACGCTGATGACCGGCGTGGAGCAGTGGCTGCTTCCCAAGCTGGGCGTGCGCAACCCGCCGTGGACCCTGCACCGCACCCAGCCCGACCACGCCTGCCTGGAACCGGCCGCCAAGCACACCCGCATCGCCTACCCGAAGCCGGATGGCGTGCTGACCTTCGACCGGCTCAGCTCGGTGTTCCTGAGCAGCACCAACCACGACGAGAACCAGCCCAGCCACCTGACGCTGAAGGACCCGAGCATTCCGGTGAAGGTGAACCTGGCCGAGTACGCAGGCCCGGAAGCGCGCTACTGCCCGGCCGGCGTGTACGAGTTCGTCGGCGAAGCCGACAGCGCGCGCCTGCAGATCAACGCGCAGAACTGCGTGCACTGCAAGACCTGCGACATCAAGGACCCCACCCAGAACATCGTGTGGGTGACCCCGCAGGGCGGCGGCGGCCCGAACTACTCGGGCATGTGAACGCCACGGGCTGCGACCGAGCGTCGCAGCCCGTCGCTTGCCACGCACCGCTATCCTGCCCGCCCATGCGTGCATCATTCCTGCTCATCGCTGTTGCCGTGGCCCTGGCCGCCACGGCCTGCCAGCGCCCGCCTGCAGCGCCCGCCACGCCGGAACAGGCGCAGCAGCAGGCCATGCAACGCGCGTTCGAGTTGTGTGCCGGCTGCCACACCGTGCAGCCTGGCGGCATCCACCGCTTCGGCCCGAACCTGCACGGCGTGATCGGCCGGCGCGCCGGCAGCCTGCCCGACTACGGCTATTCCGACGGCATGCGCCGCGCCGACATCACCTGGTCCGCGCAGACCCTGGATGCGTTCCTGCAGTCGCCCACCCATGTTGTACCGGGCACACGCATGTACAACGCCTTCCCCAGCGCCGAACGCCGTGCGCTGGTGATCGCCTACCTGCAGCAGCAGTCGGCTCAGTGAGCCAGGCGCTGCAACTGCTGTTGCAGCCGCGCCACGAATGCCGCCACCGCGGTGAACAACGGCACCGGATCGGTCTCGGCCGCATCCTGCAGGCGCTCGACCAGGGCATTGGCCTGCGCGGCCAGCACCGTCGCTCCCACCGCGCCCAAGCCACCGGCCTGGCGATGCAGGTGCAGCGCGGCAGCCTCACGGTCGCCGGCCTCCAGCGCGCGCTGCACAGCGGCCAGGTCACCTGCACTGGCCTGCAGCAGGCTGTCGCGCAACTGCTCGGCCACCGCACGTGAGCCGAAGCGCCGCTGTAGGCTGTCCAGATCGGGCAGCGTCCTGTCATCGACGGCAGCGGACTCGGCCAGCGGCTCCTCGAACCGTTGCCCCTGCGCCTGCGGCAACCAGCGCAGCAGTGCCGCGCGCAGTGTCGCCAATGACAATGGCTTGGCCAGCACCTCATCCATCCCGGCTTCACGGCAACGACGTGCATCGTCGTCCAGCACGCTGGCGGTCAGCGCCAGTACGGTCAGCCGCGGCTGGCCGTTGCGGCCTTCGCGTTCGCGCAGCAGGCGGGTGAAGGCGAAACCATCCAGTACCGGCATCCGGCAATCGGTAATGACCAGATCAAAGTGCTCCGATGCCAGGCGATCCAGCCCCTGCTGGCCATCGCCGACCAGCACATGCGGTACACCCAGTTGCTGCAGCCGCCAGGCCATCATCGCCTGGTTGGTCGGATGATCTTCGATCACCAGCACGCGTGCCTGGCGCAGCGCCGGCGGCAGCAGCGCCGCCTGTTCCTGCTCGGCGACCAGCGCTTCAACATCACTGCTGCCGGCTTCCACCAGCGACAGCCGCACCTCGGCGCGGGTGCCCTCGCCCAGCGTGCTGTGCAGTTCCAGCTCGCCGTCCATCATCTGCACCAGGCGCTGGCAGATGCTCAGGCCCAGGCCGGTTCCACCGTGGTCGCGCTGGATGTACGCACCGGCCTGGGTAAACGGCGCAAACAGGTGCTGCAGCTGTTCCGGTGCGATGCCGATGCCGGTATCGGTGACGCTCAGGCACAGCGGCTGGCTGCCGTCTTCGGCGGTCGGCCCCAGCACTTCCAGCTGCAGCCGCACTTCGCCGCGCACGGTGAACTTGATGGCGTTGCTGAGCAGGTTGAACACGATCTGGCGCAGGCGCACGCCATCCACTTCGTGCGCGGCTGCCAGCTGCGGATCAATCTGCACGTGCAGGTCCAGCCCACGTGCACTGGCCTGCGCCGACAACAACCGGCACACGCTTTCCAGCAACGGCCGCAGCGGCTGCGGTACCGGCTCCAGCCGCAATGCGTTGGCCTCCAGCCGCGAGTAGTCAAGGATGTCGTCAAGGATCTGCCGGAGCATCTGCGCCGAATCCTCGATCACGCCAAGGATGCGTTTCTGTTCTGCATCCAGCGGTGAGTGCGCCAGCACTTCCAGCATCCCCAGCACGCCACTCATCGGCGTGCGGATCTCATGGCTCATGGTGGCCAGGAAGCGGGATTTCGCCTCGGCCGCCTGCTCGGCCTCGGCCTTGGCTGCGGTCAGGGCATCCGCTTGTGCACGAGCCTCGCTGGCATCCACCCAGTAGCCACTCCAGGTCACCACACCGGCTTCGGCGGCATAGGGTTGCGCCTGGGTGCGCACCCAACGCGGGCCTGCTCCATTGCCCCGCAGGCGGAATTCCAGCATGAGCGGTGCGAACTGGTGCGCGGCCTGTTCGACCGCCTGCAGGATGCGCGCGCGATCGTCCTCTTCGACGCGTTCCAGCAACATTGTGGCGTCCTGCTCAGCCTGCTGCCGGGTGATCCCGAACAGCGCCTGGAGGTCACCGGCAATGAACGGGAAGCGGAGCGTGCCATCAACCTCGCGACGGGCCTGGTAGACCACGGCAGGCAGGTTGTCGGTCACTTCGGCCAGGCGCTGCTCCAGCTGGCGGCGCCCGGCCACCTCGCGGCGCAGGCGCCAGTAGCCGATGCCATGCACCAGCAGCGCGGTCAGCAGCACCAGCAGCAGCGGTACACCCCAGCGCAGCGTGCTTCGCCAGTCGATGCCGTTGTGGTACTCCACCGCCAGCCAGTCGCCGCGCAGCGCTTCGCGCTCGCGTGGCGTCATCTGCAGCAGCAAGCGATCGAAGGTCGTGGCGAGCGCCGCATGCCGGCGCTCCACGGCCAGTGCCAGCTGGTCGTTGAAGCCCGCGGGCGCGGCAACCTGCAGGCGCCCCGGGAAACGCGTGCGCAGCAGGTGGTCGACCAGGGCCAGATTGCCCACGTAGGCGTAGGCGTCGGCCTCGCCATCGATCAGGCGTTGCATGGCCTGTTCGGCACTGCGCGCGGCGACGATCCTGGCCTGCGGCGCCTGCTGCAGCACGTAACCGCGTACGCGCTCCGGATCCGACAGCAGTACGCGCTTGTCCTGGAGGTCGGACAGGCCCAGCAGCGCCGGGCTGTCGTGGCGGCTGACGATCACGTTCGGCACGCTGATGAAGGGTTGGCTGTACACCCAGTCCGGGCCCAGATAGTGCGAATCGACCGGAATGCCCATCACCGCCTGCAACTCGCCGCGGCGCGCCTTCTCGCGCACCTCGTACCAGTCATGGCTGTTCTGCGCCTGCAGGTTGGCACCGGCCTGCATCAGCCGCGCCAGGTACTCGCTGGCCAGGCCGCTGGGCCTGCCATCCTCGTCAGCGAACGACAATGGGGCGGCGTTCGGCGCGAAGCCGATCTTCAACGGCTGTTGCAGAACCCGCTTCTCGGCCTGGCTGAGCGCCAGCTGCGCCGATGCCGACCACTGCGGCAGGGGCAGCCAGCGTTGTGCCAGTGCATCGCGCTGGGCCTGGCTGGTCGCGGCCAGCGCCAGGTCCAGCGCTTCGGCCAGCGGTTGCTTGCTGTTGGGAACGCCGAAGTGCATCCGTTCGGGGGGCAGGTCGCTCGGACGCAGCAGGACGACACCCTGCAGGTGCTGGCGTGCGATCAGTTCGGTGGCAACGTAGGCATTGCCTATGTAGACATCAGCTTTGTCGTCTCTGACCATCTGCAGCGCAGCCAATGAGCTGTTTGCGACAAGCTGCACCGCACGCGGGAAACGTGCCCGCACCTGCGGTCCGGTCAGGAAATCCTGCTCGATGACCACCCGCAATCCGTCCAGGTCGGGCATGTTCGAAGCACGCAGATCGCCCGGCCTCCCCACCAGCGCCAACGGCGCCTCGCCATAGGCAGCGGTATAGACCATGCACTGGGTGCGGTCGGCACTGAGACCGACATTCATTACCACGTCGATCTCGCCACGACAGGCCGCATCCAGCACGGATGTCCAGTCGGAATAACGCCTCGCCTCGACCTTCACACCCAGCTGACGGGCGAGAAGCGACAGATAATCCGGCCCCAGGCCAACCTGGTGGCCATCACGGAGGGACTCGAACGGCGGCCAGCCGCTGTCATACTGGCCCACGACGATGCTTGGATGGGCGGCGAGGTACTCGCGCTGCAGGGGACTGAGCGGCAACAGCCCGGGCACTGCCTGTGCCAGCGCCACGGGCAGCACCAGCACGGCCAGCAGCAGGACCAGCCCGCGAACAGCCCAGCTACGCATCGGCGTCGATCTCCTAGAATCCTGACAGGGCCGCGATGGTCGCGGCCCGGCTTGCCCGGTGGCCATACTAGAGCAATGAGCTTGCGCATCATCATCGCAGACGACCACCCTGTGGTCCGTATCGGTACCCGCGCCGTCATCGAATCGAGCGGGGTCGGCCGCGTGGTCGGCGAGGCTGACAGCGCGCAGGCGCTGATGGCCCTGCTCGGCAGCCAACCCTGCGACCTGCTGGTGACCGACTATTCCATGCCGGGCAGCCCACAGGCCGACGGCTTCGCCATGATCGGCATGATCCGCCGCCGCTTCCCCGACCTGCCGGTGCTGATGCTCAGCGTCTCCAACAACCTGGCGATCCTGCGCATGGTGCTCGACAGCGGCGTGCTCGGCCTGGTCGACAAGAGCTCGTCGATGGACGAACTGCCGCAGGCCATCCAGGCGGTCTATCGGGGCCAGCCCTACATCAGCCGGAGCCTGCGTGAGCGGGTCGAGGCTGCGGGCAGCTGGCGCATGCGCGAGGGCGACGGCAAGCCGTTGTCGCCACGCGAGGTGGAAGTGCTGCGGCTGCTCGGCACCGGCATGACGGTGAAGGAGATCTCGCTGCAGCTGCACAAGAGCGTCAGCACCATCAGCCGGCAGAAAGGCGACGCCATGCTCAAACTGGGCCTGAAGGGCGACGCCGAACTGTTCGACTACCTGCGCGACGGCAAGATCTGAGAACCAGATCACACTGTGAGGGGATCTGTCACCGCCCTCTTTGACCGGCCGTCGTTCTGTGCCAAGATGACCCGGCATGGGTTTTCAATGCGAGGTCGAAGGAATCGACCGGCTCATGTCCTCGCTCCCGTCCCAGGTGGATGGGGTGCGGTTTCCTGCCGGCCGTCTGGCCCGGCAACGCTGACCATGGAGAGGCGCATGCATCACCCCCCCGAGCCATGTTGGACCCTGCCGTTGCGGCCCCTGCGCGCATTCGCGGCGTGCCTGCTCGTCTCTCTTTCCGCTGCGGCCTGCAGCGCCGCCGATCCGGCCCCCTCGTCCTCCCAGCCTGGCGCTCCCGTGCAGGCTGCCGATGCGCCCCGACAGGATGTTGCCCCGATGCAGAACACCTCTCCCGACACCGCCGTCACCCCGCCCGACGCGCCGACCGTGATGTATTTCACCTACCAGGTGGACGGTGATGGCGCGACCTCCTACGAGGTCCAGAACGGCAGCGTGGCGACCTTCTGGTTCGGCCACACCTTCACCCTCGATGGCACCACGTATTACACGGGTTTCTCCTGGGATACCCGCGAGCACTACGGCAAGCCGGGCGAGCAGTCGCCGGCCGGTCCGGATGATCGCGCCAACCTCGCCGAGGCCACTTTCGTGCTGGCCGGCGCCGACGCGAAGAAGCCATGGAAGTTCCGCGGCCAGGAATGGACCATCGGCGCGCTGGGCGCGTACGACAAGGCCGACGATGTCGATACCCGGCGCAAGCCGCTTGAACATCGCACCGCCGACGGTCGCCTGCTGCTGGCGGTGCCGACCAGCAGCTTCGACCGCGGCATCAGCAGCACCGGCTATGCACTGCTGCTGTTCAACCCCAAGCGCAGCGAAGACGACGTGGACAGCAAGGTCTGGCGCTATGTCGGCTCGGTGCGTACGGGCGAGGACAACAGCGCCGCCTGCGACGAAGGCAACGTGATGCCCTGCACCGACAGCGATGGCGAACTGGCCTTCGCTGCCGACGGCAACGGCCTGCCGCGACTGACCGTGACCTTCAAGGGCACCACCATCGAAGGCCCCGGCAAGCCCCGTGCGCTGGGTGCCGGCGACGCCGTGCACTACACCTTCGACAGCGCGACCCAGCAGTACGTCGCGCCCTGATAGCACCCGCCCACGCGCGGGTTTCCTGTTGACCGACATGTTCTTGACTCACGGATGAGTCCGGTTGGCGATTCGCGGCATGCGCCGCTCCATCAACCCCGAGGAAAACGTCATGGCACAGCATGACTACAGCAGAAAGGAAGTCCTGGACATCGTCGAGCAGGTCGCCCGGCAGAAAGGCCTTCCGGTCGATGACTTCATGCGCTTCGCGCACATCGAGACCGGCGGCACCTTCAACGAGCGCGCCCACAATACCTCGTCCGGCGCCAAGGGCCTGTTCCAGTTCGTGCCCGGCTCCGCGCGCCAGTACCACCTGACCGGCCACGAGTTCGACCCGACCCGCAACACCGAAGCGGCCGCAAAGATGTACCAGGACAACCTGGACTCGATGGCACGCCGCAACGAGCGCACCGGCCACCCGTACCTGTCCGGAGGCCGTACGCCGACCGGCCTGGACCTGTACCTGGCCCACCAGCAGGGCAGCGCCGGCTATGGCTCGGTGCAGACCGCGATTGCCACCGGCACCTTCGGCGTGGTCCGCAACGGCCACGGCGAAGAGATCAACATGCGCCGCAACGTGCTGAACCAGATCGGTTCCGACGCGAAGGCGCTGACCGGCCACACCCTGGCCGAGATGCGCGGCATGAACGATGGCGACCTGGCGCGGACGTTCTCCAGCTACTACATCCACAAGTACGCGGCGATCAGCATTCCGGAAAAGAACATCGAACCGCAGGCGGTGGCGCCGGGCCAAAGCCAGGCCCCGGCCGCGCCTGCACAGGCCAGCGCAGCCGTGGCGGCGGGTGCAGCCACGCTGGCGGCAACCGCAACGGCGGCTGCCACACCGAAACCGGGCATCGAACTGCAGGCCGCCTACGAGGCCGGCGTGAAGTACGACCACGTGAAGTACGCGATCAACATTCCGGGTCACGCGCTGTACGTACCGGGCAAGACCGGCAAGAACGTGGAGCAGGGTTACATCGACTGTTCCGGCTGGGTCGGCACGCTGCAGAACCGCACCATGGACGAGATCAACCAGAAGGCCGGGCATGCGGTCTTCAGCAAGGCCGATCGTATCGACCTGGGCAACCTGGGTTCCGGCGGCATCGTGCGCAAGGCATTCGACCAGTCCGGCGTGCTGCTTGACCGCGACGCGATCCTCAAGCCCGGTGCGCTGAAGGAAGGCATGATCATCGGCCTGGATACGGCCAGGACCCGCCACGAGCACTGGAACGGCATCGACCACATCGTGATGGTGGTGCGCGACCCCACCACCGACAAGCTGCTGATCAGCCAGTCCACCGGCAGCAAAGGCGTGCACACCATGCCCGTCGAGGACTACCTCAAGCAGGTGAAGGACCACCCGAACTGGAAGCTGTACGCCTCCGATCCGCTGTCCAAGGCGCGCGACCTGCTGGAAAGCCGCACCCAGTCGCATGAGCAGACCCAGGGTAAGCCTGCCGCCGAGCACAAGGCCGCTGCCACCCCGCACGCCGAACTGTACAAGCAGGGCGCACACAGCGAGGGCGTGCGCACGGTGCAGGAGCAGCTGGGCCACCTGGGCTACGTCGGGGCCGATGGTAAGCCGCTGGTCGAGGATGGCCGCTTCGGCCGCAACACCGACGCGGCGGTGCGCCAGCTGCAGAAGGACAACGGCCTGGTGGCCGACGGCATTGTCGGGGCGAAGACGCTGGAGGCCATCAAGGAAGCCCGCGAGCGCCCGCTGCTGAACGACGAACGGCACCCGCGCAATCCGCTCTTCATCCAGGCCAGCAAGGGTCTGGAACTGTTGCCGGCCGGCACCTTCAAGGATCGCCACGCGCTGGAAAGCGCCGCCGCGGCCCTGACCAAGGAGGCGCACGCCGCCGGCCTGCAGCGCATCGACACGGTGGTGCCCAGCCCGAACGGTGAACGCCTGTTTGCCGTGCAGGGCACGATCGGTGACCCGGCGGCCAGCCGCGTGGCGGTGGAGGCCCGAGCCGCCAGCGAGCAGAGCATCGCGCTCAGCAGCGGTGCCGTGCAGGGCGCGCCGAACGTGCTGCACCAGCAGCAGGACGCGCAGCAGGAACAGGCCCGCCAGACGCAGAAGGCGATGGGCGTCTGAGCCCGCAACGCCTTGGCAGAGAAGGGAGGGCCACGTCCGCGTGGCCTTTTCCCTTTCTGCCAGCTGAGCGGCCGAGGCCGCTTTCAGCCTTGCTTCATGCCGCCTGCCGCTAGATGAATGCGCAAGCCGCACGGTGGACCAGGCAATGTTCCGGCAATGTTGGAACGTCAGCGTGGTCTCCACGGCAGCCGGGGCGCCCGCGCCCTCCCTGCCCAGCGTGGCATGCACCTCACAGGAGAACGAACATGCTCAGTACTTCCACACTCAGCTTCCGTGGTCTGGCGATGGCCCTGGCACTGGTGGCCGGTGTCGCCGTGGTCAGCGATGCCAGCGCGATGTCGAGGAAGGACAAGCGTACCCTGGTCGGTGCCGTGGTCGGTGGCGTGGCCGGCAACCTGCTCTCCAACGGCGATCCTGCGGCCACCGTCGGTGGTGCCGTGGCCGGCGGCGCGATCGGCAACCTGACCACCTCCGACCGCCGCGACCGCCGTTACTACGACAATCGCCGTTACGACGACCGCTACGATCGCCGTTACGACCGTGGCTACTACCGCAGCGGCTACTACGACCGCGGTGATGACCGTCGCTGGCAGCGCGAGCGCTACTACGACAACCGCTACTACCACGACCGCGGTCGCCATCGCGGCTGGTAAGCAGCGCGGCATCTCCCATGCCGATGCACGGACGGGCGGGTCGATGACCCGCCCGTTTGCGTTGGCCGCGTGCATGGCGTTGAATGCGCAGCCTTGGATGTGACTTTCCCCACTGGGGCTTCGGCATGACGTCTTCCTCCCACCGCGTGCAGGGCCTCAACAACGACGAGGTCGCTGCCGACTGGCCACCGATCAGCGCGGCGGACATCGCGTGGCTGCGCCAGCACTACCCGCAGCTGGACGAGCGCAGCCAACCGCACTGGCACAGCCCGCGGCCGCTGTCGGCTGCCGCCATCGTCAACGGCGCGAACGGAGCGGTGTTCGTCAAGCGCCATCACCACAGCGTGCGCAGTGCGGCCTGCCTGGAAGAAGAGCACCACTTCATCGCCCATCTCGCCGCAGCGGGCGTACCGGTGGTGCAGGTGCTGCCAGCGGCCGATGGCCACACGGCGGCCGAACATGGCGAATGGACGTTCGAGCTGCATGCGATCGGCGTCGGCGAGGACCTGTACCGCGACGCCGTGTCGTGGTCGCTGCTGACCGATGTCGCGCAGGCCCGCGAAGGCGGGCGCACACTCGCGCAGCTGCACCGGGCCGCCGCCAGCTACCACGCGCCCCAGCGCAGCACCCATGTGCTGGTCGCGCGCGACGATCTGATCCGTGCCGACGATCCGATCGCGGCCATCAAGGCAGGGCTGCACGAGCGTCCCGGGCTGGCCCGCTACCTCGCGCGCATTCCATGGGAAGCGCAGCTGCAGCGCGACGTGCTGCCGTGGCATGCCGGCCTGGCCGAGCGCCTGCGCGATGAGCCACGGTTGTGGGCGCACAACGACTGGCACGTTTCCAACCTGCTGTGGCGCGATGGGCAGATCAGTACCGTGCTGGATTTCGGCCTGGCCTCGCCCACCAGTGCGCTGTTCGACCTCGCCACGGCGATCGAGCGCAACGCGGTGGCGTGGCTGGAACTGGAGCGCGGCATGGAGGCGGTGCGCATCGATATCGCGCTGGCCCTGCTCGACGGCTACCGCCAGGTGCTGCCGCTGTCGGCGGCACGCGTGCACCTGCTGGCCGACCTGCTGCCGATGGTTCATTTCGACTTCGCACTGTCCGAAGTGGAGTACTTCGAAGGCGTCACCGGCTCGACCGCCAATGCCGACGTCGCGTGGCAGCCCTTCATGCTGGGGCATCCGGCGTGGTTCCACAGCGCGCCGGGACAGGCACTGCTGCAGGCGCTGCACGCGGCGGCGTGACCCGGTTGGCGCACCATTGGGGTCAGATCCCTTTCCTGCGGAAAGGGATCTGACCCCGCAGCCTGGACCCCGCAGCCTGAAGGACGCCGGCTCGCAAATCCGTACCATTTGTAGTGAAATGGTCACCTGAAGCGGGGGTGCCTGGATCTGCCAGGCTGAGAGAGTCCCTTGGAACCTGATCCGGTTTGCACCGGCGTAGGGAGCTTTGAGCCGCAGCCACACCCCCATCACGGGCCCTGTGCACCTGCGCGCCGTCGCTTCGTCTCCCTTGTTGTCCGAAGACGAACCGAATGAACCGCTGCCTGCGCCCCACCCTGCTCTCCCTCGCCCTCTGCGCTGCGCTGCCACTGCACGCCAGCGAGGCCGATGCGTCCCCTGATGCGGCTGCCACCGGCGCCGAGCGCTCGCCGACCGAACTGGCGGCGGTACGCGTGCAGGCCGGCAAACCGAAGGCCGATACCTCACGCGTGAACGCCTTCGGTGGGGGCAGCTGGAAGGACACGCCGGCCTCGGTGAACGTGCTTGAGCGCGATTACCTCGACCGTCGCCAGGTGCGTTCGCTGTCAGAGCTGGCCAGCAACGATGCCTCGCTGGGTGATGCCTATGCGCCAGTGGGCTACTACCAGAACATCGCCATCCGTGGCTTCGCCCTGGACGCCGCCACCGGCTACCGCTTCAACGGCCTGTCCATCGCCGGCGAACAGCGCCTGGCGCTGGAGAACGTGCAGTCGGTGGAGATCCTCAAGGGTGAAGCCGGCCTGGCCGCAGGCGTGATGGCGCCGGGCGGCATCATCAACTACATCGGCAAGCGCCCGGCCGAAGTGCGCACCGCCACGCTCAGTACCGATTCGGAAGGCTCGCGCTACGTCGCCGTCGATGTCGGCCACTGGATCACCCCGCGTTTCGGCCTGCGCCTGAATGCCGCATGGGATTCCAGCACCTCCTATGTCGAGCACGCCGACGGTCGCCGCAACTTCTACTCGCTGGCCGCCGACTGGCTGATTGGCGAGCGCGGCAAGCTGGAAGTGGATGCCAATTACCAGACCAGCTCGCAGCGTTCGGTGTCCGGCTACCAACTGCTGGGCGCACGCGACCTGCCGCGTGGCGTCGACCGCGAACACCTGCTGGGTTACCAGCCGTGGCAGCGCCCGGTGGATATCGCCAGCACCAACATCACCGTTCTGCATACCTACGACTTCAACGAGGCCTGGCAGTCGCGCGTCTCGGTCGGCCACAGCCGTTCGGTGATCGATGACAACGTCGCTTTCGCCTACGGCTGCTACTACGCCGTGCAGTGCGCCGATGGCAGCGTGCCGGGCAACTACTTCGCGCCCAACGGCGACTACGACGTCTACGACTACCGCAGCCCGGACGACACCCGCCGCAACCAGCAGGCCCGTGCCGAGCTGCGTGGCCGCTTCGAGACCGGCAGCGTCGGCCATGAGCTGACCGTCGGTGCCGACTACTTCCGCCGCACCGTGGACAAGCGCCCGAGCGTCAACGAGTACGTCGGCACCAGCAACATCCACGAAGCACCGGTGCCGGTATTCGCGCCGTCGCCGAAGATGCCGGGACCGTCCGCACGTCGCCTGGACAGCCGCCAGACCGCGTTCTTCGCGCTGGACCGGATGAGCTTCGGCGATGACTGGCAGTGGCTGGCCGGTGGCCGCTTCGTGCGCCTCGATGAGCGCGCCTACGACAAGCGTGGCACCCCGCAGCGGCACAGCCGCTTGTCGCGCTTCCTGCCGCAGACCGCGGTGGTGTGGAAGGCCACCGACCAGCTCAATGCCTATGCCAGCTACGTGCGCGGCATTTCGCTGGGCCAGGAAGCGCCGTTCTGGACCAGCAACGCCGACACCTTCCTGCCGTCCGTGCAGTCGCGGCAGCTGGAAGTGGGCGTGAAGTACGTGCCGGTCGAAGCGCTGACCCTGGGCGCGGCCGTGTTCCGCATTTCGCAGCCGTACCAGTACGCCAGGCCAGACAGCAGCGACGTTGGCTACACCTTCGTCGAGGAAGGCACGCAGACCCACACCGGCCTGGAGCTGACCGCCAACGGCCAGCTGACCGACGCACTGCAGATCGTGGCCAGCGCCAGCGTGCTGCAGGCGCGCGCGCGCGACACCGGCACCCCGGCCTATGAAGGCCATCAGCTGGTGAACGTGCCGAAGGTGCGCGCCAGCGTGCACCTGGCCTATGCGCTCCCGTTCGTGCAGGGCCTGGACGTGACCGGCGGCTGGCGCTATGCCGGTGCCAACGTGGCCCGCGCCGACGGCGGCGTACGCGCACCGGACTACTCGGTGTTCGATGCCGGCCTGCGTTTCCAGCATCGCCTGCACGAACGCGCGGTGACCTGGAACCTGTCGGTGGACAACGTGTTCAACCGCTTCTACTGGCGCGATACCGGCAGCAGCGGCGGTGACTACTACCTGTTCCCCGGCGCACCGCGACAGGCCGGCCTGTCGGTGACGTTCGCGCTGTGAGCGGCGTGATGCTCGAGTGGACCGCCGCACTGTGCAGCATCCTCGGCGTCTGGCTGATGGCCCGGCGCCGGCTGGCGGCGTGGCCGGTGGGCCTGCTGTCGGTGGCGCTGTATGGCCTGGTGTTCGCCGAGGCCAAGCTGTACTCGGACACCCTGCTGCAGATCGCCTTCGGTGGTTTCCTGGTCTATGGCTGGCTCAACTGGCGACAGCATGCCGCCGATGAGGGCAGCATCCGCATCGTGCCGCTGGCACGCGGCACGCTGCTGCGCGACCTGGCCATCGGCCTGTGCGGTGGCGTGGCGCTGGGTGCAGCCATGCACAGCTTCACCGACGCTGCCCTGCCGTGGTTGGATGCGCTGCTGACCGGTCTGAGCCTGGTCGGGCAATGGTGGCAGGCCCGCCGCCACGTGGCCTGCTGGTGGGTGTGGATCGCAGTGGACGTGGTCTATGTGGGTGCGTACCTGTTCAAGTCGCTGCACGTGACCGCCGCGCTGTACGTGTTCTTCCTCGGCCTGGCCGTGTTCGGCCTGCGCGCATGGAGCGCCGCCGCTCGCGAGCCACAGGTGGCAACGCAGTAGAGCCACGCCATGCGTGGCTGGGCTACCGGTAGTCGCCAACCTTGGCTGGCGTGCGTGCCGACCAAGGTCGGCATCTACCCAGAACATCCACGCATGGCGTGGATCTACTGGGTAAGCACCAAACCCAGCCGCAGCGGCTGGCGCATGTCGGCCGGTGGCGCGGCCTGCAGGGGTGCACTCTGCAGGGTCGCGCGCAGGTCGGCGTCGACCTGGGCATCGCCCAGGCTGTCGAATTCCAGCTTCGAGATGCGGCCATCCGCCGCGATCCACACGCTCACCGGTAGCGGCGTCGGTGCGTCCGGATGTGCCTGCAGCCATTCCAGCACGCGCTGCGCCTGCGGGTCCTGCTCCTGCTGCAGGCGCTGCTGCAGCTGCCCCCCCACGGCGGCGGCATAGGCCATCCAGTGTGCAGGAGCTTCCTGCGCGGAAACGCTGGCACTCCCCAGTGCCAACGCGCCGAACAACGCGGCCAGTGGCCGCCACCAGCGGCGTGCACCGGTTGTGTTCCTTGCCATCGCCATCGCCCGCCCCTGCGCTCTCATCCAACGGCTGATGGTCGGCGCGGTAGATGACAGGCAGATGGCGGCCGCTGCTACCCGGCGCGATCAGTCGCCCAGGTCGGCCAGCACCTTGCGCGAGGGCGCGAAGAAGGTCACGCCGGTGGTGGCGGTGGAGAAATCAAGGATGCGGTCATGCAGCGGTGCGGGATTACCGATGAACATGCGCTCGAGCATCTTCTCGATCACCCACAGGCGGCGCGTGTAGCCGATGAAGTAGGTGCCGTACTCGCCGCGACCCGGGTTGGCGAACGGCATGTTGTCGCGCAGGATCTCGTGCTCGCCGTCGGCATCCTCGATGGTGCACAGCGTCTTGTGCGACTTCTGCGCATCGGCCGGCGCATCGTCCAGCTCGATGTTGTCGTGCTTGGTGCGGCCGATGATCGCTTCCTGCGCTTCGGTCTTCTGCGCGCGCCAGGCATCGAGGTTGTGCAGGTACTTCTGCACCACCACGTAACTGCCGCCGGCATGCTCCGGGTCTTCCTCGCCCACGATGGTGGCTTCCGGCAGTGACAGCCCTTCCGGGTTGGCGGTGCCGTCAACGAAATCGAGCAGGTCGCGGCCATCGAAATAGCGGAAGCCGGCCACGTCATCGACCGTCTCCACCGCATCGCCAAAGGCCATCAGCAGGTTGCGCTCGAACGCCACGATCAGGTCCATGGTACGTGCGCGGATGTGGTACAGCAGGTCGCCCGGCGTGGACACAGCGGTATGGGTCGCGCCCTTGATCTCGCGGAACGGCTGCAGCTCACGCGGTGGCGTGGTGCCCACCAGCGGCTTCCACACGCGGTGGCCGATGGCCACGTTGCAGGTGAAGGTGCGTTCGATCTCGCGGATGGCGGTGTTCTTGATCAGGTCGTCGGTGCTGGCCAGCACCTCGCGTGCCTTGGCGATCGACGCCTCGTCATCCTTCACCTTCAGCACCAGAAACGCCGCCGAATGGGTCAGTGGCGCGGTGATCTGCTGCGGCTCGTTGTCGAGCGTGTGGTTGACGGCGGTGATCGGTGCGGGCTGGGAGTTCACGGCGGTTCCTGCTGGCTTGAGGCGGACGCATCGCGTGTGGCGATGTGCGGGCGATCATAGCGGAACCGCCTGACCGGGGACGGAGCGGTTCTCGTTCCGTCCACCGGCGAAGCTACGAAGGCCTCAGTCCACATCACTCCAGACCGCCAGTTCGTAGCCATCCAGATCGCGGAAGTGGAAGCGGCGACCACCCGGGAAGGCGAACACCGCCTGCACCACCTCGCCACCGGCGGCCACTACGCGTTGCTGGGCATCGGCCAGGTCCGCGCAGTAGAGGATCACCAGCGGTCCTCCCTGGGCGCGCACCGGCACGTCAGACACGAAGCCACCTTTCAGACGGCCGTCGTCGAACTCGGTGTAGGCCGTGCCGTAGTCCGTGAAGCGCCAGCCGAACACCTCGCCGTAGAAGCGCTTGCTACGGTCAATGTCGGCGACGTTGAATTCGATGTTGTCGATGCGGCGTTCGGCATCGTGGGGCGCGGCAGGATTCATGGCGAGGCTCCGTGGTGGGAGCCCAGCATCGATCAATGCAGCACAGTGGTCTTGAACAAAACGGCCATCATTGTCCCCACTCCAGGCGCAGCTCGCTGGCGGTCATGCCCGCCAGTTCACGCGCCTCGCGGCTGAGATGGGCCTGGTCGGCATAGCCGGCATCAGCGGCCAGCATCGCCAACGAATGCAGTGGCAGCGCGCGACTCTGGCGCAGGAAACGTTGCAGCCGCAGGATCCGCTCCAGCGTCTTGGCGCCGTAGCCGAACTGCGCCTGGCTGAAACGCCGCAGGCTGCGCGGGCTCAGGCCCAGGTGCGCCGCCAGCGTATCCAGCGTGGCATTACCCGCGGCGAGCGCCTGGAACAGGACATGGGCGCGCTGCGCCGGCGTATCGAGCGCGGCCGCACCCATGTGCTGTTGCAGGCAATGCGCCATTCGCTGCAGGCGCTGTGCAGGCGCGGTGTCGCCAATGGAGGCCGCTGCCTTGTTCGCCCACGCGCCCTTCAGGTCGGCCAGTAGCACGGCCTGGCCGATGATCCCGGCCAAGGGCAGGCCCAGCGCGGCCAATGCCTGGCCGGGACGGAAGCGTGCGCCCAGCACCTGCGCACCGGGCGCCAGCGCCGGGTGCGCGGCCACGCGGTCCGGGCCGACGACGAACAGCGCACCGTCGCGCCAGAGGATATCCACGCAGCCATCGGGCAATACGGTGATGTGCCCATCGGCATCGGCAGGAAGCTGGCTCTGCCACAGCTGGCCAAAGTGGCCGCGCAGCGGCGCAGGCGCCAGATGCTCCTGGTAGGTCGTGCCGGTGCCTGCAAGAGAGGAAGGGTCGCCCATGCCGCATTGTGGCGCCACGGGGCCCATAAAAGTGAAGCCCGGCGCGAGGCCGGGCTTCGGTTGGCGTGTGGGAGAGAGAGAGAGTCACACGCCAGCACAACACGCACTAACGACAGGCGTTTGTTACCAGGTGAAGCGCGGGCCCACGAACCACTCGCGGTCGCCGGCCTTGGCCAGCTTCACTTCGCCACTCAGGCCCCAGTTCTGGTTGAACTTGGCCGTAGCGCCGACACGGCCATAGAACTCGCCGTCCGGGTTGATGCCGTGCTTCTTGGTGTAGTCCTCGTAGCCGGCCATCACGTAGCCTTCCACGTACGGGTTGAACGCGGTGCGCACGCCAACTTCGGTCGAGTAGCCGTTGAAGTCCAGGCCATGCTTCATGTCGAACTTCTGGTACGCAACGCGAGCCACTAGGTCGGTGTTCGGTGCGATGCCGTAGTTGTAGCCGGCGCCGATGCGCCACTGGTCGACGTCATTCTTGAACTTGTCGGTCTCCTGCGCGCTGTAGTCGCCGAAGATGTGGAAGTTCGGGTGCACCGCCACGGAACCCTTCACCTTCCAGCCGTCGGCGTCGCCGCCCTTGGCATCGGTGTTCACGTAGCCGCCTTCAACGTAGTTGTACGACAGGCCATCGGTTGCCGATGCAGCGAACGGCAGAGCAGCCAGAAGACCCAGGGCAAGCAGCGAATTCTTGTTCATCGGGACACACCTTTAATTATTTTGGTTTCGTCGGCCGCCTCCCGGGAGGGGGAGAGAGAAGAGACGGTCGACAGGTGTGAATTATCCGTTAGGGGGTCTAATCAACCCTGAATATTGAACTGACTGGTGTATAAATAAGGCTGGCGTTCAGGGAACTCTGCATGGGACCGCTGTCGGCTTCTTGCGCGCACCACGCTCGATGCTTGATGCGGTCACTGATCCTGATCGCCTCGCCGGTTGCGCTGCTGCAGGCACAGGCCGCTGAGCGCATCGCTTCTGCCAGGCACATCGTCGTACAGACAGACGATGTCACGCGCTTCTTCAAGGTGCTGGACGCCAACCAAGGGCGCCCAAGCGCCGATGATCTGCAACACGGCTATCTGGATGCGGGTACGGATGCCCTGCGCAGCTTCACCGACCGCCGTATCGGCTCGATGGAGCGGCTGGCCAGGGCCATCCAGGACAAGCCGGCATTGTTTGCGAAAGCGAGAACCTGCGCGACCGCATTGCCATCGATCCGCACGCGCGTCGCCGCTGCCGTCGATCGACTTGGCGCCCTGTTGCCGTCTGCGCGCTTTCCTCCGGTCACCGTACTGGTGGGCCGCGGCAACAGTGGTGGCGTGACTACCGAAGCAGGTGTGGTCATCGGACTGGAAGCACTGTGCAACGCCGACTGGATGCAGACCGACGTAGGTGACCGCTTCGTGCATCTGATCGCGCATGAGTATGTGCACGTGCAACAGCCCGGTGCACGCGTGGACATCGAGCAGCCCACCCTGCTCTATCAGACCCTGCTGGAAGGGGGCGCCGAATACGTGGCCGAACGGATCTCCGGGCAACCGGCCAACGCGCATCTGCAGCGTTGGACACAGGGTCGCGAGTGTGCGCTGGAGCGCGCGTTCCTGCAGGACAGCATGGGTACCGATCTTTCGAGGTGGCTGTACAACGGTCCCGGCGACGATGCGCGCCGCGGAGATCTCGGCTACTGGATCGGCTATCGCATCGCCCATGCCTATGTTGCGCGCGCGGCCGACACGCGCAGCGGCGTCGCCGAACTGCTGGATGTCCAGCCTGGGAACGCTGCAGCGCTGCTGGAAGCAAGTGGATGGCAACCTGCGTGCGGAGCAGGCGGAAGCACGCAGACGCGCATGCCGTGATGCCGGCTTCATGCAGGTGAATGGGTAAGGTTTAACAGGCACAAGGCGCCCCGCCGATGCAGATCAGTTCGCTTGATCCCGCTTGTTAAGGTTTGTTGATCTACAGGCCTTCACAGCCCATCCACGTACTCAAATTCCAGCTGAAAGCACGGGCTAGCGCCGGGAACAAACGCCGCTATATTCCAGCTTCCCCAGACGAAGGAGGGAGTTGGAAATGAAACTGACCAAGCAGCACATCAACGCAGCACGCGCCATCACCGTCGCCATCGTGGCCACCGTAAGCCTCGGCGCTTGCGCCACCTACAAGGACGAGTTCGCAACCATCAACTCGCGCCTCGATCAGCTCGACGTAAAGGTGCAGGGCGCTGCCCAGAGTGCCGAGTCCGCCAACCAGTCGGCGCAGCAGGCCAACCAGCGTCTGGACCAGATCGAAGGCCGCGTACAGCAGCTTGAAAGGGCACCGGCCGGTCGCAAGCCGCGCGGCTGATAGCTCCCTCATCCTTTGAATTGATCCACCTCTGTATCGGGAACCAGTGGCCTTCGCCGGCCACTGGCATCCTTCCACCCAGGATTGCATTGCAAGGAGCCGTCCCATTCGTACCTCCTCCTCCCCTGCACGCCGCGTCCTCCATGCCGCACTGGCGATGGCACTGGCCGTTGCGTGCAGCGGCGCAGCCAGCGCCAAGGGCAAGGACAAGGACAAGGAAGCGCCTGAACAGCGAATTGCTGCCGTTGATGAACTTCCACCCGACCAGAGCGTGTCCGAAACAGTGATCGAGCTGGCCGGCTGGGTGGTTGCCAGCAAGGACAACCAGGGCTACCCGTTCGCAATCATGGACAAGGCCGCCGCGCAGGTCCTGATCTTCGGCGGCGACGGTAAGCTGCGCGGCGCGGCACCGGCGCTGTTCGGTTCGGCCATCGGTGATCACTCGGCCCCTGGTGTTGCCAAGCTCGCACTGAGCGCGATTCCCGGCCATGACCGCACCACCCCTGCCGGCCGTTTCATTGGTGGCTACGGCCCCTCCGACGATGCCGGGCGCGTGCTGTGGGTGGACTACGATTCCGCCGTCTCGATGCACCCGCTGCCGCCAGGCACCCCGAAAGAGAAACGCGCCCAACGGCTGGCAACGCCGACGCCGGACGACAACCGCGTCACCCACGGCTGCATCAACGTCTCGCCCGCGTTCTACGAGCAGATCGTGCAGTCCACGTTCGAGAAGGGCGGTGTGTTCTACATCCTGCCGGACAAGGATTCGATCGCGAAGACGTTCCCGGAGTTCGCGCAGAGCCGTGCCGCCGCAGATGGCGACGAGAAGAAGACCGCACAGCATGCCGGCGAGTAGAGCGTTCCTGCATCCGCCTTTGTCGCTGCGGCGCACGCCTTGACCGAGCCTGCCCGCCCGGGCAGCTGCGATGCACCGTCGGCTGCTGGAAAGTCGCCTGCGGCTGAGGCAAGGCGCCATCCCTTGGGGGCCAGCACGCTGGCATACTGCGCCCGTTGATGATCCTGCGAGGCAATGTCTGCCTCGTCCAAGAGGCCGCCGGTGGACCCACTCTTCCAGTTTCTGCTGAGCACGATGGGTGGCGTATTCGTCTTCCTGTTCTTCGTGGCGCGCGAGTACCTGCGTGGCTTGGGATGGCTGCTCGGTTCCTGGGATCCGAACATGGGGCACGCGACCGAAGATGAGCTCATTTCGAAGGCCAATCGCAGCGCCTTGCTGATTGCGGCGGTGCTTCTGGCGTGGGCCTTCATGGGCCCTTCGCCCTACCGCCACAACTGGGAAATCGAAGTAATGGGCATCGGCGCCGGCATGTTGCTGGCCTATGTGGTGATCATCCGCCTTGCAGGTTCAAGGATGAAGAGGCTGCGCGGGTGATCGTGCCCCGGTAGGCACCCATGAGCATCAGGAAGCCGTAGCCCCTCCAGCCCGCGCCAATACCGCGGCATGCGTGTCGCCCTTCCTCTCGCTGTATCGGTCCACCAGGTAGTCCGACCGCCCTCGCGTCAGCAGCGTGAACTTCACAAGCTCCTCCATCACATCCACCACGCGGTCGTAGTACGGCGAGGGCTTCATGCGCCCATCGTCATCGAATTCCTGCCAGGCCTTGGCCACTGACGACTGGTTGGGGATGGTCAGCATGCGCATCCAACGGCCGAGCACGCGCAACGTGTTGACCGTATTGAACGACTGCGAGCCGCCACTCACCTGCAGCAGCGCCAGCGTCCTGCCCTGCGTGGGCCGCACGCTGCCATCTTCCAGCGGCAACCAGTCGATCTGGTTCTTGAACACGCCGGTGACCGTGCCGTGCCGCTCGGGGCTGACCCAGACCTGGCCTTCCGACCACTGCGACCATTCGCGCAGTCGCTGCACTTCAGGGTGGTGCGGGTGCACGCTGTCCAGCATGGGCAGCGCATGCGGATCGAACACGCGGGTCTCGCACCCCAGGTGACGCAGCAATCGCTCGGCTTCCAGCGCCAGCTTGCGACTGAACGACTGCGGCCGAAGCGAGCCGTAGAGCAGGAGGATGCGTGGTGGCCCCAGATCTGCGGCGGCAAGCTGGCGGTGATCGGGCTGGGGCAGTGAGGCGTCTACCAGGTTCGGCAGGTGGGCACTTGTGATTGGCTTATTCATTCGACTATTCTAGAAATATGGAAACATCGAATGCAATCGCCGCCCTCACCGCCCTCGGCCATGCCACCCGCCTGGCTGCCTTCCGCCTGCTGGTGGAGGCTGGCCCGGCAGGGCGCATGGCGGGCGACATCGCCACGGCCCTGCAGGTGCCCCCAGCCACGCTCAGCTTCCACCTGAAGGAGCTGGTGCAGGCCGGGCTGGTGGAGAGCGAAAGCCAAGGCCGCCACGTCTGCTACCGCGCCAACTTCGATGCGATGAACAGCTTGATCCAGTACCTGACGCACAACTGCTGCGCGGGCTCCCCGGATGAGCGGTGCGCGGTGAGCGAACCGGCATGCGGGTGCTGAGATGAAACCCGACCCTGTGATTCGTGCCGGCACGCGCGACGACCTGGACTCCATCCGAGACCTTCTGCAGCAGGGGCAGTTGCCCGTGGCCGACCTGGAAAGCAGCGAGGTGGTGTTTCTCGTCGCAGACCTCGATGGCGTTCCCGTGGGCGCCGTTGGATTGCAGATCTTCGGCGCCTCGGCCCTGCTGCGCTCTCTGGTGGTGTCCGATGACCGGCGCAGTAACGGCCTTGGGCGCGCACTGCTGTCAGCGGCCGAAAACATGGCCCGCCGCATGCAGGTCAGGGAACTGGTGCTGCTGACAACGTCGGCAGGTCCGTGGTTAGCGCGGCACGGTTATGCCGGATGCGATCGCGCCCACGTTGCGGCGCCGATCCGCAGCTCTGCCGAGTTCACCCGTCTCTGCCCGGCCAGCGCGCTTTGCATGTCCAAGCCGCTCACTGATCATGGAAGCCACATGAAGCGCAATGTCCTGTTCCTCTGCACCGGCAACAGCGCCCGCAGCGTGCTTGCCGAAGCCACCCTGCGTGCATGGGGCGGCGATCACTTCACCGCCTTCAGTGCCGGCAGCCAGCCCACCGGTCAGGTCAATCCATTCGCGCTGGCCCAGTTGCAGGCCGAAGGAATGCCCATTGAAGGGCTGCGCAGCAAGTCGTGGGATGAGTTCGTGGATGCAGCGCCCATGAATCTGGTCATCACCGTATGCGACTCAGCCGCAGCGGAGGCCTGTCCGGTGGTGTTCGGTGACTTCATCCGCAGCCACTGGGGCCTGCCCGATCCAGCGGCCGTGGCGGGCAGCGATGCCGACAAAGCCGCGGCGTTCGCGCTGGCCCATGCCATCGTGAAAGCGCGCCTGCGTACATTGCTCGCCTTGCCCGAATCATTGTGGTCCGACCGCGACGCGCTGCAGCACACGCTGGATCGGATCGGACAGCTGCAGCCGACTGATCGCATGCCGTGACTACCCCCATGAATCTGTTCGAGCGCTACCTGACGCTCTGGGTCGGGCTTTGCATTGCGGTCGGCACGCTGCTGGGCCACTTCCTACCCGGTGCCTTCGCGGTGCTGGCCTCCGCCGAAGTGGCCAAGGTCAACCTGCCGGTTGCACTGCTGATCTGGCTGATGATCATCCCGATGCTGCTGAAGGTCGACTTCACTGCGATGCGCCAGTTGCAGCAGCACTGGAAGGGCATCGGCGTGACGCTGTTCATCAACTGGGCGGTGAAGCCATTCTCGATGGCACTGCTGGGCTGGCTGTTCCTGCGCCACGCCTTCGGCGACTGGTTGCCCGCAGCACAGATCGACAGCTACATCGCCGGGCTGATCCTGCTGGCGGCCGCGCCCTGCACCGCCATGGTGTTCGTGTGGAGCAACCTGTGCCGTGGCGATGCCAACTTCACCCTGAGCCAGGTGGCGTTGAACGACGCGATCATGGTGGTTGCCTACGCGCTGGTGGTTGCACTGCTGCTGGGCCTGTCGGCGATCACCGTGCCCTGGGATACGCTGCTGCTGTCGGTGGGCCTCTACATCGTGGTGCCGGTGCTGGTGGCGGCGTTGCTGCGGCACTGGATCCTGTTGCATCGTGGCGAGGCGGCGTTGCAGCGGGTGCTTCGCAAGCTGGCGCCCGTCTCGCTGTGCGCGCTGCTGCTCACACTGGTCCTGCTGTTCGGCTTCCAGGGCCGACAGATCGTGGAGCAGCCGCTGGTGATCGCACTGATTGCGGTGCCGATCCTGATCCAGGTCTATTTCACTTCCGGCCTGGCCTACCTGCTCAATCGTCGCCTGGGCGTGGCGCATTGCGTGGCCGGCCCTTCGGCGTTGATTGGTGCCAGCAATTTCTTCGAACTGGCGGTAGCCACCGCGGTGGGACTGTTCGGCGTGCATTCGGGGGCTGCGCTGGCGACGGTGGTGGGTGTACTGATCGAGGTGCCGGTCATGTTGTCTGTGGTGCGGATCGTGAACCGTACTCAAGCCTGGTACGAGAGACGCGAAGAGCACTGACACACCGGAGTGCGCCGAAGTCGATTTACGTTCTTCGCCCCGCACTGTCGTCATCGGCCTGGTGGGGTACCCGTACGCCACGTCATCAACTTCGACCCATGTCGCATATTCCTCATGCCGCTACGGACGTTGCGGCGCCTGCGTCTGCGACGGCTTAACAGCATGCAAAAATGCCAAAAGCGTCTTTGATCAAGCGTTGAATGCAACTGTTCTGATTGGCACCGCGCAGCAGCACGCGTACAGATGACGTGCCATCGAAAAAGGATGGCCGGGCTTCGAAAACCCGTGCGCTTGTTTGACAACGCTTGCCCGCCGGCGTCACCCCTCGTGGCGCCGGCGGGCAATCCGTCTGCCGGCTATGGCGGGCGGAGCGTGGAGGCCCTGTGCCTGCCGGTTTCAACAAGCGCCCGGTTTTCGAGCCACGTCTCCGCCCGCCACCTTTGCGTGGCGGCTGCCGTCTGTCCTGCACGGAGCCTTTGCCATGAGCACCCCCGAATCCTCCCGACTACGCGCGCAGTACGTGCCCGCCAACGCGGACGCGCCTTCGGAAGCACCGCACCCGCACGATCCGCACGGTTTCATCGCCACCCTCGACCGCATTAGCAAGGGCGCCGCCGCCGACGGCCAGCCCTGGCCGGAACGTCATCAGATGCCCGGCCGCCGCGTGGCCTTGGCCGACGCGGACTGCGCATTGACCGGCCTGCGCGTGGCGCTGGAAATGCTGCTGGCTGCCGAGCGCGTGCGCCAGAACGGACCCGACGAGGAGTACGTGGGCGACCGGGTGATGGAGGGCCTGATGATGGTCAGTCTGTCGCTGACAGCACAGGTCAGCGCACGCATGCGGCCGGAAGGGTGATACGGGGAACAACGCTCACTGCAACGCCGGGCACGGCCCGGCGCTGCGGCGCGCGCCACATCACTCGCAGAGTGCGCTGTCTTCCTTCAACGCGGCGTCCTGCAGTGGCTGGCGCTGTTCGATCTGCGCACGTTGTTCCGCCGTCGGCTCGCCCAGCCACCATACACGGCAGCGCGCGGTAAGACGGCCAACCATCTTCGACTGATCGGGCGAATACAGCATCGCCAACGCCGTGCCGGGGCAGTCGTGGGCCTGGCAGGCGGTATAGAACCACCACGGCTCGCCCTGCAGCACCACCAGCTCGCCAGGACCGCTGGGCCCGCTCAACAGGCGTTCGCGCAGCGATGGAATCTCCTTGTCAGCGGATTCGGCTGCGGCCGTGTTCTTCATCAGGGTGTTGAACGCGGCCAGCACCTTCGGATCCTTGCGGCCGCAGTCGTCCACGGTATTGCCGCCCACCAGGGTGAAGAAATGCGTCGCCAGCGGGTTGTCCGCGCAGGTGAGTTCCCCGCCGGCGCTCGGGTCTTCCGGTTCGCCTTCGTTGTCCGACACCGAGGGGTCCACACCGTCTTCGGCGGACGGTTCCTTCTCGACCACCGTCGCCACGGCGGCCGGTGCTTCGGCGGTCGGCGCTGGCGCCACAGCAGGTGCAGTCTCGCCAGTCTTTTCCGGTGCCTGTCCGCAGGCTGCCAGCAGCGCGGCCATCATCGCCATCCCTGTGATTCGCATCTTCATTCCGTGTCCTTGTCTGATCTGCGCTGCGTCCGCCGAATCGGCGGCCGCGTGATTCTAACCAGCGGCGCGCTAGGATGCGTCTGAAGCCTTCCCATCATCGCCAGGGCCTGGACGCATGCGCCGCACACGACTCGCCATGATCTTCTGCAGTGCCCTGCTGATGGCATCGCCGGCAATTGCCCACGATGCAGAAGGCGCGAAGCCCGCACAGCCGCTTCCCGATATCGCGCTGCCCGCACCGCTGGACCGTGTACTGCGCGACTACGAGCAGGCGTGGCGCACGGGTGATGCCAAGGCGCTGGCTGCGCTGTTCGCTGAGGATGGCTTTGTGCTGCAGAGCAACCAGCCGCCGGTGCGCGGCCGCAGTGCGATCGAGGCCGCGTATGCCGGCCAGGGCAGCAGTCCGTTGCGGCTGCGTGCCTTGGCGTATGCGGGGGAGGGGAATACGGGCTACATCATTGGTGCGTACAGCTACGGCAACAACGTGGGCGATACCGGCAAGTTCACGCTCACGTTGAAGCGCGTGGGGGATGGGCCGTGGCTGATCTTTTCGGACATGGACAACACCAGCGCGCCGCCACGGGCGCGGTGATCGGGCGTTGCAGTAGATCCACGCCATGCGTGGATATGCAGCGCGCGTGGTGCCAAGCAAGCTTGGCACCCACCAACGCCTGTCTCCCGTCCGGCACCCGCATGTGTACTCCCAGATGAAAAAACCCCGGCACGTAGCCGGGGTTTTTCGATTCACTTGAACAGCGTGTCCGGGTATTCCGGTTTCTGTTCCCGCGCCAGCAATGCGCGCAGGCCTTCTTCCGGCGTCTGCTCACCATGCAGCACGGCACGCACGCGGTCGGAGATCGGCAGGTCGATGCCATGGCGGCGCGCCTGTCGCATCACTTCGTCGGCGGTCTGCACCGATTCGACCACCTGGCCGATTTCGCGCACGGCATCCTGCAGCGTCTGGCCACGGCCCAGGGCCAGGCCCAGGCGGCGGTTGCGCGACAGGTCGCCGGTACAGGTCAGCACCAGATCGCCCAGGCCCGCCAGGCCCATCAGCGTTTCCGGCTTGGCACCGATGGCAGCGGCCAGGCGCAGCATCTCGTTGAGGCCACGGGTGATCAGGCCGGCACGGGCGTTGAGGCCCAGCTGCATGCCATCGGCCACGCCGGTGGCCACGGCCAGCACGTTCTTCATCGCGCCGCCCAGCTCGGCACCGACCATGTCGTCGCCGGTATAGGCGCGGAACGCCGGGCCATGCATCGCCTCGGCCACCGTCTGCGCGAACTCGGGCACGTCGCCGTGCACGGTGATCGCGGTCGGCAGGCCCTGGGTGACTTCCTTGGCGAACGACGGCCCGGTGACGACGGCCAGCGGCACGTCCTCACCCAGCACTTCGCGCGCCACTTCATGCAGGAAGCGGCCCGAACCGGGTTCGAAGCCCTTGGTGGCCCAGGCCACGCCGGCACCGGCCGGGCGCAGCGGCGCCAGCGCACGCACGGTTTCGCCGAAGGCATGCGAGGGGGTCACCACCAGGATCCAGGCCGCGCCCTCCACCGCCGACGCCAGGTCGGTGGTGGCACGCAGGCTGTCCGGCAGCGGGATGCCCGGCAGGTAACGCGGGTTCTCGTGGCGCTGGTCGATGGCTTCGACCACGGCAGCATCGCGCCCCCACAGCACGGTCGGATGACCGTGCCGTGCGAGCAGGCTGGCCAGCGCGGTTCCCCAGGAACCGGCGCCAAGCACGGCGATCTTGTCAGCGGTAGTGCTCATCCGTGACGTCGCGGCAGGAATCAGGCGTTGCCAGCCGGCTCGGAGTCAGCCAGCGACGGTGCGTCGCCCTGCTCCTGGCGCTGGCGCAGGGTTTCTGCGTACAGGCCTTCGAAGTTGATCGGCTGCAGGAAGAACGGCGGGAAGCCGCCGGCCTGGATCAGGTCGCTGACCAGCTGGCGCACGTACGGGAACAGGATGTTCGGGCACTGGGTGCCGAGCAGCACGTCGATCGACTGCGGGTCCAGGCCGACCAGGCCGAACACGCCGGCCTGCTTCACTTCGGCCACGTAGGCGGTGCGCTCACCGGCCTGGCAGGTCAGGGTCACGGCCAGCACGACTTCGAAGGCGTTCTCACCCAGACGCTGCACCTGCTGGTTCAGGTTCAGCTGCAGCTCCGGCTGCACCTGGTCATTGAAGATGGTCGGGGCGTTCGGCGACTCGAAGGAGACGTCCTTGACGTAGATCTTCTCGACGGTGAAAGCGGGGCCGGTGGCGGCATCGACCGGCGCAGCAGCGCCGTTGGTGATCTCTTCGGACATTTCCAGTAACTCCAATGAATGCAATGAAAACGATGGTCGAATTACTGCGATGGGGGCGGGATCAGGCCCATACAAGGCCGGATCCGCCACCTGCGGCAATCAGTTGCGGCCCTTGACCAGCGGCAGCTCGGCCTGCTGCCAGGCGGGAATGCCGCCGTCGAGCACGTAGACCTTCTCGAAGCCGGCCTTCTTCAGCGCCTTGGCGGCGGTTTCCGAGGCGTTGCCGCTGCGGCACACCAGCACCACCGGCGACTGCTTGGCGTGGGCCACCAGCTTGTTGTCCGGGCCGAAGGCACTGGCCTGGGCGTTGCGGCTGCCGGCAATGTGGCCCTTCTCGAAGTCACCGCTGGCCGACAGGTCGACCACCACCGTGCCGCCCGCGTTCATCAGCTGGGTCAGTTCGGCGGGCTTGATGCCCTTGAAGCCCCGGAACAGGCGGCGGATCTCGGTGACGATGATGGCCACGGTCAGGCCGACCAGGGCCGCGGACAGCATCGGGTTTCGGCCTGCAAAGGCCAGCAACTCTTCGTAATTCACTCAGGTCACGGGTCGATTAAGCGGGCGCCGATTGTCGCACAAGCCGGACGCGGCCCGTCACTGCCCCTTCCACAGGTCCGGCAGGCCGGCGGTCTGCCACCAGCGCTTGGCCTCCGGATCCCAGCGCCAGCGCTCGACCACCATCACGGTGCGTTCGGCCTGGGTGTTCTGGTTGATCACCCCGATTTCGACCCGGCGCTCGACCAGGCCGCCTTCCAGCGCCGCGCTGCTGCGCTCGCGGTAGGACGACACGCGCAGCTGCGCGTAGCGGTTGAGCTCGAACTCGGTAGGCGGCTTTTCCTTGCGCAGCTTGGGGTCCAGATAGCCGATGGCATCGTCCATGCTGCCCCAGCGGATGGTGGCGCCGTAGGCGATCTGGGTCTCTTCCAGCAGCTTGCGCTGCTTGCGGCTCAGGTCGTCGGCCGAAGCCACGGCGCTGACCAGCAGCAGGGAACACATCAGGAACTGGATGAGGCGGCGCATCGGTGGTTTCCCCAGAACGTCAGCCTGCCATCCTACCCTTTGGCGAAGGCAACAAAGCGACCGCTGAACTCTGCGGCAGGCTTGCCATCGGCACCGGGCTGGGTGGCGATGATGCTGATGCGGGCCTTGCGGCGCTGGCGGAAGGTGTTCAGGAAGGCGTCCCAGCCGGTGGCCTCGGCCGCTTCGGCGTGGGCGTGCAGGTCTTCGTAGACCGGCGCCAGGTAGCGCAGGTTGCTGTCGGCCACGTAGACCTCGGCATCGTGGCCGGCCAGGCGCAGGCGCAGGCTGACCAGCGCCCAGCCGGACAGGGTCAGCACCGAGGCCAGGCTGCCACCGAAGGCGTTGCCCTTGTCGTTGACATTGGCGGCCAGCGGCGCGGTGATGCGCAGCACGCCATCGGCATAGCCGTCGAGCTGGATCTGCATGGCGCGGACCGCCGGCATGCAGTCCAGCACGTCCTGCAGGGCGGCCAGCGAGGAAGTCAGAGCATCAACGGACATCGGAGCAGAGACCACGACAACGAAGGGCCCGCATAATGCAGGCAATGGCCGACCATACGATACCCACTGGCGCCGCCGGTTCCGAGCCGGGCTGGACCTTCATTTCGCTGCGACCGCAGGGCCAGAATTCCGCGCTGCGCCGCGCCGTTGCTGGGCTGGGCGGGCATGTGGTGGCCCTGCCACCCTGGCGCCTGCAGCGCTTGAACGGCATGCCAGTGGTGCGTCAGCTGCAACGCGCGCTGAACTGCGATCGGGTGGTGTTCACCAGCCCGGCCGCCGTGACCGCGGCCGCCACCCTGCTGCCACTGGCCGAGGCGCAACGCAGCCCGTGGCTGACCGTGGGCGAAGGCACCGCGCGCGCGCTGCGGGCGCAGGGCGTCGGCGAGGTGCATGCACCGCAGCGGATGGACAGCGAGGGCCTGCTGGCGCTGCCGGTGCTGGCCGAGGCGCGGGGCCTGCGCATCGGACTGGTCACCGCGCCCGGCGGACGCGGGCTGATTGCTGCACACCTGCAGGCCGCAGGCGCCACGATCGAACGTGCCGATGTCTACCAGCGCCGCCTGCTGCGCCTGTCGCCCCGCACGCTGGTTCGATTGGCGCATTCAGCGCAGCCGTGGGTGCTGGCGGTGAGCAGTGGTGAGGCGTTGCTGCATTTCTGGCAGCAGCTTCCGCCGGCATTGCAGCAACGCCTGCAGGCCCAGGCCACCGTCGTCGTGGCCAGCGAACGGCTGGGCGATCAGGCGCATGCACTGGGGCTGCAGCGCGTGGTGCGCGCGGCCGGGCCCACCACGGCACAGCTGGTGGCCGCTGCACACGCCACGCTCACCGTCCCGGCAGCGACCTGAACAGGGACGTGGGTCACGCTTGCCGCTGTGGTCGGCAACAGTGATGCTGTGCACAACGCGGCCTGCCGGATCCTGACCGGCGACGTTGCCGACAAGGAAGCCCCATGAACGAGACTCCGCCCGTTTCCCCGCCCCGTCGACCCGTGCGCTGGCTGCTGCCGCTGGCCGGGGTGGTCGTGCTTGGCGTGGGCGGCTATGCCGGCTGGTACGTCTGGCAGCAGCAACAGCACGAACAGGAAGCGCAGGCACAGACCATGGCCGTGCAGCTGCAGGGCCTGGAGGCGACGCTGGATGCACTGCGCCGCGACCAGCGCGCGACCAGCCAGCGGCTGCAGGATGCGGCGACCACCAACCGCGTGCTGCGCGACGAGATGCTGGGCCTTTCGCAGCGCAGTGCGCTGCTGGAAGAGAACCTGGCCAAGCTGGCCGACAGCGCCAACCAGGGCCGCCAGGCGGTACAGCGCGATGAGGCCGAACTGCTGCTGACCCAGGCGGCGCAACGGCTGAATTATGCCGACGATGTGGAAGGCGCGCGCCGCCTGTATGCACAGGCCGCCACCGCGCTGGCCGATCTGCCCGACAGCGATGGCCTGAACCTGCGCCAGGCATTGGTGCAGGAGCGCGATGCACTCGATGCGCTGGGCGCCGGCCCGCGCGTGCAGTCGCTGCAGCGGCTGGATGCCTTGGCCAGGGCATTGCAGGGGCTGCCGTCGCAGGTGACCGGCAACGCTGCAACCGACACCGCAAAACCGTGGTGGCAATCGACGCTGGCCCCGTTCGTGGACATCACCCCGAGCCGCCAGAATGGCCCGCTGACCGCCGCCGAACGTCGCAATGCCGACGACGCCCTGCAGCTGGAACTGACCCTGGCGCGCGCCGCGATCGAACGCGGCGACCGCACGGGCCGCGATACCGCACTGGAACGCGTAGAGCACTGGGCACAGCGGCGTTGGCCGGATTCACCGGCCCTGCGCGCGCAACGTGCTGAACTGAAGGCCTTGCGCGAGCTTCCGCTGCAGGCCAGCAACACCGTGCTTGGCAGCACCCTGCAGCAACTGCGCACCCAGACCGACCGGAGGTAATCCCGCATGAAACCCCTGCAATCCCTGGTTGTGCTGTTGCTGGCGGTGGCCATCGGCGTGGTGGCCGCGCAATGGCTGGGCGCCGATGACCTCAACCGTTTCGGTGAAGTGACCCTGCGCTACGGCGGTTACGACTACCACAGCAACCTGCCGAAGGTGGCGCTGTTGTCGGTGATCGCAGTGCTGGTGCTGTGGCTGGTGTGGAGCCTGATTGCCGCACCGTTCCGCGCCTGGGGCCGCTACCGCCGCAAGCAGGGCCGGGTGCGCCTGATCGACGGCCTGCAGGCCTACGAGCACGGCCAGTGGCAGCGTGCCGAGAAGCTGCTGGATGGCGCTGCCAAGGACCCGGAAGTGAGTGCGGTGGCGCTGGCCAATGCCGTGCGCAGCGCACAGGCACGTGCTGACGGCCCCGCCGGTGAAGCGCTGTTGCAGCGTCTTGGCGAGAGCGATGCCACCCTGCAGGCGCTGCTGCGCGCCGAACAGCTGCTGGCGCGCGATCTGCCGGTGGATGCGATCAACGCATTGGACGTGGCGGCGATCCAGCCGCTGCCGCCGCGCGGCCTGTGGCTGCGTACCGAAGCGCTGGCGCGTGCCGGCCGCGCACACGAGGCCTATGGCCAGCTGGGTGCGCTGCGCCAGAGCAAGGTACTGCCGGCCGAATCGAACAGCGAACTGGAAGCCCGCCTGGCCGCACAGGCGCTGCTGGAAGCGGCCGATGTCAACGCATTGGCCGCACAGTGGGAAGCCACGCCGAAGGCGCTGCGGCCGACCCCGGACGTGGTGGGCGCCTATGCCAGCCGTGCGGTGGCCCTGAACTGGGATGAGCCGGCGCTGCTGGCGCTGGAACAGGCGCTGGACCAGCGCTGGGACGACGAACTGGTGGCGCTGTACGGCCGCCTGCCGGCCGAGCGCCTGGCAACCCGCCAGGCCAACCTGGCGCGCTGGCGCAATGTGCATGATGGCTCGGCCGCACTGCATCTGGCGCAGGGCCGCGTCGCCCTGGCCCAGCAGCAGTGGGATGCTGCCGATACGTTCCTGCACGAGGCCATCGCCGCCGGCGCCGGTGCCCCGGCGTGGGAGGCACTGGGTGAACTGTTCGCGCAGCGTGGCGAGCACGCGCTGGCAGCGCAGTGCCTGGCCAATGCGCTGCGACTGCAGCGCGGCGAGGACAGCGTGGCGCTGGTGCGCGGCAGCGAGGCACCATTGCGTGCCACGGTGGAAGAGCAGCCGATCACGGTGCAGCCCCCGGTATATGACGCCAATGAAGAGCGCGACGAGTTCGGCAACCCGCGGTTGCCGTGAGGCGTGCCGACCAACGGTCGGCACCCACCGGAGCAACAAAAAAACGCCGCCCAATGGGCGGCGCTTTCATGTGTGGAACCCGGTAGTCGCCAACCTTGGTTGGCGCGCGGTCGCAACGATCAGCGTTCGACGATCGCCACCACGCCCATGCCGCCGGCGGTGCAGATCGACACCAGCGCGCGGCCACCCCCGCGTTCGGCCAGCTGCTTGGCTGCGGTAGCAATCACACGTGCACCGGTGGCGGCGAACGGATGACCGGTGGCCAGCGACGAGCCCAGCAGGTTGATCTTGTCCGGGTCGATACGGCCCATCGGCGCATCCAGGCCCAGGCGGTTGCGGCAGTAATCCTCGCTCTCCCACGCACGCAGGGTGCACAGCACCTGTGCAGCGAAAGCCTCGTGGATCTCGTAGATGTCGAAGTCCTGCAGGGTCAGGCCGTTGCGCTTGAGCATCTCCGGCACGGCCACGGTCGGTGCCATCAGCAGGCCTTCGCCATGCACGAAGTCCACCGCAGAGACGTGCGCATCGCGCAGGTACGCCTGCGGCTCATGGCCGTGCGCACGCGCCCACTCTTCGCTGGCCAGCAGCACCGCAGCGGCGCCATCGGTCAGCGGCGTGGAGTTGGCGGCGGTCAGGGTGCCACGGCCGGAGACCTTGTCGAAGGCCGGCTTCAGCGTGGCCAGCTTTTCCAGCGAGGTATCCGGACGCAGGATGTTGTCGCGCTCGACGCCACGGAACGGTGCGATCAGATCGTTGAAGAAACCGCGCTCATAGGCAGCGGCCAGCTTCTTGTGCGAGGACACCGCCCACTCGTCCTGCGAGTCGCGCGAGATGTTCCATTCCTTGGCCATGTCCTCGCAGTGGTCGCCCATGCTCTTGCCGGTGCGCGGCTCAGCCACGCCCGGGAACTCGGGCTTGAGCTCGGAGAACTTGAAGCCGGAAGTGAGCGCGCGGATCTTGTCGCCGGTGCTCTTGGCACGGTTGGCGGCCAGCAGGCGCCCGCGCAGCTTCTTGCCGTAGACGATCGGCACGTCGGAGGTGGTGTCCGAACCGCCGCCGATGCCCGATTCGATCTGGCCCAGCGCGATCTTGTTGGCGACGGTGATGATGCTGTCCAGCGAGGTGCCACAGGCGCGCTGCAGTGTGATGCCCGGGGTCAGCGGCGACAGGCCGGACGACAGCGTGGCTTCACGGCCCAGGTTCCAGTCGCTGGAGTGCTTGATCACCGCACCCATCGCCACTTCACCCAGCTGCTGGCCGTGCAGGCCGAACCGTTCGACCAGCGCGCCCAGCGTACGGACCGACATGCCGAGGTTGCCGACATCCGAATACGCGGTGTTCTGGCGGCAGAACGGAATGCGGACGCCACCGAGGATGGCGACGGGACGAGCGTTGGGCATGGAGATACCTGGCATGGATGAGGGTGTCTGCAACATGGCCTGCACGGCGGAGCAGGCATAATGGAGCCAAGTGTAGCTGCCGCCCTGTGATGGGCCAACCGTGGAACCATGAGCAAACCCGACCCCGCGATGAATGCCCTTGGCGTGCTGGCCCTGGAACTGGCCGGCGGTGAAATCCCCCGCCAGGCGGTACTCAGCGCCGAACAGGCCGGTGAACTGGCCGATCGCGTCGGCCGCGACCTGTCCAAGCTGGTGCCGCAGGTGGCCGAGCTGGACCTGGTGTTCGCCGCCGCCCATTTCGACCCGGCCGAAGTGCTGCGCCCGGGCTGGCCGATCCACCGCCGCCTGGAAGAACTGCAGATGCGTGCCCCGGGCCGCAACCAGGGCCCGCGCCTGCTGGCCTTTGGTACCGACGCCCAGGGCGACGTGCCGCTACCGTTCCAGGCCGACGCCAGCCTGGTGGGCGGCGGCCTGCGCGTGGTGCCGTTCCTGCTGACCGGCAGCGACGTGGCGACGACCAATGCGGTGGCCGAGGCGCTGGAAGACACGCTGCTGGCCAACGGCATGGCCCATGCCGATACCGCGTTGATGGCGCAGAACACCTTCGGTGCCCGCATCGAGCACGCGCGCTATTTCACTGTGAATGATCTGGCCGCGATGATGTCGATGCAGTACGACAACCAGGGCCTGGCCGCACTGTGGCCGCTGATCGAGACCGCGATCATGGCCCCCGGTGAAGACGAATGGCTCAACGCCGCGCCCGAGCCGCTGCTGCGTTACACGCATGGCGAAGCACGCATGGCGCTGTTCGATCCGGCCGGCTGGTGCGCGCACTACGATCACGGCAAGAACGATTGCGACCGCCTGAAGGGCATCTACGAGCAGTTCCTGATGCGCCAGCGACAGATGGCCGCCGTGCTGGAAGCGCATGGCGTGCCGGTGCTGTTCGTGCACTGCGAGGCCGGCCAGGACGCGCGCGAGCTGCTGGCGCGCTGAAGACGGGTAGTGCCGGCCGCTGGCCGGCAACCTCCGCATTTGCGATTGCCGGCCAGCGGCCGGCACTACCGATCAGGAAAAACGCCGGCTTGCGCCGGCGTTTTCCGTTTCAGCAGAAATGGCCGCAGTGCTGTTCGTGCACTGCGAGGCCGGCCAGGACGCGCGCGAACTGCTGGCGCGCTGATCATTGGGTGATCCGTTGGTGGTGCCGGCCGCTGGCCGGCAACATCCGGATCTGCGATTGCCGGCCAGCGGCCGGCACGACCGATCAAGAAAAACGCCGGCTTGCGCCGGCGTTTTCCGTTTCCAGCAAAAGCGCGCTTACGGCGCCTTCTGGATCACCGCACACGCCAGGCGCGCGCCGGCGTTGCCGGTCGGCTGGGTCTTGTAGTCATCCGCATCGGCGTGGACGATCAGGCCACGGCCGATGATGTCGAAGTCATCACCCTTGCCGATGTTGACGTTGCTCGACACCGGGCCGTCGATGGTGGCCACGCCCTTGTCGTCGGCCTTGATGTTGGGCATGTCGCCGCCGTGGTGCGGATCGGTGGCGACATTGCCGTGATCCTGCTTGCCCGGGTTGAAGTGGCCACCGGCACTCATGCCGTCCGGGGCGCTGCAGTCGCCCTTCTCGTGAATGTGGAAGCCGTGCTCGCTGCCCGGCTTCAGGCCGCTGATCTGGCCGGTCACGTGGACCTTGCCATCGACCACCTTGAAGGTGACGCTGCCCTTGGTCTCGTTGCCTTGGGTCGGTGCCAGCTCGGCGCTGGCCGTAGCATCGGCAGCCGGTGCAGCCGCCGGGGCCGGCGTTGCAGCCGGTTCGGTGGTGGCACCGTCGGCCGGCGCGGCCGGAGGGGTTTCAGCCTGCGGCGCGGCGGGCTGCTGGTTGCAGGCCGCCAGGCCCAGCGCAGCAATGGCTGCGAACAGCGAAGTGTGGATCAAGCGCATGGAATCTCTCCCTGGATGATGCCTGCAGTGATCAGCGGACAACCCGGATCACGCCACAGGCGATGCGGACGCCGGCATTGCCGGCGGGCTGGCTGCGATAGTCGTCGGCGTTGGCATGCACGACCAGTGCACGTCCGGCGATATCGGTGGCGGCGCCTCCGCCAAGGGTAACGCCCTTGAGGTGGATATCGACGTTGGCGCGGCCCTGGGCGTCGGCACGCAGATTGTCCATGTCGCCCAGGTGGTGCTTGCCGGTGCCGGCGCGGCCATGCGCAGCGCCACCGGGATTGAAGTGATTGCCGGCACTGCTGGCATCCACCGCACTGCAGTCGCCGCGCTCGTGGATGTGGAAGCCGGCCTGCTGCATCGGCTGCAGGCCACCGATCAGGCCGGTGATGTGGATACCGCCGGGCTCCACCATCAGTGCGATGCGGCCACTGACAATGCTGGCCGAGGCCGGCGCAAGATTGGCCTCGCCCTGCTTCGCTGCGCTGACCACGGTCGTCGGCGGCGGAGTAGGTTCGGTCTTTTTCGGCGCGCTGCCGCAGGCAGACAGCAGCACGGCGGCGGACAACGGCAGGATGGCAAAGGACAGACGCATCAAGGACTCCTCGCAGATGACACTAAGCGTTGCATCGTCCATGAACGATCAACAGTTCGGCAAGCGGGCGCGAGGATCGCGTGCAGGGGCCGTTCAATGGCCCCCGCGGCGGCGTCCGGCGCCCAGCTTGCGGGTAAGGGTATTGCGGCCAAGGCCCAGGCGGGCCGCGGCTTCGGCACGGCGGCCGTGGGTGATCTGCAGTGCGGCCTCCAGCAGGGCATGGTCGACCCGCTCGCGCACCTGCGCGTGCAGCCCTTCCACGCCTTCGGCCAGCTGACGGCGTGCCCATTCGGCCAGCAGCGCTTCCCACTGCCCTGGATCGGCGCTGGTGGTGCTGCTGCGACGACCGCGCGTACGGTTGAGCGCGGTATCGACGTCGGCCACGCCGATGGTGTCGGCGGCCGCCAACGCCGCCATCCGCCAGCACACGTTTTCCAGTTCGCGCACGTTGCCCGGCCAGTCGTGTTCGCGCAGCGCCTGCAGTGCGGCCGCGGTCAGGCGCTTCGGCGGCGTATCCAGCTTGCGCGCGGCGGCGGCCAGGAACGTACTGGCCAGCTGTGCGATGTCCTCGCGGCGCTCGCGCAGCGGTGGCAGCTGCAGGCGCACCACGTCGAGGCGGTGCAGCAGGTCGGCGCGGAACTTTCCTTGTGCAACCAGCCCTTCCAGGTCCTGGTGGGTGGCGGCGACCACGCGCACGTCGACGCGGATCAGTTCACGGCCACCGACGCGGAAGAACTCGCCCTGCGCCAGCACGCGCAGCAGCCGGGTCTGCAACGGCAGCGGCATGTCGCCGATCTCATCCAGGAACAGTGTGCCGCCATCGGCCTGCTCGAAGCGGCCGATATGGCGGCGCTGCGCGCCGGTGAAGGCGCCGGCTTCGTGGCCGAACAACTCGCTTTCCAGCAGCTCGGACGGGATTGCAGCGGTATTGAGCGCGACGAAGGGCCCCTGCGCGCGCGGTGATTCGCGATGCAGCGCATTGGCCACCAGCTCCTTGCCGGTGCCGGTCTCGCCGGTGATCAGCACCGCCAGCGGTGCCTGCGCCAGGCGACCGATGGCGCGGAACAGCGCGCGCATCGGCGGGGTATCGCCCACCAGTTGCGGCGGTTGGTCGCTATGCGCTTCGGCCGCAGGTGTGGCCGCCGCCAATGCCGGTGCGACGGCCGGCAGCACCCGTTGCGCCAGTGCCACCGCATCGTCCAGATCGAACGGCTTGGACAGGAATTCATGCGCGCCACCGCGGAACGCGCCGGCCGTGCTGGCTACATCGGTATAGGCCGACATCACCACCACCGGCAGCTGCGGCAGCGCGGCCTTGAGCTTGTCCAGCAGCACCAGGCCATCGTCGCCGGGCATGCGCACATCGGTGAACAGCAGCGCCGGTGGCGGGCCTTCGCTCAACGCCTGCAGGGCGGGTGCGGCGCTGTCGAAATCGACGACCTGGTAGCCCGCCTCGCGCAGCGCGGTGCACAGCACGAAGCGCACGGCCCGATCGTCATCGACCACCCAGATGCGCTGCGGGGACGAAGAGGACTCAGACATCGCGCGGGGCCTCCTCGGCCGGGGCAGCGCCGCTGACGATCGGCAGCAGCAGAGTGAACACGGTATGGCCCGGGCGCGAGCGGTAGGTCAGCGTGCCGCGATGCTCGCGCGCCACCTGCTGGGCCAGCGCCAGGCCCAGGCCAGTGCCTTCGGCACGGCCACTGACCAAGGGCAGGAACAGGTGTTCAGCCAGTTCCTCGGGAACGCCACGGCCGTCGTCGGCGATTTCCAGGCGCAACGCCAGCGTGTGCAGCTGCTCGGCAATGCGCACGCCATGCTCCACGCGGGTACGCAGGGTGATGTTGCCGGCGCCGGCCTGGATCGCGTTGCGCACCAGGTTCCAGACCGCCTGGGTGAGGCGGTCGGCGTCACCATGGAATTCGGGGATGCTGGGGTCGTAGTCACGCTGCAGGCGCACCGCCCAGCCGGCTTCGCTCTCGGCCAGGCGCAGCACGCGTTCCAGCGCGGCATGGATGTTCAGTTCGGCATGCGGCGCGGCCGGGGCCGGCGACAGCAGCTGGTCGAGCAGGCCGTTGAGGCGCTCGATCTCCGAGCCGATCAGTTCGATCAGCTCACGTTCGCTGGCGTCGCGCTGCGCCGCACGCCGGGCAAGCAGCTGGGCCGCGCCCTTCAGTCCGGCCAGCGGGTTGCGCAGCTCGTGGGCCAGGCCCTTCAGCGCCGCACTGAGCGCGCTGGGCAGCGCCTGGGTGGGATCGAGTCCTGGGAACTCATCGACCGGATGCGCCTCCAGCAGCCAGCCGCCATCGTCGCGGCGGCTCATCCAGCCCTCGGCGAAGCGCGGCGCCTCGCCGGGCACCGCCAGCGCCAGCCGGTTCAGGCGCAGGCTGTCGCGCTCGTCGCGGGCCAGGAAATGGGCCAACGCCTCGCCCTGCACTTCCAGGGCGGCCAATGGCCGACCCAGCAGGCGCCGGACGCTGACGCCCAGCCAGCGGGCGAAGGCCGGATTGCAGCCGGCAATGCAGCCATCGGCCCCGGCCCAGGCCAGCGGCGTGCCCAGGGCATCGAGGGACGGCGGGGGAGAGGGGTCGGACATTGCACCAATGTAGTGCAAAACGCTGGTGTGGGGTCAGAGCCCTTTCCGCGCGGAAAGGGATCTGACCCCTTGCGCTGCGGGGTCCGGGGTCGGATCCCTTCCGTCAGGAAAGGGCCCTGACCCCTGCCGCAGGTCGAGCAAGCTCGACCACTACCAGATGCGTGGCCGGTTACAGCTTCATGTTCAGGCCGACGAACACGCTGCGGCCCGGGGCCGGCGAGAACATCGGGCGGGCGCTGTTCCAGAAGAAGCTGTCGTACCAGACGTAGGCGTACTGGCGGCCGGTGACGTTCTTCAGCTGCAGGTCCACGCTGAAACGCGGGGTGAGCTGATAGGCAGCACTGAGGTCGAGCACGGCGAAGCCACCGAACTTGCCGGCCACGTTGCGTTCTTCCAGATAGTAATCGCCCTGTGCACGCGCCTGCAGGCCGAGGCGCAGCGCGTCGCTGGCGCGGTAATCCACACCCAGATTGCTGATATGGCGCGGGGTGGCAGCCACTTCGCGGCCCTGCAGGGAAATGCCGGCATCGCGGTCGTCGCGGGTGATCTTCGCTTCCTGGTAGGCGTGCGAGGCCCATACCGTCCAGTCGTCGCCCAGTTGCAGGCTCAACTGCGCATCCACGCCGCGTCGGCGGGTCTTGCCCAGGGTGACCGTGGTGCCGGTGGCCGGCATGTTGGATACCTCGTTTTCCGCGTCCTGCTGCCACACCGCCAGGCGCGCCTGGGCGCCCTGGAACGGCTGGAACTTCAGGCCCAGCTCCATGCCGGTATTGGTGGACGGCTGCAGCGGCGCCTGCCCCGGAGTGAGATAGGCCGGTGCGGTGGAGCCGGTCAGCACCTGGAAGGTGCGGCCCCAGTTGGCATAGACGTGGGTGGTCTGGCCCAGGCTGTGGATGACGCTCAGCTTGGGCTGACCGATGGTGCCGTAGTTCTGCAGGCGTCCGCGGACGCCGTTCATCAGGTGCGTGCTGCCACTGAAGCGATCGATACGATAGGCCGGCACGATCTTCCACGCCTCGGCGGGCCGGTAGATGGCCTGCACGTAGGCGCCCCAGTTGTCGAAGCTGTGGCGGTCGTCGTTCTGCACGCGCGCCGGCGGCTGGCTGTAATCGGTCGGTTCGGCGTAGGCGTAGCGCTCGCGGATATAGCCGTTGTCCTGCTGCTCGTAGTTCAGGCCGCCCTCGACAGTAAGCGCGGAGCTGGCCTGCCAGGTCAGGGTGCTGAGCAGTCCGGCCTGACGCTCGTCCCACATGCGGCGCTGGCGCGGCAGGTTGCCGGTGGGCAGGTCGCTGAAGGTCACGCGGCGGTCGTCTTCGTAGCGGTTGTAGTAGAGCCGCGTGCCGAAGGTGAGTGCGTCGGACAGCTTCAGGTCGACGTGCGCGGCGATCTGCCGCATGTCGCGGTCATCGCCATCATTGCCGTTGCGCAGCTCGCTGCCACGGCGGTGCGTGCGCAGTTCCTCGGCGGTCATGAAGCCGGGTTCGTCGGCCTCATGGTGATAGGCGCGCGCGGTCAGGCCCACGCGCAGCCCTTCGTCCAGCGTGCCGAAGAACCACTTGCCGCCCAGTGAATACTTCCTGGAGGTGTCGTGGTCGCGATAACCATCGCTGGCCTGGGTGCCGACGAAATAGTTCTGCGCGAAGCCATTGGCTTCGCGGCCAACCGCCAGCTGTGCATCACGGGTGTTGTAGCTGCCGTAGGCCAGGCGCGCATCGGTGTAGCTGCCGCCTTGGCGCGTACCGAAGTTCACGTTGCCACCGATGTTGTGCAGCCCATAGCGCGGGTCGTTGGTACCGCGCACCACTTCGATGTAGCTGATGTCCAGCGGGAACAGCATGTCGATGAAGCGCTGGTTGCCGCTGTTGACGTTGCTGGGGATGCCGTCGATGAGGGTCTTGATGGCGTTGAGGTAGCCCTCGCCGTTGAAGGCGCGGAAGCTGACCTTGCCCGATTCGGCACCCTGCCGCGTTTCGGTGAGCTGGATGCCGGGCATCTGCCCCAGCAGCTCCCAGCTGTGCGAGACGTTGCGGTCTTCGATCTGGTCCGCGCCGAGCACGTCCACCGAAGTCAGCACCTGGTGCGCGCTGAGCTGGCCTTCGCCATGCTGGTGCACCTGCACCTTGCCGAGGGTGAGCGCGGCATCGGCGGACTGTGCGAAAGCTTCAGGGGCGAACGGAGCGGCCGCGAGGGCGGCCACAAGGGTGGGAGTCTTCATGGGAAGGGGCGGCTGCGGTGAAATGTAATCATATAACATTTCAACTGCCCACTTTTGCAGCGTCGAGCAAGGCTCGGCGCTACAAGGGCGGGTGCCGGGGGCTGGGATTACACCGGGTAGCCGGTGGCTTCCCGTGCCTTCTTCCAGGCGGCTTCGAATTCACGCGCGGAGATTTCGTCGTCCTCGTCGAAATCCAGGAACGACACTGGCTGGTCGGCCAGCAGGAAGCGGTCGTCGCTGTGGGCATGCTCGTCGGCCCAGACCATCTTGGTGCCGTAGATTTCCACCTGGCGCACGATCTTCTCGCCACGGGCTTCCATCAGCACGTTGCCCTTGCCCAGGCCCGATTCGGCCCAGTGCTTGTAGTACTTCTTTGCGGCGGATTTCGCGCCGGGTTTTGCGTTGTGCTTTGCGTAGGTCATTGCAGGGGTCCTGGCCGCAGGCGCGGCCGGAAAGTTCGGAATGGCGCCATTATCAGGCATCCGGGGTCAGAGCCCTTCCCTTTGGAAAGGGATCCGACCCCCTGCTGGTTCAGTTCGGCAGGGGCACGCCCTTCGGCCACAGCATCCAGATATTGCCCTTCTGCTTCATGTCGCCGGCCAGCTTGCCGGCGGCATCCCCGCTGCCCCAGTACAGGTCGGCGCGCACCTCACCGGCGATGGCGCCGCCGGTGTCCTGCGCGGCCACCGGGCGCACCACCGGGGTGCCGTCCGGACGCGTGGTGGAGAGCCACAGCAGGCTGCCCAGCGGCACCACGCTGCGGTCCACCGCCACGCTGTAGCCGGCGGTAAGCGGCACGTTCAGCGAACCACGCGGGCCTTCCGGGCTGTCCGGGTTGCGCACGAAGAACACGTAGCTGGGGTTGCTGCGCAGCAGTTCCGGCACGCGCGCGGGATTGGCCCGTGCCCAGGCGCGGATCGCGTCCATGGTGACGTCTTCCTTCTTCAGCTGGCCCTGGTCCACCAGCCAGCGCCCGATGGCGCGGTAGGGGTGGCCATTCTGTTCCGCATAGGCCAGACGCACCTGCTTGCCATCGGCCAGGCGCACGCGGCCGGACCCCTGGATCTGCAGCAGCTGCAGGTCCATCGGGTCGGTCAGCCAGGCCAGCACCGGGGCGTTGGCGCCCTTGGACGCGATGGTGCCGGCGTCGTCATAGGGCTTGAGCACCTTGCCTTCGACGCGCCCGCGCAGGCGCTTGCCCTTCAGTTCCGGGTAGAGGCTGTCCAGCTGCACCACCACCAGATCATCGGGAGTGCCGTAGACCGGCACCGTCGCCTTGTCGGTGCGGGTGAGGCTGCCGGCATAGATCGGCTCGTAGTAGCCGGTAATCAGTCCGTCGGCCTGGTGGCCACCGGCACGCAGCGCATAGACATCAAGGTCGCGCTGCAGGAACTGGCGGATCGCGGCCGGGTCCTTGTCTGATACCGCGGCGGCGGTGGTGCAGGGTTTTGCCCAGACCGCATCGTTCTTCAGGCGGGTGCAGCTGCTGCGCCAGGCGACGAAACCGGCCTGCAGATCGTTGTCGGAGACGGATGGCAGCGCGCTCCATGCAGCCTTGGCATAGGTGGCCGCGGGCGGCGTGACCGGCGTCGGCACTTCAGATCCGGTGCGGGGGGCGGTGGTGGCGCAACCGGCGAGCACGGCCGCTGCCAGCAGGATGCAGTGCCTGCGCTTGAAGAAGGTGGCGGAATCGATCATGCCGCCATGGTGGCGGGCCGGCCGCTGGGCGGCAACCCGGCGCGGGGTCAAGCGTTCATGCGCGGGGTCACGGCGTCTGCAGCAGCAGCGAGTACAGGATGCGCGCGTCTTCGGCATCCAGCGTCTTCGGCAGGTCGTCGCGGCCACGGAAACGGCGGTGGAAGGCGGCGACGGTGGCCTCGCGGTTGTCCAGCGGATAGCCAAAGCGGGCCAGCGCATTCCACGCGTCGAAACCCTCTGGCGCAGCACCGTCGGCCGCGCGCGGCCACACGCCAAAGCCGGCCTCGGCCAGCTGCTGCCACGGGAAGAAGCGGCTCGGATCCTGCTTGCGCGTCGGCGCCAGGTCGGCGTGGCCGATCACTTGGCGCGGCGGGATGTTCAGGCGCGAGGTGAGGTCGCGCAGCAGCACGATCAGCGATTCGATCTGCGCCGCACTGAACGGGCTGCGGCCATCGTTGTCGAGCTCGATGCCGATCGAGGCCGAATTGAGATCGGTGATGGTGCCCCAGCGCCCGGCGCCGGCGTGCCAGGCACGGCGCTCATCGGCGACCAGCTGGTAACGATGGCCGTCGGCACCGACCAGGTAATGTGCACTGACCGGTCCACCGCTGTTGGCCGTGCGCAGCGTATTCAGGCTCTGCTGCACCGACTTCTGCTCGGTGTGGTGGATGACGATGATGACAGGCGTGCGCGCGTTCTGGTTGGGTGATGGCACCCAGGTGGCGAGCGGGTTGTGCTGCACGGGCGCGCTGGCGGTGCAGGCCGCCAGGACCAGTGCCAGCAGTGTGGAAGCCAGAAGGCGGGGGCTGATCATGGGCAGATTGTAACCATGGACCGGACCGCAGCCGTGGTTCGACGCAGCGCGCCGAACGACATCGCCCGTGGCTTCGCAGTCCGCGTGCTGATGGCCGTGCCTGATCATGAAGGTGTAGCGGATCAGATGAAAAGAGCGAAGCGGCACTAAGGGGCAGCAGGACCCGGAAAGATCAGATCCTGTCCAAATCTTGCGGCATAGATGCTCTCGAACTGGAAGGAAAGCACGAACCGCGATTCACATGACGCAGCATAGCGCTTGATGAAACGGCAAATTTCCTCCCAAGCGCATTCAAATCCGCTTGCGCGGAAATGGAACGAACCCAGCAACCCCACACGCCACTCGGCCTCCAGTCCTTCCGCGACAACAGCCTCCGGCGGTTCAACGATGCGGAAACCGAATCCCGTGTTGGACGCCGGGAGATACCCCTGCAGCTTGTCCAGATCATCGGAATACGCGACCTGGATGGAATCCAAGGCTTGTAGCACGGCCTCGAAGCTGGAACCGACCTCGACTTCGAGAAACAACGAAATGCTCATCGTCGAACCTTTACAGCGGCGTCATCATCAAAGGTCATGTGCTGCGGCAGAGCGCTCTCATCCGCGTATCGGGCACGCGGATGTAGTGATCCTTTCATCCGCTGATCCTACCCATAAATTCCGCGATCAGCACCCGATCAGAATCATTCTTTCCAGCCCGATCCAGAACTGGACCAAGATGGTAGGCAAGAAGATCACGATAGGCACCGGCCTCTGGAATGAAAGCATCAAGACAACTCAAGAACGACCTCACCGACATAAACGAAAGAAACACCGCATAGGGATATGAACTCGCAAAAGGAACGCCGTGCAGATAGTAGTTTGCCAGCTTCTTCTGCTCTACCCTTGGCCAAGAGCGGCACTTCATCAGAACAAATGCATCCCGATAATTGTCCGACTTCAATGGCGCGTAACTCATCAGCCACTCTGATGCGGCCGTAGCGTCCATTGCAGACATCTCAGCGCAGAGCTTTCTAATTCTTTCATCCATAGATCTGCAGCCCGGCTTGATGATTGCCTCGTTGTAGATTGCTTCATTCCCCGGCTTCGGCATCAACTGCTATTTGTGCCCCCTCCTTTGCGAGGGCGCCCAACAGCGCATGTGGGTAGCAATCATCCTTCGACAGTAGATACATACACCACCTGGCACTCAGATCACCGCGCCATCGCGATCCGGAATCCTGAAAAGTCACTAGCAAAAGTGGACTTTGGCTTCAAAGCACTACCCCGATTTTGTTCACGCCAAGCGAGTTGATTCAAGGGCTGTATCCGATGAAGTCCACGCTCAAATCAGGTCCAGACGTCTCCCTCAGGCGTGATCCAAACCAATCCAAATGGAGCATCCGTAAGAAACCATAATCCATCCTCATCGAGATCTTCCTGATCTCTTGCAGCAGGCCAAGCGTGACGCAGAACACCCAATTGCGCATCGATATCGCCATCGGCGAAGACACCATCCGAGGCAAGCTTCAGCTTCCCTTCCTCCATCAACATCCTAAGCATCGAGAAGAACTCTTCCGTCTGCTGCCCAAAACTGATATCGCCCCCCTCAACTTCCATATTCATATTTCTCCATAGGACTCCCATGGAGTATCCATAGGAGTAATGAAGAACATTCCTGATCGCGTCAGTCATCATTTGAACCTGATCTCCACGATTCCATTGTTGCTAATCAGAGGATACCTGATTTCAGTAGTCCACATTGCGCCTGTCTGCTGGGCTGATGAAGAGAAGCTTCGCAGAGTAAACTTTGAACCGTCAGGCCGAGTTGCAACGTAGACACATCTGCCAGATTCCACTTCTCGTTCGGCGGCAAGCCACTGCATCTTCTGCAGGCGACCGTCAGACTTGCGCGGCGTCGACGCTGTTGAGCGGATCGGTCAAGGGCGACTTAACCCGTGCGAAGGCGCCGAAGATAACACGGCCATCAACCATTAAAATTCAATCATTGTAGGCTGCCAAGAAAGCTCTTGCGGCCTTCTCAAGGTCGCCTCCATCCACGGCCCACGCCTGCAAATCACGAACCGAAATCAATCCCTCACCAAGATTCGATATAAACTCATGCGCTTGGATCGAATCTCTAACTGCAAGGACACCCAGCTCCTCGCAAACACTTTCAAAGCCGATCCAACGCCCCTCCAGATCCCCAAAGATGACGGGATATCCTAGGTCCATCAAATTATCTTCATAAGCATCAGCGGCCGAATCAAATGCCCGCCCGACGCAAGAATTATCAATCACCAAAACTGAATTCAAATCAGACGATCGAGAGAATTTTACAAAAATACCTGAACCAAAAGTTCTTGATGAACTTTCAATTAAATTTGACATAACGTCATCGTCCAACAGAACTGGCCTCTCAAAGAACCTGAAGCGCCAGCCAGACCCCCTAAAAACCATTTGCGGAAGATCCATTTCAAGATCAACCAGACGAGGAACGAATGCCGCCACCTTTTCTTTTATTTCAAGAAGATAATCATTTTCCATTTTCATTCCCGACGAAACCAATCTTCAGAACAGGCTGTTTCCGGTCAGAAATGGTGAGCGATGCAGATGGGACACCATCGGAAGAAGAACTCGGATAGGTCCTGTAGATATCGTCACCTTTCTGCAAAACGGCCACTGCCCCATCCTTGGAAACGGCCCTGGAATATTCATTACTATAAAGAGCTCCGATCGCATCACCAACGGAAACGTCTGTTTGCGTCTGATCCGCACTATATCTGGCCTGACCCTTTGAGAACTTGACATCGGTCAGAAGTAGATTTTCCCACAATGTCACAAGCTTGGGCTGAGGAACGCCTCGCCCCACTGCTGCCGGGTCCTTTGTCACCCCACTTCGAGAGCGTGTTGATTTCGGGCCAATGCGACCGCAGCTCCACCACATCCCATGCAAGGGATCCAATTTGATTGGTTGCGGGAATTGTTTCCGGACTTGCCCCCCGAGCGTAGAAGCATGCTGGGCATTGCAGAGACAGGATCCAACACCGCCATTTCCAAACGATTCCTGCCTGCAAGACGCATGCCCGCTGGTATTCCGCCAGCCAAGGCACCAACCCAACAGCCCACCCGCCAGCGCACCCACCACCTGCGACAGCGCCAGCACCAGCTCCTTCTGTTCCGGGCTCAGCTTGGAGGGGTCTCCGCCGGTCAACGTATTGGTCAGCACCTTCGCGGCCAACTCGCCACCGGCCGCGGACTCCGCCCCGGTTCCCGCATTGCCACCATTGGCTTCCGCCAGCAGCGCACCCAACATCGCATGCGACAGCAATTGCAGAGTCGCATTGGGATCGCTGCCTTGGTTCGGGTCCAGCTTGCTGCCGATGAAGTAAGCGACATAGGCCGCCAGTGCATTGGACGCGACCTGACCAGCGCCCTGTCCCGCCACACCACCCACCAGCTCCGTCGTCACTGCGTTCAGTGCACGGTTGTACTCATCGAGGCGCCCCACTTCCCCGCGCCGCTGTATGCCTGGCTATTTGCCGCCGCACCTTGCTGCGCACAGGCGCCCGATTCCATCGCCCTCAGTCACAAGGCCGTGTTGACCTTCAACATTCGTCCAATCCGCGGCCAGATCAACATGTAGAAGGCACCCACGGCCAACCCGATGAAAAGCATGATGCCAGCGCGCCTGGGAGCCCACCCAAACCAAAAGGAAGGACTGGTCCAGACCTTTATCCAAGCGCCAGGAGAGAAGGCACCCTCGAACGCGAGCCACGCCAACAAGGCACAGATTGGTGCAGCTACAACATGACGAGCTTTGAACCGCGGAAGAAATTTATCCACAAGCATAACCCCGGGCACACCGAAGATGAGGCCCAACACGGCGGCTATGGCGCAAACCAGCGACGTGAAAATTGCAGCCTGCGAAAAGCTGCCTATCCGAGAACTCAGCGGAATGCCTATGAATAGAGCCGCTCCAAGCACGGAACTGGCAATCACAGACACAATCTTTGCCCCCAACTCACGCTCACTCACTGGCAAACCTCCACCATCTTTCCATCAGGGCCCCGGTAGCTCATCCATTTCTGCCTTGAGGGAAAAGTACTCCAAGGCCACTGCAACTTGCCAACTTCGCTACCAATATCGCGCGTATTGGGACTCCACACTTGTCTATCGGCACGAATTCAAGTTGCACATTGGACGCGAACCCGTACCCCAGCCTCTGGTTGAGACTGAGAATCCACCGAATCCATCCGGAAGCACCTGTCGGATCACAAAGCCCGGATCCAATGCATGTGCTCCAGGCACCATGATGTTGATCAGACTGCTGGTGCTCGGATCGACGAGGCGCGTTACGTAACCAGTCGGGTCATCCCGTCACGCTCCGGACTATTGCAAACCCAGAAGCGCTTTTGTGCGGCGATTGAACTCCAGATACTCCCCATAGGAAAGATCAACCCTGTAACTCAGGAGAATGTGGACACCACTCGCTGTCAGTTCCACCTTATCAACCTTGCCTTCAAGCCTGGAGAAAACCTCCTCCGGTCCGAACCCAAGCGCGTCGCTGCAAAACCGGCATCCCAGAACTGGGCAGGGTACATCGTCAGGATGTTCTTCCTCCCATCGACATCTTGACTCCAGCAGCTTTCAGATCCTCAAGGGTTGGCCCCTCTCGGCCCACACCGTCCTGATAGTCCATCGAATACATACCGTACGTGACCTTCACTCTGTACGCACCGAACGCCTCGGCAACAGAAGCGACGCCGTTCCTCAGAACGCCCGGATAGTCCAGTGCCTTGTTGCTGCTTCTGAACCCATACAGAATGATCTCGTCCAACGCAGCCACATCCGCGTACCCCCACCTGGGCCCCTGTACCGATGATCGACAGACCTTTCAGTCCAGTCTTGATCTCATAGCTTGCCAGCAGTTCTTCTCCACGTCGGGTACAGGGGGCAGCTCGAGACCACGGAATCCCAGTGGGCACTCGATTACCGACATCCTATCCATGACATGGAGATGCCTCTCGGCAATCGAGATGGATCTGTCAGGCCATGCCTGAAGATGGATTGCAATGCGCTCGGTACTCACTGATTCCTGATCCTTACAGAAATCACATCGTCCATACCACTTTGTCGGATGAAGTAGTGAGCTTCGGCCGCAACCTTGATGATCGGCGTGCGCGCGTTGTGGTTGGGCGATGGCACCGAGGTGGCGAGCGGGTTGTGCTGCGCGGTGGCGGTGCAGGCCGTCAGCGCCAGCAGTGCGGTAACCAGAAGGCGGGAGCTGATCATGGGCAGATTGTAACCATGGACTGCGCGACCTGGTCAGGCCGAAGCTCGGCCAGCCGGCATGCCGCTCAGCTTCTGAAGAACGACAGGTTGTACAGAAAAGGCCCCAGACCGCGATCGCGAGTGGGATCTCGTAGATCGCGGAACGGTGCCGCAATGCCATCCGGATGAACATCACCACGGTCAGCATGGGCTGCCCGAAGAAGCAGACCCAGAAGAGCGCTTCTACACCCGGAGTGGACAACCCGTAGATTCCGAGGGAGTTGTCGGTGTTCCGATTGAAAGTGACCACACCCCAAAGGGCGAGCAGGAAAAGCCAGGCCAGTGCGCTGACGCCTGATAGAAGCAAGGTCCACCTACCGGCGCTACTCATTCCCGTCTCCGTTCGAGTTGACTGAATCCGTACCGATCAATGACCTATGCATACGCTGCCCGGGCAGATTTCCGCGATCCATGCCTCATGCCCGCCATGCCGTTCCTTCGCGTAGCGCACATGCGCGGGCGTATCAGGGTGCTGAGGCCGCATAGCTGTCATTCAGTACTCCGGGCCAGCATCCATCTCCGGGTCGAAGCAGCCCCCGGCCTGTGTGAACCATCGGATCGCCTCTTCACCCTCGGCCTCGTACTCGATGGCAAACGGCATCGGCGGACGATGCTTCTTTCTCGGATTCATGCTTCGAAACGCGGCATAGCCCTCAAGCACAGCCAGTATCTGAGGCCGCGTCAACAAGACAACGTCCTGGGGGTTCCATCGCGAGTACACCAGGAAGAAATCGGCTATCCGAAGGACAGCATGTCCCTCTCCACAATGGACGCACGTGCTGCCATCGCCACCATTTGTAGGCGCGGCAAAGGCGCTCCGGGTTCGCAGTTCGCTATCGGGGCCGAGATGGCCGAAGTCTCCATCCAGCCACGCTGCGATTTCACCGACACCCCGTCCCTGCCCATGGCGGACGACCGGCGCGTCACCGATCTTCTCTTCTCCGGAAGGAACGTGGCAATCGCCGGTCCAGTAGGGGAAAAGAACTACACGGATAGTCATTCGAAACCCACTCCCTGGTGCCGCAACGGAAACCCCTGTCCCACTTCCAGTCTACCCAACCTGATCAAAGATCACGTCAATCACGCCTGCCCGCTCAAGGCGTGACTTCACTTCCTCACTGACGATCAGCGCAGCACCGAAGTTGTCCACATGATCCACATCACCCAGCACCCATTTGCTGCCAATGCCGCTGCATGGACGGAGTCTGAAATAGTTCACGCCTGCTCCTTGCGCGCTGGTCGCCGTCCGGAATCTGGGGCGACACCCGCCCCGACAACGGGACAGGTCGTCCTGATCCAGAGCATAGCTTGAAGGAAAAGGGCACCTTCTACGAGAAGCCGTTCCGCAAAAGACACTTCAGCCGATGGGGAATACCGGCCCACGGCCCCAGGCCACGCCGGCATCGGAGAACATCCGTTCGATCTCATCCTGGAATCCTGGATGAAATGTCGTCTCACCGCTCGACTGCGAACGCAGGTAACGCGAGACCAGATCCAGGCACAGCTCCGTCGCTTCCATGTAGGTATCCAGCCACAGCACCTGCCCCTCGTCGGAAAGCTGATCCGGACGGACAACCGAGAGCTTGTGGCAGAAGGCATCGATGCTGGAAAGCCCCAGCTCCGCAGGCAGGCCGTAGGAGAGCCGCCACAGACCGGAGGAAAGGCAGCGATAGGTGAGCTCCACCGCGAAGCTCCAGTGTTCTCGATCTGCTGCGCCGGCCACACTACCCACCAGCGCATGCGGACTGTATTCGTCCAGGGTCAGCAGGTACACATACCATTCGATGTCTTCCATCACTGCGGCGGAAGTCGCCTGAATCACGCCTACTCCGTTCTGTAGTCCATCGAAGTCGTTGGTGGCGCGTACACGCACACCCGCAGACAACCATTGAAGCAGGGACGGTAGAGCCACGCCATGCGTGGCTGAGTCGCCGACAGTGCCAAGCAAGCTTGGCACCCACCAGAACAGTAGAAGTGCCGACCAACGGTCGGCACCCACAACATCAATGCAATAGCTCTGCCGCTACTTCAGGCCTCGTAGGCGGATTCGCCGTGCGAAGTCACATCCAGGCCGGTGCGCTCTGCTTCCTCGGTCACGCGCAGGCCGACCACGCTGCGCACTACCAGCAGGATCAGCGTGGTCACCACCGCCGACCACACCACGGTGAGACCGACGCTGACCACCTGCACCCAGACCTGGTGCGCGATATCCAGATCCGCCTTGGTACCACCCAGCGACTGTGCACTGAACACACCAGTAAGGATCGCGCCGACGATGCCGCCGACACCATGCACACCGAAAACGTCGGCGGTGTCGTCCACTTTCAGCAGGCGCTTGAGGCCCGTGACGCCCCAGACGCAGACCACGCCGGCCACGAAACCAATCACGATCGCGCCGAGCGGACCCACGGTGCCGCAGGCCGGAGTGATGCCGACCAGGCCGGCCACCGCGCCCGAGGCCGCGCCCAGTGCCGACGGCTTGCCCTTGCTGATTGCTTCCACCAGCGTCCAGCCGAGCACCGCTGCGGCGGTGGCCAGCACGGTGTTGAGGAAGGCCAGCGAGGCCACGGTATCGGCGGCGGCGGCCGAACCGGCGTTGAAGCCGAACCAGCCCACCCACAGCAGCATCGCGCCGATGTAGGTGAACGGCACGTTGTGCGGCTTCAGCGCGGTCTGGCCATAGCCCAGGCGCTTGCCGACGAACCACGCGGCAACCAGGCCTGCAACGCCCGCGTTGATGTGCACCACGGTACCGCCGGCGAAGTCGATGGCACCCAGCTCCCCCAGGTAGCCGCCACCCCAGACGATGTGGGCCATCGGGATGTAGCTGAGGGTGAACCACAGCGCCGAGAACAGCAGCACCGCGCGGAACTTGATGCGCTCGGCGAACGCGCCGACGATCAGTGCGGTGGTGATGCCGGCGAAGGTCGACTGGAAGGCGACGAACAGGTAATCCGGCAGGCCCTTGATCGGCGTGTTGCCCACCGACTCCGGGGTGAAGCCCTTGAGGAAGGCGAATTCGGTGAACGAGCCGAAGAACGGATTGCCGGCGCTGAACACCGCGCTGTAGCCATAGGCCACCCACAGCAGCAGCACCAGCGAGAACACCACCAGAATCTGGCTGAGTACCGACAGCACGTTCTTCGAACGCACCAGGCCGCCGTAGAACAGGGCCAGGCCCGGCACGACCATCAGCAGCACCAGCAGGGTGGAGGTGAGCATCCAGGCCACGTCGCCATGATCATAGGCGGCGGCCGCTTCGGCCACGGCCGGCGCCGCGGCTGCCGCTGCAGGGTCCTGCAGCGGTTCAACGGCCACGCTTTCGCTCGGCAGTGGCGACACCTGCGCCTGGGCGTGGGCATTGCCCGGCCAGGCACCCGCAGCCAGCGCACTCAGCAGCATCAACAGGCACACGATTTGGAACCGGGCTTGCCACCCGGTGAGAAGGCGCATCTTCATGGGGGAGTCTCCGGAAGGGGGTTACAGCGCGTCGGCACCGATTTCGCCGGTGCGGATGCGGATGACCTGTTCGACGGCGGTGACGAAGATCTTGCCGTCACCGATCTTGCCGGTGCCTGCCGACGATTGGATCGCTTCGATCACCGCATCGGCACGCTCGTCGGTGACTACGGTTTCGATCTTGATCTTGGGCAGGAAATCGACGACGTACTCGGCGCCGCGATACAGCTCGGTGTGGCCCTTCTGGCGGCCGAAGCCTTTCACTTCGGTCACGGTAATGCCCGACACGCCTGCGTCGGACAAGGCCTCGCGGACCTCGTCGAGCTTGAACGGCCGGATGATGGCGGAGATCAGTTTCATGCGCATGTCCCGATGGTGGATGGGGCCAGCACGCCAGCGCGCGTTGGCATCAGGCAACTACGGGTCATCAGGATGATGACCGTGGCTGTTGCACCGGACACGTACAGGGCCGGGACGGCCGTGCCTCTCTCCTTGCACGACCGACGCGGGAGGGAGGGCGGCCCTGGTCGCGTATCCGGTCTCTCTCTTGCCCCTGGATCAGGGGTCAGAGCCCATTCGTAAACGAACGGGATCCGACCCCGATCTGACCGCGGCTCCCCAGCCGCGAAAACGGAAGCGATGGCGGCGGGTGGGAGGGGGAAGCCCACCGCCATCGCATCCGGTCAGCTGGCGTAGTACAGCTGGTATTCCAGCGGGTGGGTGGCCGCGCGGAACTTGGTCACTTCCTGCATCTTCAGCGCGATGTAGCCGTCGATGAAGTCATCGCTCATCACGCCACCGGCCTTCAGGAACTCGCGGTCCTTGTCCAGCGCTTCCAGCGCCTGGTCCAGCGAGGAGCAGACCTGCGGGATCAGCTTCTCTTCTTCCGGCGGCAGGTCATACAGGTCCTTGTCGCTCGGTGCGCCCGGGTCGATCTGGTTCTTGATGCCGTCCAGGCCGGCCATCATCAGCGCGGTGAAGGTCAGGTAGCCCGACTGGATCGGATCCGGGAAGCGCATTTCAATGCGGCGCGCCTTCGGGTTGGACACCCACGGAATGCGGCACGAGGCCGAACGGTTGCGGGCCGAGTAGGCCAGCATCACCGGCGCTTCGAAGCCCGGCACCAGGCGCTTGTAGCTGTTGGTGCCCGAGTTGGCGAAGGCATTGATGGCCTTGGCGTGCTTGAAGATGCCGCCGATGTACCACAGCGCCAGCTGGCTCAGGCCGCCGTAGCCGTCACCGGAAAACAGGTTGGTGCCGCCCTTGGACAGCGACTGGTGCACGTGCATGCCGCTGCCGTTGTCGCCGACGATCGGCTTGGGCATGAAGGTGACGGTCTTGCCGTTGCGGTGCGCGACGTTCTTGATCACGTACTTCATGCGCAGCAGTTCGTCGGCCTTCTGCACCAGGGTGCTGAACTTGGTGCCGATCTCGCACTGGCCGGCGGTGGCCACTTCGTGGTGCTGCACTTCCACTTCGATGCCGACCTGTTCCAGGGTCTTGCACATCTCGGCGCGCAGGTCGTGCAGGGTGTCGGTCGGCGGAACCGGGAAATAGCCCCCCTTCACGCCCGGACGGTAACCGCTGTTGGCGCCGTCGTACTTGGCGCCGCTGTTCCAGGCGGCTTCTTCGGAATCGACCTTGAAGAAAGTGTTGCCCATTTCATTGGCGAAACGGACCGAGTCGAAGATGAAGAATTCCGGCTCCGGGCCGAAGAACGCGGTTTCGGCGATGCCGGAGGACTTCAGGTAGGCCTCGGCGCGCTTGGCGATGCCGCGCGGGCAACGGCCATACGGCTGCATGGTGGCCGGGTCGAGGATGTCGCAGCTGATCACGATGGTCGGATCGGCGTAGAACGGGTCGACGTAGGCGCTGGCGGTATCCGGCAGCAGCACCATGTCCGACTCGTTGATGCCCTTCCAGCCGGCGATCGAGCTGCCATCGAACATCTTGCCTTCTTCGAACAGCGACGGTTCGACGATGCTGACCGGGAAGGTCACGTGCTGCTCGACACCACGCATGTCGACAAAGCGCAGATCGACGAATTCGATCTGGTTGTCCTTGATCAGCTTCTCAACGTTTTCCACGGACATCGGTACGACCTCGGATGGGGATGAATGCCTGCTGAGGTAGAGCAACGACCGTGCCAACTTTTCGCTGGCCGCAAGTCATTGATTTCAATAAGGGCGCTCCGTGGCGGTGCAGAACGGTGCGCACCAAACGGGTGCACCCGCCACCAGACGCACCCGTTTGGTGCGGCAGGGATCGTCTATCCTCTCGACCTTCTTCCTTCCGCCGCGCGTGCACGCACCGTCCATGTCCGACCTGCTCTCCGCCCTGCTGCTGGGCATCCTCGAAGGCTTGACCGAATTCCTGCCGATCTCCAGCACCGGCCACCTGCTCATCGCCCAGCACTGGCTGGGTGCCCGCTCGGACTTCTTCAACATCGTCATCCAGGCCGGCGCGATCGTGGCCGTGGTGCTGGTGTTCCGCCAGCGCCTGCTGCAGCTGGCCACCGGCTTCAACCAGCGCGAGAACCGTGAGTACGTGTTCAAGCTGGGCGCCGCCTTTCTGGTCACCGCCGTGGTCGGCCTGGTGGTGCGCAAGGCCGGCTGGTCGCTGCCGGAGACGGTCAGCCCGGTGGCCTGGGCATTGATCATCGGTGGTGTCTGGATGCTGCTGGTGGAGGCCTACACCGCGCGCCTGCCCGACCGCGACCAGGTGACCTGGACGGTGGCGATCGGCGTGGGCCTGGCACAGGTCGTGGCCGGCGTGTTCCCCGGCACCTCGCGCTCGGCCTCGGCGATCTTCCTGGCCATGCTGCTGGGCCTGAGCCGCCGCGCCGCCGCCGCCGAGTTCGTGTTCCTGGTCGGCATTCCCACCATGTTTGCCGCCAGCGCCTACACCTTCCTGGAAATGGCCAAGGCAGGGCAGCTGGGCAGCGAGGACTGGGCCGACGTGGGCGTGGCCTTCCTTGCCGCGGCCATCACCGGCTTCGTCGTAGTGAAGTGGCTGATGGGCTACATCAAGTCGCACAGGTTCACCGCCTTCGCGATCTACCGCATCGCACTGGGCGCGGCGCTGCTGCTGTGGTTGCCCTCCGGCAGCTGAACAGCGCCGGGGTACGGTAACCCCGTTGCCGGCCCCACCCCGTTTCCCCCACGGTTCCCCAAGGAGAATCACCATGAACCGCAAGCTCACCCTGCTCCTCCCGCTGGCCCTGATGGCCGCCTGCAGCCAGACCCCGGCCCCGGCCGGCACCGGCGGCGACGACGTGGCCCCGGCCGCGGCCAAGGCAGCAGACCAGCAGACGCTGGCGCACCTGGATGCGCAGCGCCTGCAGAGCCAGCACTGGCTGCTGCAGCAGGCCACCGGCGCCGACGGCAAGCGCATCGACGCGCTGTTCGCCCGCGAAGACAAGCCGGTCACCCTGGACTTCGCTGATGGCCGCCTGTCGGTCAGCAACGCCTGCAACCACATGGGTGGCGGCTACACCCTGGCCGACGGCAAGCTGACGGTCAGTGCGATGGCCTCGACCATGATGGCCTGCACCGACAAGGCGCTGATGGCGCTGGACGAGGCCGTGTCGAGCCGCCTGCAGGGCGAGCTGAAGGCCGAGCAGGATGCCGATGGCAAGCTGACCCTGACCACCGCCAAGGGCGACGTGCTGGTGTTCAATCCGGAACCGACCGCTGAAACCCGCTACGGCGGCGCCGGCGAAACCGTGTTCCTGGAAGTGGCTGCGAAGACCGAGAAGTGCTCGCACCCGCTGATCCCGGACTACCAGTGCCTGCAGGTGCGCGAAGTGAAGTTCGACGACAAGGGCCTGAAGCAGGGCGAGCCGGGCAAGTTCGAGAACTTCTACGGCAACATCGAGGGTTACACCCACGAAGACGGCGTGCGCAACGTGGTGCGCGTGAAGCGCTACGAGGTGAAGAACCCGCCGGCCGATGCGCCGTCGCAGGCGTACGTGCTGGACATGGTGGTCGAGTCGGCCATCGAGAAGAAATAAAGCGATGGAAGGGCGGCCGAGAGGCCGCCCTTCTTCATGGTCGGTAGGGCCGGCCGCTGGCCGGCTGCCCTGCGCGGCACTGCCAACACACGGATGCTGCCGGCCAGCGGCCGGCACTACCCGGATGCATCGGGAGATCGGCATGAAGCACGTCCCCGTCCTCATCATTGCTGCGCTGCTGGCCATGTCCGCGAATGTGGCCGCTGCCAGCACGCCCAGCACCGATCAGCTTGAAGCGCACCTGTGGCAACTGGTGCGTGCCACCAACGCGCAAGGAAAGCGCATCGACGCGTTGTTCGTCCGCGGTCGCGCGCCCTACACACTGCGCTTCCAGTCCGGTTTCATGAGCGAGTTGAACCTGTGCAACCACGTCAGCAACGAGTACCGGCTGCAGGGCAACCTGCTGATCCTGCGCAACAGCGTGCAGACCACAGCGCTATGCATCGATCAGAGACTGCCCACGCAGCAGAAGCTCGCCGGAAAGCTGATGCACGGCGAAGGCTCGGCACCGACGCTTGCGCTTGACGACCGCGGCGCGCTGGTGCTGCGCAACGCGAGGGGCGACACCGCAGTGTTCGAACCGGCGGCGCTGCAAGCGGATGGAAGGTAGCGCCGGCCGCTGGCCGGCATCTTCCCTGTGTTGCCGCCGTTGCCTGCAGCAGCCGGCCCGCGGCCGGCTCTACCCTGTGTGCTGCTCAGCCCAGCGCCGGGTTCAACGTGTAGGTGCCGTGCAGTGCGGCTTCGGCCAGCACGTGGCCGTGCATGGCGCGGTACGCGTCGGCGGCGGTGAAGCGCTGCGGCAGGTCCAGCGACGCCACGTCCAGCGCGAATACCCGGAAGAAATAGCGGTGCATGCGCTCGTCGTTGAACGGCGGATACGGGCCGTCATAGCCCAGGTAATCACCGGCCATGTCCGGGTTGCCCGCGAACCAGCCGGTGAAGTCGTTCAGGCCCTGGCGGCTGCCGGCCGGGCCGGCGGGTGCGGGCTTGCCCTTCACCACGAAGCCGTCGCTGCAGCTGCCAGCGGCGATCTCCTGCACCGTGGCCGGGATATCGGCCATCACCCAGTGCACGAAATCGCAGCGCGGCTGGTCGCGCGGCACGCTCATGTCGCTGCGGCCAACCGTTTCCGGCACGGTCGGTACGTCCGGGTCCACGCATACCAGCAGGAACGAACGGGTGCCGGCCGGCGCCCCGCTCCAGGCCAGGTGCGGGTTGCGGTCCGGGGCGAAACCGTTGGCGTCGCCCGCGGCGAACTCACGATCGATCGGTGCGCCGTTGGTCAGGCTGTGGCTGGTCAACTGCATCGGACTCTCCTCACTCTTCCGGGTAACCCAGACGCACCGCAACCGGGGTGAGCTGGGCGAAGGCGGCGCTCATCACGTCGCGGTAGTTGCGCCAGTGGCCGGCCGGCAGGCGCGGGGCTCCCAGCTGTGCCGCCGGCGGCATCGGCCGCTCGAACAGGCGGCCCAGCAGTTCGGCCATCGCCTGCGGATCGTTGCCGATCTGGTCGATGCGCAGCAGCACGTGCGGGTACAGGTCGTCCTCATGCAGCGTGGCGATCTGGGTCAGCGCGCGGGTCAGCCATTCACTGGCTTCGGCCAGCGACGTCATCGCCAGCGGCGCGGCGGCACCGTAGGCCACCCAGTCCAGCAGCATGTCGCGCGGGTCGCGCAGCACCAGCACCAGGCGGCCCTGCGGCAGCTGCGGGCGCAGCGCCCACAGCAGGGCGTTGTCCCACCACAGCAGCCAGTCGATCACGGTGTCGCTCTGCAGGCCACGTGCCGGCAGCTGTTCACGCCAGCGCTGCACCAGCCGCTCCGGCGTCAGCACGCCTGAGGCCAGGTCCTGCAGCGTGTTGTAGTTCTGGAACGCATCATCGGGCGGCGTGTTGGTGTAGCGGTCGCTGCGCAGCACCGGGCTGGCAGCAGCCAGGCCGGTCGCTACCCGCTCAACGCCCGAACCCGGCGGGCCCCAGAGGAAGATCGGCGCGGAGCTGGCATCGCCGTCAATGCTGCCCTTGTCCGGCCAGCTCGGCGGGGACTTGGCCTGTGGCGGCAGTGGCAAGCGCTGCGGCGCCTGGTCAGCCTGCAGCGACAGCCAGGTGCGCAGGGCGTCCTGCGGCTGCCCGGCGCGGTCCTGGATCTCGCCCATCCACGTCCGCAGGTCGGCGCGATGCTCTTCCGGCGCCAGCTCGATCAGCGCCTGCACGCGGGCCACGGCGGCGGCGGGATCGCGCTGCAGCAGGCCTTCGACCAGCCGGGTCTCGCCGCTGACGCGGCCCGGTTCCAGGCTGACGATGCGTTCGGCGATCGCTTCGGCCTGAGCATGTTCGCCGACCATGTCATGCAGGCGCAGGCGCGCCTCCAGGGCCGGCAGATGCGCGGGCATCGCCGCCATCCAGCGCTCGACCGCGGTCACGGCGCTTTCACTGCCCACCTGCTCGATGGCCAGGCGTGCCAGCCACACATCGTGCAGCTGGTCATCGGTATCCAGTACCGCATCCAGGCGCGCACGTGCTTCATCCTCGCGCCCCAGGCGCTGCCATGACATCAGCAGCAGCTGCAGCACCTGGCGGTCTTCCGGCTGCGTCTCCAGCAGCGGCAGCAGGTAGTCCAGGGCCTGCAGCGGCTGGCCATTGCGCAGCGACAGTTCACCCGCCAGGCGGCGCATCGACGGTACGTCCATCTCCGGCTGCTGCAGGGCCACCTGCATCGCTTCGGCGGCGGCCGGTACGTTGCCCTGGCGCAGTGCCAGCTGCACCACCAGCCCATGCAGCGAGGACAGCGACGGATTGAGTTCCAGCACGCGGCGGAACGACTGCTCTGCAAACGCCAGCATGTCCTTGCCCAGGTAGGCAAAGCCCAGCGCGTACAGCACGCGGGTATCGTCCGGCAGTGCCTTGCTGGCAGCCGACAGCAGCGCCAGTGCGCGGTCGGCGTCACCGCGGCGCAGTGCAACCATGCCGTCGATGGTCAGCAGTTCCGGATGGTCCGGCTCCACGCGCGCGGCCAGGGTGGAGATGCGCTGCGCTTCGTCGAAGTCATTGCGGCCGATCGCCAGGTGCGCCTGCATCAGATAGGCGGAGAACGAGTTCGGATCGAGGCCGGTGGTGCGCACCAGTGCTTCGTCGGCACCCTCGAACTGGCGCAGTGCCAGCAGCAGGCCGGCATGCTGCAGGTGCAGCTGGGCGTCGTCCGGGGCCAGCCGCAGCGCCTGCTGCAGGGCCTCCATCGCCTCCTCGGCGTTGCCCTGCTGCTGCAGCGCAAGCGCCAGCCAGCGGTGGGCGTTGGCCTGGCCGGGTTCGTCACGGGTCCACGCCTGGGCCAGCTGCACGGCCTGGTCGGCCTGGTTCTGGCGCAATGCTTGGATGATCTGGTCTTGCATGGCAGTCCGGTTCAAGTGCAAAGCCGCATTGTAGCGGGCTGCGCGCTGTCGCCGGTTCAGGCCTGCAGGACCCGCTGCAGGCGCTGGGCGACCCAGCGCTCGGAGAAGCCGTCGCCGCGCCAGTTTTCGATGAACCCGCAGTGGCCGCCCCAGCAGGCGGTTTCCAGGCGCGCCTGGCCCGGCAGCTGCCAGTTGCTGAAGGTCGCGTACGGAATCACCGGGTCATCCTGCGCCATCAGGATGTCGGCCGGTACCTGCAGGGACGACAGGCGGTCGCCGGCGATCGAGTAGCCGTCGAAATAGGCCTGCAGCGAACCGAAGCTGGTGTGGCGCTCGACCAGCCAGGCGGTCAGCGCGCGGATGTCCAGCTTCAGCACGCGGTCGTCGCAGTCGCTCAGCTCGGGGAACAGATCGCGCTTGCGGCGCAGCGAGCCGGCCCACTTGCGGCGGAAGTACCAGTCGTACATCGCCGGGCCGTTCTCGATGCTCTCCATCGTCAGCGCCGGGTCCAGCACCGGGCACACCGAGGCGACGCGCAGCAGCGGCACGCCGGCCGCCGGCGCGCGCAGGGCCAGGCGCAGCACGAAGTTGCCACCCAGCGAATAACCGGCGGCCACCAGCGGCAGCTGCGGCCAGCGCTGGGCGATATCACCCGCGGCGTGCACCACTTCATCGATGAGATTGGAGTGGAAGATGCCGGGGTTCAGGTGATGGGTGTTGCCGTGGTCGCGGAAGTTCAGCCGCACCACGTCGAAGCCCTGCTCGATCATGCGCGCGGCGGCCATGCGCATGTAGCTGGATTCGGCACTGCCTTCCCAGCCATGCAGCAACAGCGCGATGCCCTTGGGCTCGCGGCCTTCGACATGGCTGTGCCAGCCCTGCAGGCGCACGCCATCACCACCATCGAGGATCAGCTCTTCGCTGACCGCACCGGTGGCCGCCAGCAGCAGCAGGCCGCGCTGCAGGCGCATGCGGCTGGAGCTGAGCATCGACTGCAGGTGCGGATTGCGCAGCCAGCGCGGCGGCTGATAGTCAGCCGCATGCAGCGTCGGCGTACCGGCGTCCAGGACAGGTGGCGGGATCAGGGCCACCGCAGCCTCACCCGGCGCTCATGGCCGCCACGATGCGCGCGCGCGAGGTTTCCGCGATGCGCCGACGGCCTTCCAGGTCCTGTGCACCGATCGGCGCCAGGAAGTGCACTTCGGCACGTCGCGCCGGCTCGCCGAGCAGGCGCAGGAAATTGGCAAAGAAGCTCTCGTTCGGGCCGAACGCGACGATGGTCTGCGCGTCGCCCTTCGCCCCGTACACCAGGGCCACCGGCTGCACCGGCACGCCGGTCTCGACCGCGGCCTGGAAGATGCGGGCGTGGAACGGGCCCACTTCGTGACCGCCGCGGGTCCGCCCTTCCGGGAACACGCCCACGGCCTTGCCCTCGCGCAGGCGGTCGGCCATCACCTGCATCACGCTACCGAGCGATTCGGTGTTGCCACGCTGGTGGAAGATGGTCTGGCCGCGCGCGGCCAGCCAGCCCACCAGCGGCCAGCTGGCGATCTCGCGCTTGGCGACGAAGCCCATCATGCGCTGGCTGTGCAGGATGCAGATATCGACCCAGCTGACATGGTTGGCCACGAACAGCACGGCACCGGGCAGCGGCGCGCCGACCTGCACCAGGCGGAAGCCGAAGATCCACATCAGCCCGCCCTGCCACCAGTTGACCACCTTGGCGCCGAAGGTCGCCTCGCCCACGCGCAGTTCGCCCCACGGCGGAAGCATGCCGATCAGGATGAGCGGCAGGAACACGATGATGTGGACCAACAGCAGCGGTACGCGGTACAGGTAACGGCACACACGCGCCACGCCGCCACGGGGGGCCGGAGTGGGGGAAGTCATCCGCGCACGATACCCGAGGGCCGTCATCGCTGCCAGCCGATTTAGGCCATAACCGCCATCGACCGGGGCAATCGGCGGGGAACGCTGGGTTCCGCTGCCGTCAACGAGGCCCAGGGGGTCTCAGCCGTGACCGGCAGCCACCACCGCCAGGGTCAGCCGCGAGATGCATACCAGGCGGCCCTGCTCGTCCTCGATGCGGATCTCCCACAGCTGGGTGCTGCGGCCGACGTGCAGCGCGCGGGCGGTGCCGGTGACCGTGCCAGAGCGCACGGCACGCACGTGGTTGGCATTGATTTCCAGGCCCACGCAGACCTGCTTGCCGGTATCCACGCACAGGTTGCCGGCGCTGCTGCCCAGGGTCTCGGCCAGCACCACCGAGGCACCGCCGTGCAGGATGCCGTAGGGCTGGCGGGTGCGCTCATCCACCGGCATGGTGGCCTGCAGCCAGTCCTCGCCGGCGGCACTGAAGACGATGCCCAGGGATTCAATCGCCGTGTTGCGGCTGAGCGCGTTGAGCTGCTCGATGGAAACGTCTTCGCGGAACACCTGGGCCATGCGGGTACCTTCAGAGGATGGGAACGAGACCGGCGCCGAATGCAGTCAGCATGCGCACCAGCAGCCACTTCGGGCCGACGTTGACTTCGGGGAAGTCGCCGACGGCGACGTAGCAGCGATGGAAATCAGGATCCTGCCGCGGCAGCGGCTGCGGGCACTCCGGGCCGGGCTTGAACTCGTAGTCGGTGGCGTAGCGCCAGGGCCAGAAATCAAGGATGGGCAGCGCTTCGGAGGCCTTGCCGACGCTGTAGTTCAGCCCCGACAGCACCCGTGGCTTGGCCCGTGGCGCCACCGTCCAGGAGTTCTGTGGGTGGGTGTCACGCAGGATGCTCTGCGCCAGTTCCTCGGCAAAAACCGGGTCGTCGATGATCACCGCGCCTTCGGTGTTGTAGTTCTCGCTGCGCGGATCGAAGTTGTGGGTGCCGACCACGCCGATGCGGCGGTCGACCACCAGCGACTTGGCGTGCAGGCCCATGCGCGCGCCCTTGCGGGTGACCGGCAACGGCTTGTTGACCGCCTTGCTGCCCAGGAACGACGGCCGCGTCTCGGTGCGCAGCAGGCGCGTTTCCACCTCGCTGCCGGCGGCGCGACGGCGTGCGCGTGCGTTGTCGTAGGCACCATCGCTGTGGCGATTCAACGGGCCCTGCCTGCTGCCGGCATCCGAACCACTGCTGCTGCCACCGCGTGCGTTGCTGCCGGCAGCACTGCCACCGATCAGCGGATTGCGACCGCCTTCGTCTTCCCCCCCGGGCGCAGCGATCGGGTCGGGCAGCAGGTTGCGGTAGTCAACCGGCGCGTCCAGCGGGAACGGCTTGTATTCGAAGATGTTGAAGCCCAGTTCGCGCATGTTGCGCCGCTTGTACTTGTACGACAACGCATACACGATCGGGTTGTCGGTCGCCGCCAGGCTGTTGCTGGACACCACCACGCGCGGTGGCTGCGGGCGCTTGCGCAGTTCACGGAACAGCTTCTGCGCCGGCTTGGACAGCACCAGGTACGGCGTCTGCAGGATCACTTCCTTCTGCGCACTGGCGATCAGCGCATCCAGCTGGGGCTCGGTCACATGCTGGCCGGCCAGCGGTGCATCGGCCTTCTCGCGGCGATGCTTGCGTGGCAGATCGGCCACGTAGCGCACCGAAGCCACCGGTAGCGCGGCATCGACGAAGGAACGGGTGACGAACTCGGTGTCGTTGGCTTCGGCACTGACCCGCTGTACCCGTTCCGGGCGGCGGAAGCTGGCCGGCGGCAGCGTTGGCACGCCCTCGCGCAGCAACGTGCGGCCCACGTCGTTGAGGCGCTCGGCCGGCACGCTGCGGTGTGCGCGCCAGAACGCGTCGAAGTTGGCCGCCATCGCACGTGCTTCCGGGCCGGCGATCAGTACATCGCGGTCGCGGAAGTTGTACTCGCGGTCCCAGTCGTAATAGTCGTCCTGGTAGTTGCGGCCACCGACCACGCCGATCGCATCGTCGATCACCAGCAGCTTGTTGTGCATGCGCTGGTTGAACCGGCGGAAGCAGCACAGCACGCTGCCGGCATAGTCGAAGTAGTTCAGCCGGGCCTTGCCGAAGGTCGGGTTGTAGACCCGCAGCTGGAAGTTCTGGTGGGCGCCGGACAGGGCGCCGAGGATCTGCAGGTCGGAGATTGCCGAGAGCTGGTCGATCAGCAGCCGCACCTTCACCCCGCGCCGCGATGCGGCCAGCAGTTCGTCGATGACCAGACGGGCGCTGTCGTCCTTGTCGAAGATGTAGGTCTGCAGGTCGATGCTGCGGGTGGCGCTGCGCAGCAGGTTCAGGCGTGCGACCAGGGCGCCCTCGCCCTCATCGAGCAGGGTGGCGTAGTGGCGCGGTCGTTCCGGGGTGGATTCGGTGAACGCCCGGCCGGCCAGCGCCCGCAGCGGCGAATCCTGTGCACAGCGGTCTGCACGCTGGCAGTCGACCACGGTCGAACGTGCCTGCACGGCGATTGCCTCGGCGCGGTCGCGCTCGGCATTCGACAGCGATGCACAACCGCTGCCCAGCAACACGGTTGCCAGCGCCAGTACACGCAGCAGGAGGTTCACGGTTTCGGCGCCTCGCTCAGGCGCGCACGCAATACGAAAGTCACTCGGTCACTCAAGGCAAGCTGCCAGCTGTCCATGCCATACCGGCCTCGCTGCACGGTACCGCGGCTGACGACGTCGCAATCATAGCCGGGTCGGACGCACTCCGCCTTCTCGACCTTCAGTGTCTCGGGGTGGCTGATCCCGCGCAGGGTCAGCCGGCCGTTGATGTCGCCACCGCTCTCCACGGTTTCCGGCCAGTACGGCAGCGAGTCGAACTCGACCACCGGATGGCGGCCGGCATCGAAGAACTCCTCGCCGCGCATCCACCCGGTATAGCGCGCCTTGCCGGGGATCTCGACCGAGCGCGTGAACATCTTCAGGTGCACCTGGTGGCGGCCGTCGGAGAGGATCTCGATGCGCCCTTCGAAGTGTGGGAACAGGCCTTCGATACGCTGCCCGAAACGGGTGCGCACCTCGAAGCCGATCTGCGAACGCTGGGTATCCAGGCGCATTACCCGGTGCGCTTCGGCGACCACCGGTGGCAGGGTGGTCGGCGTGGGCACGGCCGCCCAGGCCGGGCCGAGTGCCAGCAGCGCGGGCAGCAGATAGCGGCTGCGCCGCGCCAGGCTCATCGGATCACGGCCACCAGAATGCGTTCAGGCTGGCCACGCCTGGCTCGATCGAGGCCTCGCGCGGGAAGCCGAGCACGGCGATGCCGGCCGGCGGCATGCCGCGGTAGTCGCTGCTGGTGCCCTCGGTCATCAACGCCACCAGCCGCTCCAGGCCCGGGTTGTGGCCGACGATCAGCACCCGGTCGAGATCACGCCGGTCGTCCACCAATGCCGCCAGGGTGCCGGGGGTGGCTTCGTAGATGCGGTCTTCCAGGCGCTTTTCCACGTAACCGATGGTGCCGAGCACGGCTTCCAGGGTTTCGCGGGTACGCCGCGCCGGTGAGCACAGCACGCAGTCCGGCAGCAGGTTGTTCTCCTTCAGCCACTTGCCGGCGGCTTCGGCTTCGGCGAGCCCCACCGGCGACAACGGCCGGTCGAGGTCGGCCTGGCCGGGGGTAGCCGGTTCGGCATGGGCATGGCGCAGCAGGATCAGTTCACGCATCGCGGGTTTCCATGAAGAAGAGGATGCAGCAGAAAGAGTGACGCAGGCATCAAAGCTTGAGCCAGGACAGCAGCGGCTCCCAGTCGGCCTGATGCTCCCGCACCTGGGCCGAGCGGTAGTCGAACAGGCTGCGGCCGAGGCCGGTCATGACCACGTAGCTCTGGCTGTCACGCAGCTGCGCGACCACCGGGTACGGCCATTCGGCCAGCATCTGCAACGCCTGCTGCGAGGTCTGGGTCCAGGGCTTGGTGCGGTTGAGGACCAGCCCCACCGGCAGCTTGCGGCTGTGCACCCGCGGGTTCTGGGCCAGGCTGTTGAGGAAGCCGACGATGGCTTCGATGTCGAGCGCCGAGGGCAGCACCGGCACCACCACCGCGTCGGCAGCGTCAAGGAAATGGGGGATATCGTCGGCCAACGCGCCCGCCGGTGCGTCGATGATGACGGTTTCGGTGCCATCGGGCAGCTTCTGCGCCCACTGCTTCTTCCGATGCACATCAATGGGGAGCACCGCGCTTTCCAGCCCGGCCCGCCGTTGCGCCCAGCGGGTGCTGGAGCCCTGAGGGTCGGCGTCGGCGATCACCGTGGCCCTGCCCTGCAATGCCGCGTACGCGGCCAGGTGGGTGGCGACGGTGGTCTTGCCCACCCCGCCCTTGGAACCGGCCACCAGGATCGTCTTCATGCCAGCCTCGCTTCCGGGTACGTGCCCCGAGCGTACACCGGCGGTGGTGACGGGAGGTAGCACCGCGCTGAACCTGCGGCCATCGCCTTTGCTATCGTGGCGCCCCCGAAGGATCGAACCGGCATGAGCGAGCTGCAGGACCTGAGCGCACTGATCCGCGCCAACACCCCCCTGATCGTGATCGAGACCCAGGACGAGGGTCGCATCGTCGACCTGTTCCGGCAGACGCTGATGCACGTCTGGCGGGCGCTGCACCGGTGGTCGATCACCGAGGGCCTGCGCCGCATCGACCTGGACAGCGAAGATCCGCCGGCCGGGCCACCCGACGCCAGCGCGGCCCTGCAGATGATCCGCCAGGCCGGGCAGCGCGGGGTCTACCTGCTGCTCGATTTCCACCCCTACCTGGGCTATGCCAGCCACCAGCGCGCCCTGCGCGACCTGATCCAGCGCCGTCACAGCGAACCGCACGTGCTGGTGCTGATCGGCGCCAAGGTCGAACTGCCGGCCGAGCTGGAAGCGCTGGCGGTCCGCTTCAACCCGCGCCTGCCCGATGCCAACGCCCTGCTGAAGATGCTGCGCGAGGAGGCCGATGCCTACGCCCGCGAACACGGCGGCCGCCGCGTCGAAGTCGACAGCGAGGCGGTGAAGAAGATCCTGAAGAACCTGCAGGGCCTGAGCCTGGTCGATGCCCGGCGCATCGCCCGGCAGCTGATCTACGCCGACGGCGCGCTGCGCGACGACGACCTGCCGCAGCTGGCACGGCTGAAGTTCGAGCTGCTCAACCGCAGCGGCCACCTGTTCTTCGAGCATGACAGCGCGCGGTTCGGCGACGTGGCCGGCGCCAACCGGCTCAAGCGCTGGATCAACCAGCGGCGTGTGGCGTTCATCGCTGGCTCGGCACCGGCCGGGCTGGACCCACCGCGCGGCATGCTGCTGCTGGGCGTGCAGGGTTGCGGCAAGTCGATGCTGGCCAAGGCCACCGCCGCCGGTTTCGGCGTACCGCTGCTGCGCCTGGACGTGGGCGCGCTGTACAACAAGTACCACGGCGAGACCGAGGCCAACCTGCGCCAGGCCTTGGCCTCGGCCGAGCAGCTGGCGCCCTGCGTGCTGTGGATGGATGAAATCGAGAAGGGCCTGGCCAGCGGTGGCGAGGACGGTGGCGTGTCACGCCGCGTGCTGGGCCATCTGCTGACCTGGATGGCCGAGCGCAAGGCACCGGTGTTCATCGTGGCCACTGCCAACCAGGTGCACGAGCTGCCTGCCGAGCTGCTGCGCAAGGGCCGCTTCGACGAGATCTTCTTCGTTGACCTGCCTTCGCCGGAGGTGCGCGTGGAACTGCTGCGGCTGCACCTGGGTCGGCGCCAGCTCAATGCCGACGACTTCGCGCTGCCAGCGCTGGCGGCCGCGGCGAATGGTTTCTCAGGTGCGGAGATCGAGCAGGCGATCGTGGCCGGGCTGTATGCGGCGCACGCCGAAGGGCGGCCGCTGGATACCGAGCTGCTGATGAACGAGATCCGTGCGACGCGACCGCTGTCGGTACTGATGGCCGAGCAGGTCGAGGCGCTGCGGGCGTGGGCGTCGGGGCGGACGGTTTCCGCGGACGATTGAGGTTTCCCGCGAACGGCGCAGCCCCTCGTGGCGGCTGGTTGGCTGTGAACATCAAAAGCCACGCTTGGCCGGGCGGGGTGGATTCGCGGGGGACGCCGTGAACCCGGCCGAACCCCTCCCTCAGGGCCACGCAGGCGGGGCCGCCGCCCAGGCCTGCTGCACTTCGGCCAACGACGCGCGCTCATCCTCGCGCCACTGCGGCAGCAGCTGCGCGTAATTGGCACTGGTGCTCCATTGCGACGGCTCGGTACGCACTGCTGCGGCATACCACTGCACGGCCTCCTGCTTCTGCCCCATCCGCCATAGGGCCAGCGCGTACGTGGGTGGCACCCAGCTGGGCTTGCTGCGCGCATTGCCGGCCGACGACAACCATTGCTCCAGCGCCGCCTCCGGCTTGCCCTGGCGCAGCAGGTCCCAGCCATAGTTCCAACGCACGCTGCGGCCCGCACTGCTCTGTGCCGGCGCCTCCTTCAGGGCCTCGCCATACAGCTGGTCGGCCAGCTCGGCACGGCCCTGGGTGCTGGCCACCGAAGCCAGCTGCACGGTGGCTTCCACCGCGCGCCGGCCGCGCTCGCGCAACCTCACCAGCTGGGTGACCAGCTCATCGCCCTCGCCCTGCATCGCCACCATCGGTGCCGCCGCCAGGTCGCTGTCGAAGTAGAACTCCTGTGGTGCCGGCATGGCCGGCGCGGCCCACGCCGTGGCCGCTCCCGAGGCCAGCAGCACGCTGGCCAGGATCTTTCCTGGAACTGACATCCCTTCTCCCCAGGCTGCACAACCGCAGCCTCCCTCTCTCGCCCCGATCCTAACCCCAGCAGCGGCGCGGGCGCGAGTGCCGGGTCCACCACGGCCCCGCTGCTACAATTCGCGCCTTTCCCGCCGCGTGCCCGCACGCGGCCGGTGCCAGCCGATCCTACCGGGCCAGCCATGACCAGTACCGCGCAACTCACTTCGCCCTCCTCCGCCGACCTGCTCGACCGTGATTACACGCTCGACCACAAGTACACCCGCAACGAGGGGCGGATCTACCTGAGTGGCGTGCAGGCGCTGGTGCGGCTGCCGCTGATGCAGCGCCTGCGCGATGCCGCCGAAGGCATCGACAGCGCCGGCTTCGTCAGTGGCTACCGTGGCAGCCCGCTGGGTGGCTTCGACCTGGAACTGTGGCGCGCGCGCAAGCATCTGGAAGCGGCCAAGGTGAAGTTCACCCCCGGCCTGAACGAGGACCTGGGCGCCACCATGGTATGGGGCACCCAGCAGACCAACCTGTTCCCCGGCGCCAACGTGCAGGGCGTGTTCGGCATGTGGTACGGCAAGGGACCGGGCGTGGACCGCTGCGGCGACGTGTTCAAGCATGCCAATGCGGCCGGCACCTCGCGCCATGGTGGCGTGCTGGCACTGGCCGCCGATGACCATGCCTGCCGCAGTTCGACCCTGCCGCATGGCAGCGAGGACGAGTTCGTCAGCGCGATGATGCCGGTGCTGAACCCGGCCGGCGTGCAGGACATCCTCGACATGGGCCTGCTGGGCTGGGCGATGAGCCGCTATACCGGCCGCTGGGTCGGCTTCAAGACGATCGCCGAGACGGTGGAATCGTCGGCGTCGGTGCAGGTCGATCCGATGGCGCGCCGCATCGTGCTGCCGGAAGACTTCGAGATGCCGTCGGGCGGCCTCAACATCCGCTGGCCGGACCCGCCGCTGGACCAGGAAATGCGCCTGCACCGCTATGCGGTGAAGGCCGCGCAGGCCTTTGCCCGCGCCAACGGCATCGACAAGGTGGTGATGGATGCGCCGCGCGCGCGGCTGGGCATCGTCACCACCGGCAAGAGCTACCTGGACGTGCTGCAGGCGCTGGAGTACCTGGGCCTGGATGAAGCCGCGTGCGCCGACATCGGCATCCGCGTGTACAAGGTCGGCATGACCTGGCCGCTGGAACCGCAGGGCATCGCGCGCTTCGCGCAGGGGCTGGAAGACATCATCGTGGTGGAGGAGAAGCGTGCCTTCATCGAGCGCCAGATGAAGGAACAGTTCTTCAACTGGCCGGCCAGCTGGGGCCAGCGCCCGTCCATCGTCGGCAAGTACGACGAGAGTGGCGAATGGATCCTGCCGTCCACCGGTGAACTGACCCCGGCCACCATTGCCGGCGTGATCGGCCGCCGCATCCAGAAGTTCTTCAACAACGAATCCATTGAACAACGCCTGCAGTGGATGCAGCAGAAGGAAGCCGAGCTTGCGTTGCCGCGCGCCAGCTTCCCGCGCGTGCCGCACTACTGCTCGGGCTGCCCGCACAACACCTCCACCCAGGTGCCGGAAGGCTCGCGGGCACTGGCCGGCATCGGTTGCCATTACATGGTGACCTGGATGGACCGCAGCACCGACACCTTCACCCACATGGGCGGCGAAGGCGTGACCTGGGCCGGGCAGGCGCCGTTCACCGATACCCCGCACGTGTTCCAGAACCTGGGCGACGGCACCTATTTCCACAGCGGCTCGCTGGCGATCCGCCAGGCGGTCGCGGCCGGCGTCAACATCACCTACAAGATCCTCTACAACGACGCGGTGGCGATGACCGGCGGCCAGCCGGTGGACGGCCCGCTGAGCGTGCCCGACATCGCACGGCAGATGCGCGCCGAAGGCATCCACACCATCGTGGTGCTGTCGGACAACATCGGCAAGTGGACCGGCCAGCGCGAGCACTTCCCCAGCGACGTGGAGTTCCACGACCGCAGCGAACTGGAGGAGGTGCAGAAGCGCCTGCGCGAAGTGAAGGGTGTTTCGATCCTGATCTACGAACAGACCTGCGCCACCGAGAAGCGTCGCCGCCGCAAGCGCGGCAAGCTGGAAGATCCGCAGAAGCGGGTGCTGATCAATTCGCTGGTCTGCGAAGGTTGCGGCGACTGCGGCAAGAAGAGCTTCTGCGTGTCGGTGCTGCCGAAGGAAACCGAGTTCGGGCGCAAGCGCGAGATCGACCAGTCCAACTGCAACAAGGACTATTCGTGCGTGAACGGCTTCTGCCCGAGCTTCGTCACCGTACACGGTGGCCAGCCGCGCAAGGGCAGCAAGCGCGATGCCTCCACGCTGCTGGACAATCTGCCGGCACCAACCATCCGCGGCACGCTGGAACAACCCTGGAACATCCTGATCACCGGCGTCGGCGGTACCGGCGTGGTGACCATCGGTGCACTGCTGGGCATGGCCGGCCACCTGGAAGGCAAGGGCGCGACTGTGCTCGACCAGACCGGCCTGGCGCAGAAGGGTGGCGCGGTGACCACGCACATCCGCATCGCACGCCGCCCGGATGACATCCACGCCGTGCGCATCGCCGCCGGTGAAGCCGACCTGGTGCTGGGCTGCGACATGGTGGTGGTCAACGACTACTGGGCGCTTTCGAAGGTGCGCGCCGGCCGTTCGCAGGTGGTGCTGAACACCTACGAAGCGATGCCGGGCACGTTCACCACCCGTCCGGACATGCAGTTCCCCGCCGCCGACATCATCGCCGGTGTGCGCGTAGCCCTGGGCGGCCAGGAGCCGCTGCTGCTCGATGCCACCCAGCTGGCCACCGCGCTGCTGGGCGATGCCATCGCCGCCAACCTGTTCATCCTCGGCTACGCCTGGCAGCAGGGCCTGGTGCCGCTGTCGTTCGAGTCGCTGATGCGCGCCATCGAACTCAATGGCGCCGCGGTGGCGATGAACCAGCAGGCCTTCGCCTGGGGCCGCCTGGCCGTGGTCGACCCGCAGGCCGTGCAGCAGGCCGCCGGCCTGGTGCGCAACCGCCACACCGATACCGAGTCCACCCCCGGCCCGCTGCACCCGCTGCCGCCGGGCGAGTGGGAAGGCAATGAATGGGGTGCGACCGCGGCACCGCGCAACACCGGCGACGAACGCGAGCTGCGTGGCCTGCCCTCGCACGGTGGCGACGTGGCATTCCTGCCGCTGGACGACGCACGCCTGTCGCGTTCGCTGGACGAAATGATCGAGCGTCGCGCCGCCTTCCTGGTCGATTACCAGGACGCTGCCTATGCCAAGCGCTACCGTGATCTGGTGGCACGCGTGCGCGCCACCGAGGCCGAGCGCATCGGCGGTTCCACTGCGCTGACCGAGACCGTCGCCCGCTACCTGTTCAAGCTGATGGCCTACAAGGACGAGTACGAAGTGGCCCGCCTGTACACCAGCGGTGACTTCCAGCGCCGCCTGCAGCAGCAGTTCGAGGGTGACTACCAGCTGCGCTTCCACCTGGCGCCGCCGCTGTTCGCGAAGAAGGACGAGCAGGGCCGGCTGCTGAAGAAGGAGTACGGCCCGTGGATGTTCAAGGCCTTCGGCCTGCTGGCCAAGCTGAAGTTCCTGCGTGGCGGCCGACTCGACGTGTTCGGCCGCACCGAGGAACGCCGCATGGAGCGCAAGCTGATCGGTGACTACGAGGCGACCGTGCAGGTGCTGCTGGATGGCCTGGATGACGACCGCCTGGCGCTGGCGGTGGAGATTGCCAGCATCCCCGAGCACATCCGCGGCTTCGGCCACGTCAAGGAAGCCCACTTCACGCAGGCCAAGGCGCGCGAAGCTGCCCTGCTTGCGCAGTGGCGGAACCCGAAGGCACTGCACATCGTGCAGGTGGCCTGATGGTCGTGCCGGCCGCTGGCCGGCATCCCTCCTGGCAATCGGTTGCCGGCCAGCGGCCGGTACTACCGGCGGTTCAGCCCAGCCGCCACAGCAGCAGGCGGTTGTTGGCCGGCATCGCCACATCCCCCAGTCGGGTGAATCCGTGGTCGGCGGCCAGCGCCTGCACCGCTTCGCTATCGCGGATGCCGCTGCGCGGATCACGTGCCTTCAGCCAGGCATCGAACTGCGCGTTGCTGTCGCTGGTGTAGCAGCCGCCGTAGTTGAACGGGCCATACACCGCCAGCAGCGCACCATGACGCAGCACCGGTGGCAGCGCGGCGAACAGTGCCTGCACGCGTTCCCAACTCATGATGTGCAGCGTGTTGGCGCTGAATGCGGCATCAAACGTGGTGCCCTCGGGCAGCGACAGGCCGGGCGCTGGCGGTAGTTCCACCTGCAGCGCCAGCGGCGGCAACAGGTTCAGCAGCGCGGCCTCTGCACGCCAGGCCTCGATGCCGGGCAGATGGTCCGGATGATCACTGGGCTGCCAGCGCAGCCACGGCCAGCGCTCGGCGAAGAAGGCCGCATGCTGGCCGGTGCCACTGCCGATCTCCAGCACCCGACGGCGGTCGCCCATCCACGGGTCGAGTGCGGTGGCGATGGGTTCGCGGTTGCGCTCGCAGGCTTCTGAATACGGCTTGCTCGACATCAGGACGGTGTCCGGGCGGGGTCGGCCCCATTGTGCACGAGGGGGTGTTGCTCGGCAGGGCTGCGCCCTGCACCCGCAGAAGCCGGAGCAACGGCAACAGCCAAAGCAACAGCAACAGCGGGCTTCCTGTGGGATGGCGGGGTGGGTCCGGTTGCGGGGGACGCCGTAAACCCGTCCGTGGGGGCTTGGCCGCGGCATCCATGCCGCGGACACCCCCGCAACCGGACCCACCCCGCCTTCGACAGTTTTCTGCGATCTGTTGGAACGGCTCCTGGGTTCAGATCCGTTTTCCGCAGGAAAACGGATCTGACCCCGAATTTCATTCGATATCTGACAGATGTGCCGACCAACGGTCGGCACCCACCAACAGCCACCGGCCAGCTGTCAGAGGTGGGGCGGTGTGGGTGGGCAGGACCGTTGGCGCCATGGATGGCCCCATCGAGCCCCCAGGGACGGGTTTACGGCGTGTCCTGCCCACCCACACGGCCCCGCCATCCCTCGGCAAGCCCGCTGTTGCTGTTGCTGTTGCTGTTGCTCCGGCTCTGAGCAGGTGCAGGGCGCAGCCCTGCCGAAACCCTCCCAACCATGACTGCAGTCACTTGTCCCCACGCCCCGCGCTGGCGAAAGTCGAGGAGTTGACGTGATCGGTCCGGCCCATTGCCAACCGCACGCAAGCGAGAGAGAGAAACGCTGTGCAACGACGTGAGTTCCTGGCTTTTTCCGGTCTGGGCCTGGCGGGCCTGCTGCTGCCGCATTCCCGTGCCATCGCCGCCGAGCAGCTGCTTGCCCCGGTCGATACCGCCCAGCGCAGGCGCCTGGCGGACGTGGCGCTGGCCGCCGCACGCACCGCCAAGGCCAGCTACTGCGATGTCCGCATCGGCCGCTATCTCAACCAGTCGGTCATCACCCGCGAACACCAGGTCGGCAATGTGACCAACCGCGAGTCGTCCGGCGTGGGCGTGCGCGTGATCGTCAACGGCGCCTGGGGCTTCGCCGCCACCCATCAGCAGACCGAGGCCGCCGTGCGCGCCGCAGTCGAGCAGGCGGCCGCGATCGCACGCGCCAACGCCAGCATCCAGACCCGGCCGGTGCAGCTGGCGCCGACGCCGTCGGTCGGCGAGGTGCGCTGGCAGACGCCCGTCCGCAGGAACGCGATGGCGGTGCCGATCCAGGACAAGATCGAGCTGCTGCTGGCGCTCAACGCCGCCGCGCTGAATGCGGGTGCTGACTACATCAATTCCACCCTGTTCCTGGTCAACGAACAGAAGTACTTCGCCTCCAGCGACGGCTCGTTCATCGACCAGGATATCCATCGCATCTGGCTGCCGTTCACCGCCACTGCCATCGACAAGGCCAGCGGCAAGTTCCGCACCCGCGCCGGTCTGTCCTCGCCGATGGGCATGGGCTATGAGTTCCTTGATGGCGATGCGCGCGGCAAGGTGCATCTGCCGGGTGGCATCACCGCCTACCGCGACTCCTACGACCCGGTCGAGGACGCCATCGCGGCCGCCCGCCACGCGCGCGAGAAACTGAAGGCGCCGTCGGTGAAGCCCGGCAAGTACGACCTGGTGCTGGACCCGTCCAACCTGTTCCTGACCATCCACGAGAATGTCGGTCACCCGCTGGAGCTGGACCGCGTGCTCGGCTACGAAGCCAACTACGCCGGCACCAGCTTCGCCACGCTGGACAAGCGCGATGCTGGCTTCCGCTGGGGCAGCGACATCGTCACCTTCTTCGCCGACAAGACCCAGCCGGGCAGCCTCGGCGCCGTCGGCTACGACGATGAAGGGGTGAAGACGCAGCGTTGGGACCTGGTGCGCGACGGCATCCTGGTTGACTACCAGGCCACCCGCGATGAAGCCCATATCCTCGGCCGCGATGCATCGCATGGCTGCAGCTATGCCGATTCCTGGTCCAGCGTGCAGTTCCAGCGCATGGCCAATGTCTCGCTGGCGCCGGGCAAGCAGCCGCTCAGCGTCGAGGACATGATCAAGGACGTGGAGAACGGCATCTGGATCCACGGCCGCGGTTCGTATTCGATCGACCAGCAGCGCTACAACGCGCAGTTCGGCGGCCAACTGTACTACCAGATCAAGGACGGAAAGATCGCCGGCATGGTCGAGGATGCGGCCTACCAGATCCAAACGCCGGAATTCTGGAATGCCTGCACCGCCATCTGCGATGAACGCGACTTCCGCCTGGGCGGTTCGTTCTTCGACGGCAAGGGCCAGCCCGGCCAGGTCTCGGCGGTCTCGCACGGTTCGTCCACCACCCGCTTCAACGGCATCAACATCATCAACACCGCGCGCAGTCTCGGCGCTTGAGCCACCCATCCTTCGACATGGAGAGCAGCCTTGCAAAGACGTGACTTCCTGGCCCTGACCGGGCTTACCGCGGGCGGGCTGATCGTGCCCTCCTTCTTCGGCAAGGTGATCGCCGCCGAACAGCTGCAGAGCTCGCTGGACCTGGGGCTGAAGAAGCGCCTGGCCGATGCGGCGCTGGCCGCCGCCCGCCAGGCCGGCGCCACCTACTGCGACGTGCGCATCGGCCGCTACCTGCGGCAGTTCGTGATCACCCGCGAGGACAAGGTGCAGAACGTGGTGAACACCGAGTCCACCGGCGTGGGCATCCGCGTGATCGTCAACGGTGCCTGGGGCTTTGCCGCCACCAATGCGCTGGGTACGGCCGATGTGGCCAAGGCCGCGCAGCAGGCGGCGGCGATCGCCAAGGCCAATGCCGGCGTGCAGACCGCGCCGGTGCAGCTGGCCAAGGCGCCGGGCGTCGGTGAGGTGAGCTGGCGCACGCCGATCCGCAAGAATGCGATGGAGGTGCCGATCAAGGACAAGGTCGGCCTGCTGCTGGACGTCAACGCCGCCGCAATGGGCGCCGGTGCCAGCTTCGTCAACTCGATGCTGTTCCTGGTCAACGAGCAGAAGTACTTCGCCTCCACCGACGGCTCCTACATCGACCAGGACATGCACCGTATCTGGGCGCCGATGACGGTCACCGCCATTGACAAGTCCAGCGGCAAGTTCCGCACCCGTTCAGGCCTGTCCTCGCCGATGGGCCTGGGCTACGAGTACCTGGATGGCGCCGCCGCGGGCAAGGTGGTCGGCCCCAATGGCGTGGTCAACTACAGTTCTTCCTACGACATGAAGGAAGACGCCATCGCCGCTGCCAGGCAGGCGCAGGAAAAGCTGAAGGCACCGTCGGTGAAGCCGGGCAAGTACGACCTGGTGCTCGACCCGTCGCACACCTGGCTGACCATCCACGAGTCGATCGGCCATCCGCTGGAGCTGGACCGCGTGCTTGGCTACGAGGCCAACTACGCCGGCACCAGCTTCGCCACCCTGGACAAGCGCGAACAGCATTTCCAGTACGGCAGCGAACTGGTCAACATCTTCGCCGACAAGACCCAGCCGGGCAGCCTCGGCGCGGTGGCGTACGACGATGAAGGCGTGAAGTGCAAGCGCTGGGACCTGATCAGCAACGGCAAGCTGGTGGACTACCAGACCATCCGCGACCAGGCCCACATCCTCGGCAAGACCGAATCCGACGGCTGCTGCTATGCCGACTCGTGGTCCAGCGTGCAGTTCCAGCGCATGGCCAACGTGTCGATGGCACCGGGCAAGAAGCCATTGAGCGTGCCGGACCTGATCAAGGACGTGGAGAACGGCATCTACATCATCGGTGATGGTTCGTTCTCGATCGACCAGCAGCGCTACAACGCGCAGTTCGGCGGCCAGCTGTTCTACGAGATCAAGAACGGCCAGATCACCCGCATGCTGGAAGACGTGGCCTACCAGATCCGCACGCCGGAGTTCTGGAACGCCTGCACCGCCGTGGCCGACGAGCGTGACTACCGCCTGGGCGGTTCGTTCTTCGACGGCAAGGGCCAGCCGGGCCAGGTCTCGGCGGTCTCGCACGGTTCGTCCACCGCGCGCTTCAACGGCATCAACGTCATCAACACCGCACGCAGCCTCGGCTGATCGGTCAGGAGCCCTTACACCATGAGTATCTTCACCGAAGCCCAGGCCAAGGCCATCCTCGACAAGGTCATCGCCCTGTCCAAGGCCGACGAATGCACCGCCGTGCTGGCCGGCGCGATCGACGGCAACATCCGTTTCGCACTGAACAATGTCTCCACCAGCGGCATCGTCGACAACACCGAACTGGCGGTCACCGTTGCCTTCGGCAAGCGCGTCGGCACGGCCTCGATCAACGAGTTCGACGATGCCGCGCTGGAACGCGTGGTGCGCCGTGCCGAAGACCTGGCCCGCCTGGCCCCGGAAAACCCGGAGTTCATGCCGGCCATCGGCAAGCAGACCTACCGCGCCAGCCCCACCTTCAGCGAATCCACTGCCGCGATCGATCCGGCTTTCCGTGCCAAGGTTGCCGCAGATTCAATCGCGCCGTGCCGTGGCCATGGCCTGATCGCCGCCGGCTTCCTCGAAGACGGCCAGGGCTTCCAGGCCACCGCCAACAGCAACGGCAACTTCGCCTACCAGCGCACCACCAACTTCAATTACACCTGCACCGTGCGCACCGAGGATGGCCGTGGTTCGGGCTGGGTCGGCCGCAACCTGAAGGATGCGGCTGACTTCAAGGCGGACCAGGACATCCGCATCGCCATGCGCAAGGCCACCGAATCGGCCGAAGCCAAAGCGCTGGAACCGGGCAAGTACACGGTGATCCTGGAGCCGGCTGCGGCGGCCGGCCTGATCAGCTTCATGATGAACTTCTTCAGCGCACGCTCGGCCGATGAAGGCCGCAGCTTCCTGTCCAAGAAGGGCGGCGGCAACAAGCTGGGCGAGCAGGTCTACGACCCGCGCGTGACCATGATCGCCGACCCCTGGCATCCGGACGCACCGGTGCTGCCCTGGGACAACGAGGGCCTGCCCCGCGAGCGCATGGCCATCATCGAGAACGGCAGGATCGCCAACCTGGACTACTCGCGCTTCTGGGCGCAGAAGCAGGGCAAGACCGCCAAGGCGTCGCCGGGCAACCTGCTGATGAGCGGTGGCGACAAGAGCACCGCCGAACTGGTTCGCGGCACCCAGAAGGGCATCCTGGTCACCCGCACCTGGTACATCCGCATGGTCGATCCGCAGACCGTGCTGCTGACCGGCCTGACCCGCGACGGCACCTTCTACATCGAGAACGGCCAGATCAAGCATCCGGTGAAGAACTTCCGCTTCAACGAATCGCCGGTGATCATGCTCAACAACATCGAAGAGCTGGGCAAGCCGGTGCGCGTGGCCGGTGATGAATCCAGCTACGTGATGATGATCCCGCCGATGAAGCTGCGCGATTTCACCTTCACTTCGCTGTCCGACGCGGTCTGATGGATCGCCGGGCCTGCCTGCGCTGGTTGGCCGCTGCCGCTTCGGCGGCGGCGCTGCCAGCCTGGGCACAGGCAGGCCCGCGCAGTTCGCGCTACGACTTCTGGTTCACCCGCCTTCAGTACGACTCCGGTGACTGGGACGTGGACGCGCGCATGCCGTCCAACCTGATCACCTCGCTGATCGACTACACCTCGCTGCGCGTGGACCCGCAGGAACACGTGGTGGCGCTGGCCGACCCACGCATGCTGGAAGCGCCGTTCTGCTACCTGGCCGGGCACACGCTGGTGGAATTCAACGCCGCCGAGCGGCAGAACTTCGTGCGCTACGTGCGCAATGGCGGCTTCGTCTTCGTCGACGACTGCAACCACGATATCGACGGCCTGTTCGCTACCTCGTTCGAGGCGCAGATGGGTCGCCTGCTCGGGCCCAGGGCATTGCAGAAGCTGCCCAACAGCCACCCGCTGTACCGCAGTTTCTTCCGCTTCCCGGATGGCCCGCCTGCCACCAGCTTCGAACTCAACGGCTGGGGCGACGACCTGGTGCACGACTACCTGAAGGGCATCGAGGTCGACGGCCGCCTGGGCCTGCTGTACAGCAACAAGGACTACGGCTGCGAGTGGGACTACGACTGGCGCAACAAGCGCTTCCTGGCCGAAGACAACACCCGCTTCGGCGTCAACATCGTGATGTACGCGTTGAACAACTGATAGGACCTGCACGCCCATGACCTCCCCCGACCTCGATTCCCTGCTGCCGCGCCTGGATGAGCTGCGCGCCGCGCTCGCACGCGCAGTGGTGGGCCAGAACACCGTGGTCGAGCAGCTGCTGATCGGCCTGCTGGCCGGCGGCCACTGCCTGCTGGAAGGCGCACCCGGGCTCGGCAAGACCCTGCTGGTGCGCTCGCTCGGCCAGGCACTGGAGCTGCAGTTCCGGCGCGTGCAGTTCACCCCCGACCTGATGCCCAGCGACATCCTCGGCACCGAGCTGCTGGAGGAAGACCACGGCACCGGCCATCGCCACTTCCGCTTCCAGCAGGGCCCGATCTTCACCCACCTGCTGCTGGCCGACGAACTCAACCGCACCCCGCCCAAGACCCAGGCCGCACTGCTGGAAGCGATGCAGGAACGCACGGTCAGCTACGCTGGTACCACCTACGCGCTGCCCGCGCCGTTCTTCGTGCTGGCCACGCAGAACCCGATCGAGCAGGCCGGAACCTACCCGCTGCCGGAAGCGCAGCTGGACCGCTTCCTGCTGCACGTGCTGGTGGATTACCCCAGCGAAGACGAGGAGCGGCAGATCCTGGAACAGACCACCGGCGGTGCCACCGACGCGGTGCCGAAGGTGATGGATGCCGACGCGGTGATCGCGCTGCAGGCCGCGGTGCGCCAGGTGCATGTCAGCCCGGATGTGCTGGCCTGGATCACCCGCCTGGTGCGCGCCAGCCGGCCCGGCGACGGTGCTCCGGCGGCGATCAACCAATGGGTGAAGTGGGGCGCCGGCCCGCGTGCCGGCCAGTCGCTGGTGCTGGCAGCGAAGGCACGCGCACTGCTGCAGGGCCGTTTCGCCGCCACCCGCGAGGACGTGCAGGCGCTGGCCGCGCCGGTGATGCGCCATCGCCTGCTGCTGTCGTTCGCCGCCGAGGCCGAGCAGAAGCGTGCCGACGACGTGGTCGCCGCGCTGCTGCAGGCCGTGCCCTTCCCGGGTTGAGCCACGCGTGAACGCAGGTACGCCGTTGACCCTGCCGCCGGAACTGCGTGCGCGCCTGCGCCTGCTGCGGTTGCGGCCGCGCCTGGCCAGCGGTGCCAGTGACATCGGCCAGCACGCCAGCCGCAGCCGCGGTGCCGGCCTCGAATTCGCCCAGTACCGTGCCTACGAACCGGGAGACGAACTCCGCCAGATCGACTGGAAGCTGTATGCACGCTCGGACCGCTTCTTCGTGCGCGAGTCCGAACGGGAAAGCCCGATCACGGTCTGGCTGCTGCTAGACGCCACCGCTTCGGCCAATCAGGCGGATCGCGCGGTACCGCAGCACTCGCGTCTGGACCATATGCGCGGCGTGGCCGCGTGCCTGGTTGAGCTGGCCTTGCAGCAGGGTGACCGTTTCGGCCTGCTGGCAATCAATGGCGATGGCCTGCAGCTGGTCCCCGCGGCGAACGGCGCACGCCAGCGTGATCGCGTGCATCTGCAACTGCATGCCCTGCAGGCGCGCGGCGCCTGGCCTGCGGCCGATCGCCTTCGGCCGCTGTGGGAGCGCGTGCGCCCGGGCGACCTGCTGCTGGCAATCGGCGATGGCTTCGACGATGCCGGCATCGTGCTGCTGGAACAACTGGCCAGCGCGCGCCGCGAAGTGGCACTGCTGCAGATCCTCACCGCCGACGAGCGCGACTTCCCGTTCGACGCCGGCCACCGCTTCCGCGACCCGGAGACCGGCGAGGAACTGCTGGGCGATGGCGCGGCGATCCGCGCTGACTACCTGCAGCGCTTCGCCGACGCACGCAGCGCATTGCATGCGCGCCTGCAGGCCAACGGGATTGCCAGTGCCACCGGCTGGCTCGACCAGCCGCTGGACCAGGCGCTGCAGGCGCTGTTTGGCCGTGGGGGCGATGCATGACCCTGCTGTTCCCGCTCGGCCTGGCCGCGCTCGCTGCAGGGTTGCTGCCGCTGCTGATCCACCTGGCCCGCCGCCATCCGTACATGCCACTGGATTTCGCCGCGCTGCGCTGGCTGCGCGCGCAGATACGGCCACGCCAGCGCATCCGCTTCGATGACTGGCCGTTGCTGCTGGTGCGCCTGCTGTTGCTGGCCGCACTGGCCCTGCTGCTGGCACGACCTGTGTTGACTGGCCCGACGGCGCCTCCCGCTGCATGGACCGTGGTAGCGCCGGGACTGGATGCTACGACCCTGCGTGGAACGGCCGAGGATGGCAACTGGCACTGGCTGGCACCCGGCTTCCCCGCCATTGATCAGGCACCCCCTGCAGCCACCGACTCCCTGCCCAGCCTGCTGCGCGAACTGGACGCGCAGCTGCCCGTCGGCACCGCATTGACCGTGCACGTTCCCGATCCCCTGCCCGGCCTGGATGGTGCCCGCCTGCAGCTGTCGCGCGACGTGCAGTGGCACACGCAGCCGATACCGGTCACTGCGCAGCCGAGTGCCGCGACGTCGCCGCGCCTGCGCGTGCACAGCGATGCTTCGGCCACTGCCCAGCGCTGGTTGAACGCACTGCAGCGCGCGTGGGGCGTGCAGGCACCGCTTGCTCCGCTGCCGGCGGATGCCCTTCCGGAGCGCGGTGAGATCGGCGTGTGGAGCCGCAGCGATGCACTGCCGGCGAACTGGCAGGCGTGGCTGCGCGGCGGCGGTCGTGTCATGACTGCCGGCAAGCCTGCTGCCAGCGCCCGCATCCTGCTGCGCGATGCCGAGGGCGCACCGCTGCTGTGGCAGCAACGCATCGGCCACGGCTATCTGCTGGCGCTGCCGGGTGACTGGAATGCCGCCAGCAACCCTGCGCTGCGCGATCCGCGCCTGCCACGTGCCCTGCTGCTGGCGCTGCAGCCGCCTACGGCCCCGCGCCTGGGCGATGCACGTGACCAGGCACCGCAGCGGGCCGCATTGCCTGCTGCAACACCACCGCTGCGTGAGCCCACGCCTTGGCTGTTGCTGGCCGTCGTGCTGCTGTTCGCGCTGGAACGCTGGATGGCCAGCAGCGCCCGGCGCAGGGTGGCCGCATGAACACCCTGCAGCACGCCTGGCAACGCGCACGCCGCCGCCGTGCGCTCATCACCCTGCTGTTGGGCCTGCCATGGGCGCTGGCCGCCACGGTGCCGGCCCTGCGTCTTGCGGGCTTCGATATCGCCTGCGTCGTCGGCACGGTCAGTCTGCTCGCGTGTGCGGCCTTCGCTACTGCGCGTGCCCGCCAGCTGGACCGGCAGTGGCTGCAGCGCCAGCTCGATGGCAGCGGTGCCAGCGAGGACAGTGCCGATCTGCTGTTCGCCGATGCCGCCACGCTCAATCCGCTGCAGCAGCGCCAGCGCACGCATGTGCTGGCCATGCTGGAATGCGCGATGCCGGAGCTGCGTCCACGCTGGCCGCGTGGGGCATTGGCGCTGTGCTGGATCGCAGGCCTGGCCATTGTTGTGCTGGCATTCGGCTGGCCACGTTCCAGCCCCGGCTCCGTGCCTGTCCGCACGCCGGTGCCTGGCAGCGCTGCTGCTGCGGGCCCGCTGCGCCTGCAGTCCACCCGCCTGCGCATCGACGCGCCGGCCTATACCGGCCAGGCCACGCTCACCCAGAATACGCTGGATGCGAAGGTTGCCGCCGACAGCCGGCTGTCCTGGTCCCTGCGCTTCGACCGCGCCCCGGACAAGGCGTGGCTGCAGTTCCACGATGGTCGCCGCTTGCCACTGAGCGAGCGCGAAGGACAGTGGCAGGCGCAGGATGTGGCACGTATGCCGCTGCTGTACCGCGTGGTGAGCGAACCGGCACTGGCAGAGACCCGCCTGCATCGGCTGGATGTGGTGGCCGACCGTGCACCCAGCGTGCGCGTACTGGAGCCCACGGCCAGCCTGGTGCTGGGCACGCCGGGGCAACGGCAGTGGGCACTGCGCTTCGAGGCCAGCGACGATTACGGTGTCGCGGCGCAGGCAACGCTGTCGATCACCACTACCCAGGGCAGCGGTGAGAACATCACCTTCGTGAAGCGCAGCGTCACACTTGCCGGCAGCGGCGAAGCCACCGCGCGGCGTTTCGCCCACACCCTTGATCTGGCTACGCTGGGCGCGCAGCCTGGCAACGATGTGATCGCCCAGCTGGAGGTACGCGACAATCATGCACCCACCCCGCAGACCGGGCGCAGCAGCAGCGTGATCCTGCGCCTGCCCAGCGCCGAAGTCGCGCTCGGTGCAGAGCTCGAGGGCCGCATCAAGAAGACCCTGCCTGCGTACTTCCGCAGCCAGCGGCAGATCATCATCGATGCCGAAGCGCTGATCCGGCAGCGACGCAGCCTGGCCGCCGAGGACTTCGTGAAGCGCAGCGATGCGATCGGTGTCGACCAGCGCATCCTGCGCCTGCGCTACGGCCAGTTCCTGGGCGAGGAAAGCGAAGGTGCGCCGAAGCCGCCGTCGACCAGCGACCTGCCCACCAGCGATGCGCCGACCGCAGACGGCCACGACGACGATCACGAACACGACCATGGCGCGCAGGCCGGCGCGCAAGACGACCATGGCCACGATCATGGCAGTACAGCCAACGCAGATATCCCGCCGGTGTTCGGCAGCGAGACCGACGTGCTTTCCGAATACGGGCACACCCATGACCACGCCGAGGCGACCACCCTGCTCGATCCGCAGACCCGCGCCACGTTGAAGGCCGCGCTGGACCAGATGTGGTCGGCCGAAGGCGAGCTGCGCCAGGGCCGCCCGGAGCAGGCGCTGCCATTTGCCTACAAGGCGCTGGGCTTCATCAAGCAGGTGCAGCAGGCCGAGCGCATCTACCTGGCCCGGGTCGGGCCGGAGCTGCCACCCATCGATGAAAGCCGCCGGCTGGGCGGTGATCGCGCCGGACTGGCCAGTCGTGAACTGCCGTTGGCCGCGCGAACCCCGCCGGACCCGGCCATCGTTGAAGCCTGGCAACGCCTCGGTGATGACAACGGCGCACCGGATCTCGATGCGCTGGCGGCCTGGCAGCAGCGCAACGCCGCCTACCTGCCCGATGCACTCGATCTGGCTGCGGCCATCGAGCAGCTGCGCATCGAGCCCGACTGCGGCGACTGTCGCCAGCGCCTGCGCGCACAGTTGTGGCGGGCGCTGCAGCGGCCGCTGCCACAGGCGATGCGGCGCAGTGCCGCCGATGCGATGGGCCAGCGCTACCTCGACGCGCTGGAGGCGCAGCCATGAACGCCTCCGCTGTGAACCTGTGGATTGCACCGGCACTCGCCCTGATCGTGGTCATCGCCAGCGTGCGCCAGCTGCGTGCGGACACTGCGCACCCCGGCCGCCGGTGGGTCGTGATCGCACTGCAGATCATCGTCGCCACGCTGCTGTATTTCTGCCTGGCGCCCCCCACCCGCCAGCAACCCGCAGGCGGGCTGGTCGTGCTTGGCGTCGATGCGGGCAAGGCCGGCGCACTCCCGGCCAGCGAAGGCCCGCTGTTGCTGTTGCCGGAAGCTGCCGATGTGCCCGGCGCACAGCGCGTACCCGACCTGGCCATCGCGCTGCGCCAGCATCCGGCCGCCACGCTGACGCTGGTCGGTGCGGGCCTGGTCGCACGTGACCGCGACGCGGTGCTGCCGCCGGATGTGCGTTGGCAGGCTGCACCGGAGCCGCGCGGCTGGATCGCGCTGCAGCCGCCGGCCGATGTCGCACCCGGTGCCCGCTTCGACGTGCTGGCGCAGGCGCGTGGCGCGGCCAAGGCGAAGGCCGAACTGCTCGACCCGGCCGACAGCGTGGTCGATCGCACGGACGTTGCCGACGACGGTCGCGTGCAGCTGAGTGGCATCGCCCGCGCCGAAGGCCGCAGCGTGTTCCAGCTGCGCCTGCTCGATGCCGACGGCCATGTGGTGGACAGCGTACCGGTGCCGCAGCAGACCCTGCCGTCCGCACCGCTGCGCCTGCTGGTGCGCGCCGGCGCGCCGGGTCCAGAGCTGAAGTACCTGCGGCGCTGGGCAGCCGATGCAGGCATCCGTGTGCAGGTGCAGGCGGATACCGGGGCCGGACTCAGCATCGGCGATGGCGCGGTGTCGATCGATGCAGCATCGCTCACGCGCAGCGATCTGTTGCTGCTGGACGAGCGCAGCCTGGCGGCATTGAGTGCGGGCCAGCTGGCCGCCGTGCGCCAGGCGCTGCGCGATGGACTGGGCGTGCTGGTGCGCAGTGCGGGCGCACCTTCGGCCAGCGCGCGGCAACGCCTTCGCGATCTGGGCCTGCCAGTGCAGGGTGATGGCAGCAGCCACCCCCTCGAACTTCCCGGCGATGGCGAAAGCGCGATCCTCGCCGCACGCCGTGGCCCGCTCGCCGCTGGCACATTGCCGACCGGCTACGGCGAAGAGGCCGACCGCAGCTCGCACAGTGCCGCGCTGCCTTCGCTGGAAGCACTGGCGTTGCATGCGCCGGGCAGCAACGCGCTGCTGCACGATCGGGGCGGCCAGGCCGTCGGCGGCTGGCGCGCGGTCGGCAAGGGCCGCATCGGCCTGCTGCCGCTGACCGACAGCTGGCGCTGGGTGCTGGCAGGCCGTGATGACCGCCACGGCGAACTGTGGAGCGACGTGGTTGCCACGCTGGCACGCGCGCAGGGCAGCGGTGATGCGCTGTGGTCACCACAGCCGATCAGCTGGGCAGGCGAACGGCAGGCGCTGTGCGGCGTGCAGGCGCCGCTGCAGGCCTTCAACCCGCGTGGCGACAGCGTGCCGCTGATCGCCGATGGTGCAACGTCGGCGCTGCGCTGCGCCGGCTGGTGGCCCCGTGAGGCAGGCTGGCAGCGCCTGCGGCATGGCGACAGTATCGTCTGGCGCTATGCATTCGACCCGAAGGACGCACCTGCACTGCATCGGCAGGCGATGATCGATGCGACCACGCAGGCGTTGGCCTCCAGCACGTCGGCGAACGCGTCGGTGATGCAGCCCGTGCCGGGCTCACGCTGGCCGTGGTGGCTGGCGTTCGTGTTGTGCGCATCGCTGCTGTGGTGGCTGGAACGGCGGCGCTGACCCGGGGTCGGATCCCTTTCGCCCGCGAAAGGGCTCTGACCCCCTCCGTCAGGCGTTCTTCAACGCGAGCCCGCGCGCCGGTACACGCCGTTGAAGCGCACGTTCATGCCACCGCATTCGCTGTTGTCGGCCACGATCAGCACCTCGCCCAGCGAATGCACGCGTACCTTGCAGGTATCCTCGACGAACTCGACGTCGGCACCGCGCGGCGCGGCGCGCGCTTCCACCTGGCCCATGTTCGGTCCGTAGGGACGCTGCTCCGGCGTGGGGTTGGCGGAGGGCCAGTAGGCGTCCCCCTCCACATGCAGTTGCCCACCCTGCACGGTGATGCGCAGGCCGTTGTCGCCGTCCTTCCAGTTGCCCGCCCAGTCCTGCAGCGACGGCACGGCCACCGGCAATGGCTGCAGCTTGCTGCGGTCCACCCAGCCGGCACTGCCACCCACCCTGTTCGGGAAGAACGCGCAGCGATAAGCGCCCAGGTCGCGCCCGGTCACCACCGTATCGCCGTTGACCACATAGCTGCGCTGTCGGCAGGCCGGTTCGCCCTTGGCCGGGCAGCCGTCCATGTCGCCAAGCAGGTACAGGCGCGGTGCATCGACCACCCGCGCCAGTGCGAACCGGCTCTGTTCGGACGGGAACGCGCCGTTGCGGCAGGCGCCGTCATCGGCGATGCCGGAAGCGAAGGCGGAGGCCGGCAGCAACGCGGCCATCAGGCAGATCGAACGCAGGAACATGGCAGCACTATTGGTGGGGAAGCCGGCAGGATATACCGGCCTACTTCACCGGCGGCGCGTCGCCAGCATTCTGTTCCTGGGAGAACAGCAGCGCGCGCCGCTGCTGTTCCGCACTGAGTTCCGGCGGCGGCCGCGCCACGGCGGCCTGGATCTGCGAAGGTCCACCCGTGAGCTTGTTCACGCCCTTGGCCGCCGCCATCACACCCTTGACCACGCCCATCATGATGTAGCCGCCGCCCATGCTCACCTGCTCCGGCGATGGCGGTTCGCTCCAGTCACGGCTGAAGCGGTTGTCGCCGAACTTCACCGGGTTCTTGAAGCGGTAGAGATCCAGCGGCTCGTCTTCCGGCTTGAGCGCACGCACTTCGCCGAGGGTGGTGACGTTGTCCTGCGGCAGAGCGGTGGAGATCGGTGCGGTGGTTGCCGCCGAAGCATCCACCGGGGGAACGGGCGCAGGATCGGGCACCGCCACCGGCGTGGCCTGCTGCGCCTGCGCGATGCCGGCCAGCAGCATGCCGGCCAGGAGGGCTCCCTGCGTTCCACGTCGTGCCACAGCCATCCACCTGTTGGTTGCGTCCAGCGCCCAAGGATACGGATGCCGGCTTCAGATTTCGTTGCTGCACTGGCAGCTGTTCAGCCAGGGGAGATGCGGCGACGCCACGGGACGCGGGCACTGAACGGTTCACGCCCTCCGTGTGCGGTGTCTCACATCCTGAGACGTGAGTGTGGTGCCATGTGACCCCTCGCAATCCGTCCCGGCTCCATCTTCCATGGCCTACGAACTCGCCAAGCGCACCGCCGATGCCGAGCAGAAGCTCGCCACGCGCGACGGCCTGCCCGCCCGCGACGGCGCCCTGCTCAGCGCGCGCCTGCAGCGCCGCTACCAGGACCGCATCACCGGCAGCTTTGCCATTCCCGGCCGCGAAGGCCGCTATGCGCCCATTCCCGATTCAGTTCCGCCTGCCCTGGCCGCTGCGCTGAAGGCGCGTGGCATCGAACAGCTCTACAGCCACCAGGCCGAAGCCTGGGAGGCCAGCCAGCGCGGCGAGCACGTGGCCATCGTCACCCCCACCGCCAGCGGCAAGTCGCTGTGCTACACCCTGCCGGTGGTCAGCGCGGCAATGCAGGACAAGGCCAAGGCGCTGTACCTGTTCCCGACCAAGGCACTGGCCCAGGACCAGGTGGCCGAGCTGCTGGAACTCAACCGCGCCGGCGATCTGGGCGTAAAGGCCTTCACCTTCGATGGCGACACGCCCGGCGATGCACGACAGGCCATCCGCCTGCATGGCGACATCGTGGTGTCCAACCCGGACATGCTGCACCAGGCCATCCTGCCGCATCACACCAAGTGGGCGCAGTTCTTCGAGAACCTGCGCTACATCGTCATCGACGAGGTACACACCTACCGCGGCGTGTTCGGCAGCCACGTCACCAACGTGCTGCGCCGGCTCAAGCGCATCTGCGCGTTCTACGGCGTGCAACCGCAGTTCATCCTGTGCTCGGCCACCATCGGCAACCCACAGGCGCATGCCGAGGCGCTGATCGAGGCCCCGGTGACTGCCATCACTGAATCCGGTGCGCCCAGCGGGCCGAAACAGGTGCTGCTGTGGAACCCGCCGGTGATCAATCCGGACCTGGGCCTGCGCGCCTCGGCGCGCTCACAGAGCAACCGCATCGCGCGCATCGCGATCAAGTCCGGGCTGAAGACCCTGGTGTTCGCGCAGACACGTTTGATGGTGGAAGTGCTGACCAAGTACCTGAAGGACATCTTCGACCACGACCCGCGCAAACCGCCGCGCATCCGCGCCTACCGCGGTGGCTACCTGCCCACCGAGCGGCGCGAGACCGAGCGCGCGATGCGTGCCGGCAACATCGACGGCATCGTCAGCACGTCGGCACTGGAACTGGGCGTGGATATCGGCAGTCTGGACGTGGTCATCCTCAACGGCTACCCCGGCAGCGTGGCCGCCACCTGGCAGCGCTTCGGCCGCGCCGGCCGCCGCCAGCAACCCGCACTGGGAGTGATGGTGGCCAGCTCGCAGCCGCTGGACCAGTACGTGGTTCGCCACCCGGACTTCTTCGCCGAGGCCTCGCCCGAGCACGCGCGCATCGCGCCGGACCAGCCGCTGATCCTGTTCGACCATATCCGCTGCGCGGCCTTCGAGCTGCCGTTCCGGGTCGGCGATGGCTTCGGCCCGATCGATCCGGAGGTGTTCCTGGAAGCGCTGGCAGAGACAGAAGTGATCCACCGCGAAGGCGAGCGCTGGGAATGGATCGCCGACAGCTATCCGGCCAACGCGGTCAGCCTGCGTGCGGTGGCCGACGGCAACTTCGTGGTGGTCGACCGCAGCGATGGCCGCCAGCAGATCATCGCCGAGGTCGATTATTCCGCCGCCGCGCTCACCCTGTACGAGGGCGCCATCCACATGGTGCAGTCCACCCCGTACCAGGTGGAGACGCTGGACTGGGAGGGGCGCAAGGCCTACGTCACCCGCACCCACGTGGACTACTACACCGACAGCATCGACTTCACCAAGCTCAAGGTGCTGGACCGTTTCGATGGCGGCGTGGCCGGCCGTGGCGATTCGCATCATGGCGAAGTGCACGTGGTGCGCCGCGTGGCCGGCTACAAGAAGATCCGGTATTACACCCACGAGAACATCGGCTACGGACCGGTGAACCTGCCCGACCAGGAACTGCACACCACTGCGGTGTGGTGGCAGCTGCCGCAGGCGCTGCTGCTGCGCGCGTTCGCCAGCAAGCAGGATGCGCTGGATGGCTTCCTCGGCGCCGCGTATGCACTGCACATCGTCGCCACCGTGGCGGTGATGGCCGATGCGCGCGACCTGCAGAAGTCGGTGGGCAACGGCGATGGTTCCTGGTTCGCGATCGCCGACCAGAGCGGCCGCGGCCAGCTGCGCGGCAGCGAGGGCGATCCCGGTGGGGTGGAGCTGCTGCAGGAGTTCGTGCCCACCGTTTACCTGTACGACAACTTCCCCGGCGGCGTCGGCCTCAGCGAACCGCTGTGGCAGCGCCAGGCCGAATTGGTGCAGCGCGCGCGCGAACTGGTGCAGCGCTGCGACTGCAGGGCCGGCTGCCCGGCCTGCGTGGGCCCGGTGCTGGCCGCGCAGGAAGACGATGAGACTTCGCCGCGCGCGCTGGCGCTGCGCGTGCTCGACCTGTTCGATGCCGACGCCTGCCAGCACGTGCCCGACGTGGTGGTGACCACGCGCGACCCGATGGAGCTGCTGGCACCGTGAGCCTGAGCCTGGACAAGCTGCGCCTGCTGCGCAGGCAGGCCGGCGACACGAAGGCGAGCACACCGGCCGCGCCGGACGTGCCCCCTGCGCCACCGGCACCCGTGGCCGCGAACGATGCGCGGCAACCACCGGCCGAACGTTCGGTGTTCGCCTGGGTCGAACAGGAGATCCGCCACAAGCCGACCGGCGCTGCGGTCTCCACACCGGCACCCGCACCGCTGCGTCGGCCGGAAGTGGGCGGTCTGCATCGCCTGCTCGGCCTGCGTTCGCGCGGTGGAGCCGCGCCGGCACGCGCCAGTGCACAGGATCGTCAGTTGCCCGGCGAGGAGATCGCGCCGGGCCTGTTCCTGATCGAATCGCTGCAGCCGCAACCAATCCCGACCGCCCCGCTGTCATTGGCCTTCGCCAAGCGCGAGGACCAGCATGTAGCTGCGCGCGACCTGCTGTTCTTCGATACCGAGACCACGGGCTTGGCCGGTGGCACCGGTACGCGTGCCTTCATGATCGGCGCGGCCGACTGGCACGTGTGCCCGCAACGTGGCGAAGGCCTGCGCATCCGCCAGCTGCTGATGTCCACCATGGCTGCGGAAGAAGCGATGCTGGCCACCTTCGCCAGTTGGCTGCAGCCCTCCACCGTGTTCTGCAGCTACAACGGCCGCAGCTACGATGCGCCGCTGCTGAAGGCGCGCTACCGGCTGGCGCGCCAACGCGATCCGATCACCGCGCTGGACCATGTGGACCTGCTCTACCCCACCCGTCGCCGCTATCGCGGCACCTGGGAGAACTGCAGGCTGTCCACCATCGAGCGCCAGCTGCTGCGCGTGGTGCGCGAGGACGACCTGCCCGGCTCGGAAGCGCCGGGCGCATGGCTGCGCTTCCTGCGCGGCGGCGACGCGGTGAACCTGCGCCGGGTGGCCGACCACAACCATCAGGACGTGGTGACCCTGGCCCTGCTGCTGCAACGGCTGGTGCACGAGGAGCAGCGCGAGCGCGAGACGCTGGCGCTGGTCGGTCAATAGGCCTTGACGCGGCCTGACGGTGGCAGCGGTGACACTGCCGCCACCATCCACGCCTGGAGCCCGACGATGCGCCTCAATCCCCTGGTCCTGCTCGCCATCCTGCCCTTGGCCGCCTGCAGTCATGCCGGCAGCAGCACCTCCCGTGATCCCGCGCCAGCGCCCGTGGCCGATGCCGCGCACGAATGCAAACCGGAGGCGCTGGACGCCTTCACCGGCAGGACCGCCGACGAAGCCACGATCAAGAAACTGGTGGCTGACAGCGGTGCGCGCAATGCACGGGTGGTCAAGCCGGGCATGGCGGTGACCATGGACTTCCGCCAGGACCGCGTGACCGTGCAGGTGGATGCGCAGAACCGCATCGAGCGCGCCAGCTGCGGTTGATGTTCCCAGGGTAGTGCCGGCGCTGGCCGGCACCCCCATTGCCGGCCAGCGGCCGGCACTACCGATCAGAGTCGCTCGGCCTTGCCACTGGCCAGTGCGCGCGCGATCACCTGCTGCGCCTGCTGCGATGCCTGCGCATGCACGCGTGCCTGGCGCTCGCCCAACGCGGCCTGTTGGCTGCCCAGCGTCGCCTGGCGGCTGGCCAGTTCAGACTGCTGGCTGGCCAGGCGCTGCATGGCGCGGGTGCGGCTGGCACGCGCGGTTTCGTTGTCCACTTCCTGCATCGCACGACGCGCCTCGGCGGCAGCCTCACGTGCGGCCTCACGTGCAACCGCCGCGTCGTTGGTCGCGCCCCGCGCCGCCTTCGCCGCTTCGGCCGCCGCTTCGCGGTTGATGTCATGCGCGGCCATCGCACTGCGCGCGGCCTCCGCTGCGGCCAGTGCCAGGCGGCGCGCCTCTTCACCCTGCAGACGCCCCATCTCACCCATCTGCTTGCCCAGGTCGCCCTGCTGGCGGCCCAGCGCACTCTGCTGGCGGCCCAGTTCGCTCTGCTGGCGACCAAGGTCCGCCGCACCGGCATAGGCGCGCTGCAGCGACTGGATCAACATCGGGTCGCGCACCACATAGCGCTTGTCGCCCTGGCGGAACCACAGCGCCGGGCCCTTGCCGAGTTGCCTGCGGGCCACCATCACGTCGTCCATGCCGCCGTTGGCGAAGGTCGAATCACCATCGACCAGCACGAAGGCCTCCCGGGGCGACTTGCCCAGATCGAGGCGACCGTAGGTCGTGATGGAGGAGGTGGTGGTCGTGCCGTCATGGTCCTCATCCATGCCAGCGGCATCGTCGACATCGGCCACATCGGCATCGTCAGGACCGGAGGGTTCTTCCATATCGGCCGGTTCTGCGGGCGGTGCGGGAGCCACCGGCTCGGCCGGAACGCGCGCGGCCGAGGCTGGTGCGGGCGGGGCTTCCGGAGCCTTCGGCGGGGGCGGCACCACGGCCTTCGGGGCGGCCGGAGGTGCGGGCGGGGCCGGCGGCACCGGCGCTGCGACCAGCCGCATCGGCGCCACGCCCACCACCACCACCACAGCGGTCAGCGCCACCGCCAGCAGACGCGGGCAGGACCGGTGCGACTGCAGCGAAAGCAGGCGACGCTTGAGGCTGGTGGTGCTCGGTGCGGCGCTGGCCACGCCCAGATGCGGCTGCGGGGCCACGCCCAGCTGCAGCAACAGGCGGCCATAGGCCTGGCGGCTGGCGCCATGCTGGCCGACCACCGCCGCATCCACGGCTTCCTCGCGGGCCTGCGCGTATTCGCGCACCGACAGGCGCAGCAGCGGGTGGAAGAAGAACAGGTGCTGGGCCAGCGCGGGCAGCAGGCCCCATTGCAGGTCACGGCGCTGCAGGTGCTGCAGTTCGTGGGTCAGTGCCAGGTCCAGCGCATCGCCCTGCAGGACGTTGTCGCCGGCCGGCAGCAGCAGCACCGGGCGGAACGGCCCGACCAGCTGCGGTGCGTCCACCTGCGTGCTCATCCACAGCCGCGGCGCACGGCGCACGCCGTGGGCATCGGAGGCCAGCTGCAGGGCCTGCACCAGCGCCTCGTCCTCGCAGGGATACGCCGCAGCCAGCAGTGCGCGGCAGCGGCGCCACTCACCGAAGGTGCGCAGCGCCATCACCAGCACGCCGGACAGCCACAGCGCGGACAGTGCGACCGCCCACCACGCAACTGCCGGTACTTCGGCCGCGGGCAGCGGCATCGCGGCCAGCAACTGTGCAGAGGCCTCCGGGGCCAGCGGGTAGACGATGTCAGCGGCCACGTCGGTCGCGGTCATCGCCACCGCCTGCGGCGCCGGCAGCCAGGCCAACTGCAACGGCTGGCTCCAGAACAGGCCGAGCACGGCCTGCAGCGAGACCAGCCACCACAGGCGGCAGCGGGTCGCCGCCGACAGCGACGGCAGCGCGCGGCACAGGCCGTACACCAGCGCCACCAGCAGCACGGTCTGCAGGCTGGTCCAGCCCAACCGTTCCAGCATCGGGATCAGCATCGTGGTGTCCATGGCTCAGCCCTCGTGGCGACGCGATTGGAGTTGGGCGACCAGCGCTTCCAGCTCGGCCAGTTCGTTGTCGCTGACCTGCTGGCGCTGCGACAGGTAGGCCACGAACGGCGACACCGAGCCCTGCAGGGTGTTGTCGACGAACTGGGCCACGGCACCCTGCAGCACGCTCTGCGGGCCACGAGTGGCCTGGTAGCGGTAGACGCCGTCCTGCTGCCGGCGCTGAAGATACCCCTTCGCCCGCAGCCGCTCCATCATCGTCAGCACGGTGGAACGGGCCAGGCCGCGGGCCTCGCCGTAGCCACTGGCAACCTCGCCGACGCTGGCCGGCGCATGTTCATCGATGTACTGCAGCAGGGCCAGTTCCTGGTCCCCGATGGTCTTGCCACGCATGACACCACTCCCTTGACTACACGTGTCGTCACTGTCAGCTTGACGACAACTGTAGTCAACCCCCCGGAAGTCATGGGCCGACGAACGGTAGGCACCACCGAGCGCTTAAACCTTTGACCCGCCCGCTGCATCCGATCCGCAACGCCCCGCTGGAATTCCGCATGTCCCGCCCAATGCTCCGAGTCCTGCTCATGCTCATCAGTGCACTGCCCTTCGCCGCCGTCTCTGCCAGCCAGGACCAGGCCAACGACCAGACCCGCCGCCTGATCCGCCAGATCATGCTGGAGCAGCGCATCCCGGGATTGCAGATCGCGGTGGTCAAGGACGGGCAGACGGTGTTGTCCGAGGCCTACGGGCTGGCCAACGTGGAGAACGGTGTGCTTGCCTCGCGCGACACCCGTTTCCCGCTCAATTCGGCCACCAAGGCGTTCACCGGCGTGGCCGCCGCGCAGCTGGCCCAGCAGGGCCAGTTGGATCTGGACGCGCCGGCCTCGCGCTACCTGGATGATCTTCCGCCAGCGTGGAGCGACGTACGCGTACACCAGCTGCTGGCGCATACCTCCGGCCTTCCGGACATCCTTGATGCGAAGGGACTGCTGGGCGGTGGCTCAGAAGCGCAGGCGTGGGCGGCCGTCACTGCGCAGCCGCTCGAAGCCGAACCCGGGCAGCGCTTCGCCTACAACCAGACCAACTACGTACTGCTGGCACGGATCATCGCAAAGCAATCCGGCATGCCCTACGAACGTTTCCTCGCCACCGGCCAGTTCAGCAGCGCGCGCATGGCCCGCACCACCTTCGGCGACAGCTACGACCTGATTCCGGATGCGGCGACGATGTACAGCCTGGCCCCGCGTGCCACCGACGCTGCGGATGCACCGTCCCGCCTGTCGCACTGGTTCTACGACATACCGCCTTCGCTGTGGGCCGGTGGCGGCATCCTCACCACCGCCGACGACACCGCGCGCTGGCTGGTCGCGCTGACCGAAGGTCGCCTGCTGCCGGAGACCGCCCTGCGGCGGATGTGGAGCGCAGAGCGCCTGGCGGATGGCCGTGCCGGCCCGTGGGCGGGGGGCTGGCCGGTACTGCGCGCATCGCCCGACCTTCAAGTGGCCGGTATCGGCGGTGCGCGCTCGGCGTTCGTGGTCTATCCCGAGCGCGGCGTGGCGGTGGTGGTGCTGACCAATCTTGTCGGTGCCAATCCGCAGCAGTTCATTCCACGCATTGCCGATTTCTATGCGCGCGATGCCTCAACGCCCAGTCACGAACGGGTCGCCCCTGCACGGCAATAGCGGGCTGTCATCGCAGGGCCATAGCCCGGCCGGCACGGTCCTGGCCACTTCGAAGTGATCCTGGTTCCAGCGCAGGAAACCGCCGTGGATGACATTGCCATGGTCGAAGCTGCGCGCAGCGTCGGCCAATGGCTGCTCGGGGTCGGCTTCGGCCACCCAGCGCACCACCGGCACCTTGTCCAGCTGCCCGATGAAGGCGAACAGATCGCCCGCGCCCCTGTCCTGGTAAGCCGTCATCGTCGCCGCATCAGGCAGCTCGGCCTGCGCCAGCAACGACGCGGTGACATCCTGCAGCGGTGCGGCTCCCTGCGCGATGTAGGCGCGCATGCCCGTGGTGGTTGCTGGGCAGTCCTGCAGCTGCACGAGATACCCGGTGGTACCGCCACTGCTGGAGAACGAGCGCATCCAGTAGCGGAAACGCGGTCCGCTGCGATCGGTGACCATGAAATCCTGCTGGCCACCCTGCGCGGGAATGGAAAGCACCTGCGCATTGCCGGCACTCTCCACGTTGCACTTCAACTGCGCCAGCACCCGCCTGGCCGGTTCGGGCAGCGCAGCGTAGCGGCCGCCGGAATGGGCGCTGCCGGAAGCTTCCGGTAACGCAGGCAATCCGCGTTCAGTGGGTCCTGCCTGCGCAGGCAAGGTCTCCGGTTTCGCCTCAGGCTTCGCAGCGGGTGCGACCGGCACGGTGTGCTCCCCGGCGGGTGCGCATGCGCTGCACGCCAGCAGCAACACCCACGGCAAACCGGACATCAAGGGTAGACGGACCATCCTTCAACGTCCTCCCATCGCGGGTGCTTCGTGCTGCTGTGCCGGCGCGGGCACGGGTGCACCCTGTTCGCGCGCTTGCTGCTGCAGCTGGCGCAGGCTGGTTTCCACCGCAGTCTCGCGCACCTCGGCTGCGTTGACGCCTGCGCGCACGGCCGCCGGATCGCCCGGACTGCCCTGCACCAGGAACAGTGTCTCACCCGCAGCGCGGCCGCCACTGGGATTGCTGGCCACGATCTGGTCGACCCGGGTGATGCCTGCGGCCTTCGCTTCGCGCAGCATCACCAGGCTGTAGTCATCGGCGTGCTCGGCGTAGCGCCCACCCAAGGCCTGCAGGTGCGTGCTGATCTGCTGCCGCAGGGCATGGTCGCGGTGCTGCGGCTGCCGGGGATCGTCATTGGCCGCGAGCGGCGTGTCCTGTCCCAGCCCGCGCGCCTGGCCCGGCGCAACCGAGGTCAGCACATACTGCCAGCGGTTCTGCCCGGGGGTGCCGCGTACCGTCGCCACGAAGTCGTCGTACTCACCGCCGCCGATGGTCTGGCAGCCCGCCGAATCGGTATTGGACCGGCTGCCACGATGGATCTTGAAGGTGTCGTTGAGGTCCTGCACGCCCTGGGTATCGCGCGCATCGAACCAGCCATCGCCATTGCTGTCGCGCTCCACCCGTCCAGCGCCGGCGGTGATGGCCGCCTGCGAAGGGCGCAACGCGAACTCATCGGGATGGCCGTTGCGCGGATGCGTGGTCGCGCGCATCTCGGTGGTGCCTTCGCCAACCGTCCAAGATCCTTGACCCGGTCGCCGTTGACGTCCTCGCCCTCGGTCTTGGTACGCGGCGCCACGTTGCCGAAGCCAGAGCTGCGTGGCGTGGTCTTGGCGTGTCCGTCGTACTGGGCGGTCGGTTCTGTCGTGGCCTGGTTGAACTCGCGCACATGGCCGTGGCCCTGCGCATCCTTCCACAGCACCACGATGCGGTCGTCGTAGACACCACGTCCTCGCGCCTCGGTGGTGCGGTTCTCGTCGCGCAGCCCCAGCACCACGCGATCCTGCGTGGCCATCGCATCGTTCGCCGCGGCGTTGCCGCGCTGGGCCACGATGCTGCCATACACGTCGTACTGCTGGGCCTGGCTCAGGCCAGCAGTCTCCGCGGCGTCGGGCATGCGCGGTGGGCGCGTCGCGTCGCTCAGGCGATCCAGCATCGGGTTGACCGTGGCCGCGTCGGTGGCGGATACGCCACCGCTCCGTCGCAGCGCCTCAAGCTCGGTGGCGCCCCGCGCCGCGATGTAGCGATCCAGCGATTCCTGCACCACCGCACGCTGGCCGTTGTGCAGGGCCGCCAGGCGGGCGGCCGCGCCACGGGCATCGTTCTGCCGCAACAGGGCGACGACTTCATCGGCCGCTGCGCTGATATCCATCTCCGGCATGATCTTTCCCTGAACGCGATCGGTATGGGAGTCCAGCCTACCCCCACCGCACCGGCGCAGCCGTTGACACACGCCACACACCTGCGCGAAGCCCCGTTCAGCAGACGCCACGCCGTAGTGCTGTTCACCCTCGTGGCCCGCCCATCACCGGCAGGATCACCCCGCTGATGTAACTGGCACAGGCCGGCGAGGCCAGGAACACGTAGGCCGGCGACAGTTCCTCGGGCTGTGCAGGCCGGCCCATGTCGCTGTCCTTGCCAAATTCCGCCACGTCCTGCGCCGGCTTGTCGGCCGGGTTGAGCGGCGTCCATACCGGCCCCGGCGCCACGCAGTTGACCCGGATGCCGCGCGGCAGCAGCTGGCTGGCCAGCGATTTGGTGAACGCGTGGATCGCGCCCTTGGTCGCCGAGTAATCGATCAGCGCCTTGCTGCCGAAGATTCCCGTTTCCGAACCGGTGTTGATGATGCTGGCGCCCTCGCCCAGATGCGGCAGCACCGCGCGCGCCATCTGGATGTACCCGCCGATGTTGGTCTGCAGGGTCTCCTGCAGGTGCGCGTCTTCCAGGTCTTCCAGCCGCTCGCAGTGCAGCTGGAACGCGGCGTTGTTGACCAGGATATCGATGCCGCCGAACGCCTTGGCCACCTGCTTCACCGCTTTGTTGCAGAAGCGCGGATCGCGCACGTCACCGGCGATCACCACGCAGCGACCGCCTTCGCGCTCCACGTGCTGGCGGGTGATGTCCGCGTCCTCGGCCTCGTCCAGGTGCAGCACGGCCACGTCGGCACCTTCGCGTGCGAACAGCACCGCCACCGCGCGGCCGATGCCGGAATCGCCACCGGTGACGATCGCACGCATGCCCTGCAGTTTGCCGCTGCCGGTGTAGTCGGGTGCAAGGAAACGCGGCGCCAGCTCCAGTTCGTGTTCGTGCCCGGGCTTGGCCAGCTGCTGCGCCGGCATCGCCTCCGGCTGGCGTCGTGCTCCGGCCTGGGTCGCGGTCTTCTTTGTTGCCTTCTTGGTTGCCTTCTTGGCCGCGCGGGCGTCCTTGGCCTTCTCCTGGTCCTGCAGGCGCCGCTGCCGTGCCGCAACGCGGGCGGCGCGGGGATCGCTGGCGGCGGCCTTGCGGGTTGCAGTCTTCACCACGCGCGGGCGATCGGGGTCGGCGATGGTCCTGGTTGCAGTGCTGCCTTTGCGCACCTTGGGTGAGGCTTTGCGGCGGGCGGGGGTTTTCCTGGTGGTGGCCATGGAGGTCTCCTCGGGGGGAATGGGATTGCCGGCCAGCGGCCGGCACTACCGGGCGCATGCGCCGCAGTACCGGGGGCGGCATCCGCCGCTCCTGCAGTGTCTCCACCCCTGCTGTTGGCGGCAGTGAGCGCGCCGTGTCCATGATGTGCACGGCATTCATTCCGCCACCACGTGCGCCGTCGCACCCTGCACGCAATCACACAAGGAACGCCTCCATGAAACACGCCATCGCCACCGCCGCCGTCTGCTTTGCCCTGGCCGCCTGCAGCAGCACACCGGTAGCCCAGGTACAGCCGATCGACGGTGTGATTTCCGGCCAGTGCCACAGCGACAGGGTGCGCGGCGCACTTGGCCTGGCCGCGTCGGACGCCACCGTCGCACGCGCACGGGTGGACAGCGACAGCCTGCACGTACGGGTACTGCGCCACGACGGCCCGCGGGTGCCGCCGGCCAGCGAAGGCGGCGACCGCCTGACCATCGAAAAGGGACGCACCAACAACATCACCGCGATCTACTGCGGCTGAGCCGGCGCGCCCTGCGCAGCACGCGCAGGGTCGCCTGTTCCCACTGGCGCGGCCCACGCAGGCCGGCCAGCGTGGCCAGTTCGCCGCGCTCCCAGCCGGCGAACACGCAGGGGTCGATATAGGCCTTGCGGCACACCGCCGGGGTATTGCCCAACAGCGACGCCACTTCGCACACCACCGCGCGCTGCGCCTGCGCCAGTGCGCGCTGGCTGGCCGGTTCCGGCAGTTCGGTGGCGGCAAACGCCTGCACCGCCGCAACCGTCCCGCCCCAGGTGCGGAAATCCTTGGCAGTGAAGTCCTCGCCCATCACCTCGCGCAGGTAGTCGTTCACCGCGCCGGAGTCGACCGGCTGCAGCGCACCGTCGTCATCGCGGTACTGGAACAGGGCCTGCCCCGGCAGCTGCTGCAGGCGCCGCACCAGCAGCCCCAGCCTGCGGTCGCCCACGGTGACCTCCTGCAGCTGCCCGGACTTGCCGCGGAAGCGCATGCGCACGCGGCCACCGCGCAGCAGCTCCAGATGCCGGTTTCGCAGTGTGGTCAGTCCGAACGAACGGTTCTGCTGCGCATAGGTCTCATTGCCGACCCGCACCAGCGTGTCCGCCAACAGTGCGACCACCATGGCCAGCACCTTCTCCTTCGGGAAACCGGGGCGCTTGAGATCCCGCGACAGCCGCCGCCGCAGCGTAGGCAACGCCTCGCCAAAGGCGATGATGCGATCGAACTTGCCGGCATCGCGCTCCCTGGCCCAATCGGGGTGGTAACGGTACTGCTTGCGACCGCGCGCATCACGACCGGTGGCCTGCAGGTGGCCGTTGGCGTGGGCGCAGATCCACACCGCGGTGTAGGCCGGTGGGATCGCCAGTGCGCGGATGCGTTGCAGGGTGGTGGCGTCGCGTATCGCGTGGCCATCAGCATCGCGGTAGCTGAAGCCCTTGCCGGCGCGGCGCCGGCTGATGCCCGGCTGGGTGTCGTCGACATAGCGCAGGCCGGCCGCGCGCGCTGCCTGTCGTTCGGGGGTGGAGGGAGTTGGCATGTCTCCAGTGTCGCCGTCGCCATGCCGCGATCCTGTCGATAACACAAGACAAACACGTGAGGGCCGGTTCGCCGCTATGCTCGGGTCTTCACAACCCCTTCCGGAGTCATGATGTCGTTCCCGATTCGCGCCCGTTCGCTCTCCGCCCTGTTGCTGCCGGCCGTGCTGGCCCTGACCGCCTGCCAGGCACCGGCGCTGGATGAACAGGATTCGGCCACCGCCCACGCCCAGCAGGCCGCCGAAGCAGCCAAGGCGCCGGCCGACGACGCCGGCAAGGCCACCGAGGCTCCGCCGGTCGGCACCTGCGATGCCAGCCAGGTACAGAGCCTGGTCGGCCAGGCCTACACCGATGCCCTCGGCAAGCAGGCACAGGAAGATGCAGGTGCCAGCCAGGTGCGCGTGCTCAAGCCCAATGATGTGGCCACGATGGAGTTCCTCGGCGACCGCCTGAACATCGAAGTGGACGACAAGGGCGCCGTCAGCGGCGTGCGTTGCGGCTGAGTCCCGCCCCGCGCCGGCACTGGGTTGCCGGCGCGTTCCGTTGCACCTGCAACCGTGTATTGCGGCGTTGCAGCAACCTGTGATCTAGTCGAGGCATCCGGTGGCCTCACGATGCGCTCCAGGGAATGAGCGGGGACGAGTGTCGCCGCCAACCCTATACGCATCGAGGTAGAGATGGCCCCCCGCAACCGCCAAGGGCTTTACGACCCGCGCTCCGAGCGCGATGCCTGTGGATTTGGCATGGTCGCCCAGCTCGACGATCAACCATCGCGCCTGTTGGTTGATACCGCCATCGCCGCGCTTTCGCGCATGACCCACCGTGGCGGTGTCGCCGCCGATGGCCTGACCGGTGATGGCTGCGGCCTGCTGCTGCGCCGCCCCGATGCGTTCCTGAAACTGCTGGCGAGTGAGGCCGGCATTGCCGTCGCCGCACGCTTCGCCGCCGGCCTGGTGTTCCTGCCGCATGACGCCGACGCGGCGCAGGCCTGCCGCGCGCAGCTGCAGGCGCAGGTGGAAGCGGTGGGCTGCAAGGTCGCTGGCTGGCGCGAGGTACCGACCGACGACAGCGTCTGCGGCCAACTGGCGCGCGACACGCTGCCGCGCATCGAGCAGGTGTTCGTCGATGCCGGGGTTGGCCAGGATGATGCCGGCTTCGCACTGGCGCTGTTCCTGGCCCGTCGCCGCAGCGAACAGCAGCTGCGCGAACACGCCGACTTCTACGTCGCCACCCTCACCCCGGATGCGATCAGCTACAAGGGCATGGTGCTGCCGGACAAGCTCAGCCGCTTCTTCCCGGACCTGCAGCGCCGCGAGCTGGCCTCCAGCGCGATCGTGTTCCACCAGCGCTTCTCGACCAACACGCTGCCGCGCTGGCCGCTCGCCCACCCGTTCCGCATGCTCGCCCACAACGGCGAGATCAACACCATCGAGGGCAATCGTCGCTGGGCGCAGGCGCGCAGCAAGGTGTGGAAGACGCCGCGCTTCGATATTGGTGAATTCGACCCGGTCATCTCCATGCACGGTTCGGATTCGCAGAGCCTGGACAACATGCTGGAGCTGATGGTCGCCGGTGGCATGGAGCTGATCCAGGCGCTGCGCATCCTGGTGCCGCCGGCCACCCAGTCGCTGGAGTTCAAGGACCCGGACCTGGCCGCGTTCTACGAGTTCCACGGCCTGAACAGCGAGCCGTGGGATGGCCCGGCCGGCATCGTTGCCTGCGACAGCCGCTACGCCGTCTGCACCCTCGACCGCAACGGCCTGCGCCCGGCGCGCTGGATGCTGACCGCCGACCGCCACTTCCTGGTCGCCTCCGAGGCCGGCGTGTGGGAAGTGCCAACCGAGCGCGTGGTGCGCAAGGGCAAGCTCGGCCCCGGCGAGATGATCGCCATCGACCTCAAGCGCGGCGACCTGCTCGACTCCGACGCGGTGGACCGCATCAACCGTGGCCGCGCGCCGTACAAGCAGTGGCTGCAGCAGGGCGTGACCTACCTGCAGACCGAACTGATCGACCCGTCGCTGGTGGAAGAGCCGTTCGACGAAGCCACCCTGCGCAGCTACCACAAGCTCTACCAGCTCAGCAGCGAGGAAGTGGAGCAGGTGCTGCGGCCGCTGGCCGAGACCGAGCAGGAAGCCACCGGCTCGATGGGCGACGACACGCCGATGGCGGTGCTGAGCCAGCGCAGCCGCCCGCTGTACGACTATTTCCGCCAGGCCTTCGCGCAGGTCACCAACCCGCCGATCGATCCGCTGCGCGAAGACTGCGCGATGTCCCTGTCCACCCAGCTCGGCAAGGAGACCAACATCTTCCATGCCGGCCCGGAGACGGTGAACCACGTCATCCTCAACTCGCCGGTGCTGAGCCAGCGCAAGCTGCGCCAGCTGCTGAAGATGGAGCAGTACGTGCAGGCCAACCGCCTGCTCGACCTGTCCTACAGCGAGGACGAGGGCCTGCGCGCCGGCATCGAGCGCATCTGTGCCGAGGCCGAACAGGCCGCGCGCGATGGCATGGTGATGCTGCTGCTGTCCGACCGCTACCCGGTGGCCGGGCGGCCGATGGTGCACGCGCTGCTGGCCACCAGTGCCATCCACCACCACCTGTCGCGGCTGGGCCTGCGCTGCGACGTGAATCTCATCGTCGAGACCGGCACCGCGCGCGACCCGCACCACATGGCGTGCCTGCTCGGCTTCGGCGCCACCGCGGTATACCCGTACCTGGCCTACCAGACCCTGTTCGACCTGGGCCGCCGCGGCATCCTCAAGCTGAGCAAGGGCGGTGAGCAGTCGCAGATCGGCCGCCGTTACCGCAAGGGTGTCTACAAGGGCCTGTCGAAGATCATCTCGAAGATGGGCATCTGTACCGTGGCCAGCTACCGCGGCGCGCAGCTGTTCGAGATCATCGGCCTGGAACCGGAAGTGGTGGACCTGTGCTTCCCGGATACGGCCTCGCGCATCGGTGGCGCTGGCTTCGCGCGCCTGGATGCCGACGCACGCGAGCTGTGCGCACAGGCCTGGGACGCGCAGCAGGACGTGGACGTGGGCGGCCTGCTGAAGTACGTGCACGGCGGCGAGTACCACATGTACAACCCGGACGTGGTCACCACCCTGCAGCGCGCGGCGCGCAGCGGTGACCCGCGTGCCTGGCAGCAGTACTGCGATGCCGTGCATGCACGGCCGCCGTCGGCGCTGCGCGACCTGCTGGAACTGGTGCCGGCGGCCACGCCGGCACCGCTGGACGAGGTGGCTCCGGCCAGTACCCTGTTCCCGCGCTTCGATACCGCGGCGATCAGCCTGGGCGCACTGTCGCCGGAAGCACATGAAGCATTGGCCATTGCCATGAACCGCCTCGGCGGCCGCAGCAATTCCGGCGAAGGCGGCGAGGATCCCGCCCGCTATGGCACCGCAAAGCGCAGCAAGATCAAGCAGGTCGCCTCGGGCCGCTTCGGCGTCACCGCCGAATACCTGGTCAACGCCGAAGTGCTGCAGATCAAGGTCGCGCAGGGCGCCAAGCCCGGCGAGGGCGGCCAGCTGCCGGGCCACAAGGTGAACGAACTGATCGCGCGCCTGCGCTATGCCCGGCCCGGGATCGGCCTGATCTCGCCGCCGCCGCACCACGACATCTATTCGATCGAAGACCTGGCGCAGCTGATCTACGACCTCAAGCAGGTCAACCCGACCGCGCTGGTGTCGGTGAAGCTGGTCAGCCATGCCGGCGTGGGTACGATCGCCGCCGGCGTGGTCAAGGCCGGTGCCGACCTGATCACCATCTCCGGCCATGACGGTGGCACCGGAGCCTCGCCGGTCAGTTCGATCCGCTATGCCGGCGTGCCGTGGGAACTGGGCGTGGCCGAAGCGCACCAGGCGCTGCTGGCCAACGACCTGCGCGGGCGCACCCTGCTGCAGACCGATGGTGGCCTGAAGACCGGCCTGGACGTGGTCAAGGCCGCGCTGCTGGGCGCGGACAGCTTCGGCTTCGGCACCGCGCCGATGATCGTGCTGGGCTGCAAGTACCTGCGTATCTGCCACCTCAACAACTGCGCCACCGGCGTGGCCACCCAGGACGAGCGCCTGCGCGAGAACCACTTCACCGGCCAGCCCGAACGCGTGGAGAACTTCTTCCGCCTGCTGGCCGAGGAAGTGCGCGGCTGGCTGGCGTACCTGGGTGCACGTTCGCTGGAAGAGATCGTCGGCCGTACCGACCTGTTGCGGCAGATCGAGGCCGCGCCGCGTGACGGCGTGCGCGTGGACCTGTCGCGCCTGCTGGCCGATGCCCGTTACGAGGGCAGCCACTGCGCCGCCCAGCGCCTGTACGAATCGCCGGACAGCCTGGCCACGCAGATGGACGGCCTGCTGGCGCCGGCCATCGAGCACAAGCGCGGTGGCGAGCATCGCTTCCTGATCCACAACACCGACCGCAGCATCGGCACCCGACTGGCCGGTGCGGTGGCGCGCGCGCACGGCAACCAGGGCATGGCCGAGGCGCCGCTGGAACTGCGCTTCCGTGGCAGCGCCGGGCAGAGCTTCGGCGCGTTCAACGTGGGCGGCCTGCATCTGGAAGTGGAAGGCGAAGCCAACGACTACGTCGGCAAGGGCATGGCCGGCGGCCGTCTGGTGGTGCGCCCGCCGCGTGGCGCGCGCTTCGAAGCGCGCAGCACCGCGATCATCGGCAACACCTGCCTGTACGGCGCCACCGGTGGCGAGCTGTTCGCCGCTGGCCGCGCCGGCGAGCGTTTCGCGGTACGCAATTCCGGCGCGCTGGCGGTGGTGGAAGGTGCCGGTGACCACTGCTGCGAGTACATGACCGACGGCGTGGTGCTGGTACTGGGCAAGGTCGGCCTGAACTTCGGTGCCGGCTTCACCGGCGGCCTGGCCTACGTGCTGGACGTCGACCGCGACTTCGTCGACCGCTACAACCACGAGCTGATCGACATCCATCGCGTCTCCGCCGAGGGCTTCGAGAACTACCGCCAGCACCTGCACCGCCTGATCGGCCGCCACCGCGAGCTGACCGGCAGCATCTGGGCGCAGCAGATCCTGGACGAGTTCCGCGATTACATCGGCAAGTTCTGGCTGGTCAAACCGAAGGCCGCCAGCATCGAGTCGCTGACCGAAACCCTGCGACGCGCCGCGTAACGGTAGTGCCGGCCGCTGCCGGCAACCCAGGACCACGTAGTGCCGGCCGCTGGCCGGCAACCGCAAAACACCACAGAGCCCGCCATGAGCCGCAAGCACGCCTTCCAGTTCCTCGACCTGCCCCGCACCATGCCGCAGCGCATTCCGGTGGAACTGCGCACGTCCGGCGACTGGGGCGAGTTGTACGGCAAGTTCGGTAAGGAAGATGCCCAGTACCAGGCTGGTCGCTGCCTGGACTGCGGCAACCCCTACTGCAGCTGGAAGTGCCCGGTGCACAACGCCATTCCACAGTGGCTGCAGCTGGTGCAGGAAAACCGCATCCACGAAGCGGCCACGCTGTGCCACAGCACCAACCCGCTGCCGGAAGTGTGCGGCCGGGTCTGCCCGCAGGACCGGCTGTGCGAGGGCAGCTGCACGCTGGAAGAGTTCGGCGCGGTCACCATCGGCGCGGTCGAGAAGTACATCGTTGATACCGCGCTGGCCACGGGCTGGCGCCCGGACCTGGGCGCGGTGCAGCCGACCGGCCACAGCGTGGCGGTGATCGGTGCCGGCCCGGCCGGGCTGGCCTGTGCCGACCGTCTGGCGCGCGCCGGCATTGCCGCCGTGGTCTACGACCGCTACGAGCAGATCGGCGGCCTGCTGCAGTTCGGCATTCCCAGCTTCAAGCTGGACAAGGATGTGATCCACCGCCGCCGCGAAGTGCTCGAAGGCATGGGCGTGCAGTTCCGCCTCGGTGTGGAGATCGGCCGTGACCTCAGCGTGCAGCAGCTGCTGGACAGCCACGATGCGGTGTTCGTCGGTACCGGTGCCTACCGCTATACCGACGGTGGCCTCGACGGCCAGGACCTGAAGGGCGTGCTGCCGGCACTGCCGTTCCTGGTGCAGAACAGCCGCATCGTCGGCGGCGATGATCCGAAGGGCCGGCCGATTGCCGGCTGGGAAGACAGCATCGCCCTGCCCGACCTCAACGGCAAGCGCGTGGTGGTGCTGGGCGGCGGTGATACCGGCATGGACTGCGTGCGCAGCGCGGTGCGGCTGGGCGCGGCCAAGGTCACCTGTGCCTACCGCCGCGACGAAGCCAACATGCCCGGCAGCGCGCGCGAAGTAGCCAATGCGCGCGAGGAAGGCGTGCGGTTCCTGTTCAACCGCCAGCCGCTGTCGATCGAAGCCGGCGCCGACGATGAGGTGATCGGCGTGACCGTGGTCGAAACCCGGCTGGGTGAGCCCGATGCCAATGGCCGCCAGAATGCGGTGCCGATCGACGGCAGCGAATCGCTGCTGGAGGCCGATGTGGTGATCATCGCCTTCGGCTTCTCGCCAACCGTGCCGGCGTGGCTGGCCGAGCACGGCGTGGAAGGCCGGTCCAACGGCCGCATCGTGGCTGGCGGCAAGGACCGCCTGCCATTCCAGACCGCGCACCCGCGCCTGTTCGCCGGCGGTGACGCAGTGCGTGGCGCCGACCTGGTGGTGACCGCCGTGGCCGAAGGCCGCGACGCCGCCGCCAGCATCATCCGCCTACTGGCGCACTGATTCCGGCGCCAGCAGCACGGCCAGCAAGCCCCGCAGTTCCTGCGCCGCCACCGGCTTGGCCAGGAAATGATCGATGCCCGCTTCGCGGCAGGCCTCGCGGGTGCGATCCAGCGCGCTGGCCGTGAGCGCGATGATCGGGACCTGCGCGCGAACCGCGCAGGCGTCGGCGCGGATGGCCCGTGCCAAGGCAAAGCCATCCATGTGCGGCATGTGGCAGTCGGTGATGACCAGGTCGAACGCCCGCGCCTGCCAGGCCTCGAAGGCCTGGCGACCATCGGTGCAGGCGTGCACCTGCAGACCCAGATCATGCAGGCGCTGCTCCAGCAGGTGCAGGTTGGTGGGGTGATCTTCAGCTACCAGCACCCGGGCCGACGACAGTGGCCGCGCCGCCTCTGCCGGAAGCGGCAATGCCTCGGCAGGCAACTCACAGGCGTCCAGATCCAGTTCCAGCCACACGGTGGTGCCCTTGCCTGGCGCGCTGCGCAGGCACAGTTCTGCTTCCATCGATGCAGCCAGTTCACGGCAGATCGCCAGGCCCAGGCCGCTGCCACCGAAACGGCGCGTTGTCGATGCCTCGGCCTGGGTGTAGGCAGCGAACACCGCCTGTTGCCGTTCCGGGCTGATGCCCACCCCGCTGTCACTGACCTGCAGGCGAAGACGTTGGCCGCGATCGTGCTGCTGCAGCACCTGCACCTGCAGATCCACGCCGCCATGCTCGGTGAACTTGAGCGCGTTGCCGGCAAGGTTGAACAGGATCTGGCGCAGGCGCAGGCCGTCGGCCAGCGATCCGGCCTGCAATTCCGGATCAAGTTGGATCCGCAGATGCAGGCCCCGGCTGGCCGCCACCGGCATCAGCAACTGCTGCACCGCGCGCACCAGTGCCGCCACGTTCGTGGGTCGCAGCTGCAGCGGCAGTGCCTGCAGCCGTTGGCTGTGCAGCACGTCGTCCAGGATCTGCCGCAGCATCTGGGCAGCATCACCCACGGTCACCAGCACCTGTTGCTGGCGATGATCCAGATCGCTGCCCTCCAACCGCTCGAGCATGCCCAGCAGGGTGCTCATCGGCGTACGGATCTCGTGGCTCATGGTTGCCAGGAAGTGGGCCTTGGCCAGCGCTGCCTGCTCGGCCGCACGGCGCGCCTCGGCCAGCGCATGGGTGCGCGCCTGCACTCCGCTTACGTCGATCCAGTAGCCACTCCACTCGACGTCGCCGCTGTCCAGGGACAGCGGCCGTCCATGCGAGTGGACCCAGCGCCAGCCTTGTGGCGAGCGCGTGCGGAAGGTGACATCGATCGGGCCCCGCGCCAGGGCGGCGGCGTCGACGGTGTCCATCAGCCGCGAGCGATCATCGGGATGAACCGCTGCCAGCAGGCGCTGATGATCGATCAGGGCGGTTTCCACGCTGATTCCGAACAACGCCTGCACGTCGCCTGCGATCTGGGGAAAGCTGTAGTGGCCGGTGGCAGAGCGACGCGCCTGATAGACCACCGCTGGCAGGTTCGAGGTCACCTCCTGCAGGCGTTGCGCAGCCACGCGGCGACGCTCGCTCTCGCGATGCACGCGCCAGTAGCCGAAGGCGTACACCAGCATGAGCGCCAGCAGGGTCAGCGAGGCCGGCACCAGCCAGCGCAGGGGGGACGCAGAGGGTGGGTGTCGCGGCTGGTTCGGCAGCCAGGACGTGCGGATCGCCTCGCGTTCGTTCGCGGTCAGCTGCGACACGGTCCGCTCGAACGCCGGGATGACGTCGGCGCAGGCGGGCACGGTGGCCAGCACCGGCGCGTCGTCGATTCCGGCCGGCGCAGCGATTACCAGCGGCTCGCCCTGATAGTGGCGCAACGCGGCCTCGACCTCTCCAAGATTGGCGACCACGGCATCGACCAGGCCCGTGCCCAGCAGTGACAGGGCGTCGTCGATGGGGGCGGGGGGCAACAGCTGCACGCCAGACGCCTGTTCGGTCAGCGCCCCGACCAGCGACAGCGGGTCGGGACTGGCCACGGTGCCTCCGCGCAACGCCTCCAGGCCCAGCACCGGCGATGCATCCCGGCGCCGCACGATGACCTGTGGCAGCTGCACGTAGGGCGCACTGGCCACCCACCCCGTCGGCAACTGCGAGCGCGACCAGCCCAGCAGTGCCTGGACGTCGGGCGGCACCGTTCCCTCGGCGATGGCGGCGGTTGGCAATGGCTGCATCTGCAGTGGTCGCTGCGCGCCCAGCAGCTTCAGGTACTGCGCACTGAGCCCGCGCGGCTGGCCCTGCTCGCTGGAGGACAACGGCGCGCGGTCGGCGGGCCAGGCAATGCGCAGCGGCGTCCTGCAACCCGCAGCGGCGGCCAGGGCAGGCAACAGCAGGCCGGCCACGACCGCGGTGGCGGCACGCAGGCCAGCGGCGTTCACGATGGGCATCCTCTTCTGGCGGGCGGAATGAACGGCCGCGCAGCGGTACCGCTGCCTATTACGCTAGCGGCGCGTGGACTAGGCGCAATGAAGAAAGTTGTAAAAACACCAAGATAGGTGAATGGCGACATACACTGCCGCTTTCACCCGTATCTGCGGAGCATTCGATGCGCATCGGCCTGGCTGCCAACCGTCTCCATCACCACGACGCGCGCGCCGCCCTGTTCCGCTGGCTGCGCGCCAGCGAACCCGGCCTGCGCGAGCTGGGCGTGTCGCTGCACGCGGTCGGCCGCACCCATGACGCGATACAGCGACAGGGCTTCCTGACCGGATACGCGGGCCTGCATCGCTACCCCTATGGTCGCGAGGGTGGCTTGATGAAGCTGGTGGCCGAGGTGGTTGGCATGGGGCCGGATCGGACACTGGATGGCGCGGTCTACCTGATCGATCCGGTCGATCCATCCTCGGTGTTTCCGGAAGCCACGGCGCTGAAGCGGCAGTGCGTGATCCACGGCAAGCCTTTCATTTCCACCGTGGCCACCGCGCGCGACTGGATCGAGGTGGAACGCATCCATGCCGGACTGGCTGCCGATGCTGGCGCCGACGACCTGCATGCGTTCGAAGGACAGACGCTGGCGCTGATCGCGCACGACGCGATGAAGCCGGCGATGCTGGCCTTCGCCGATGAGCACTTCGATGTGCTGGCGCGGTTCGGTGAGCGGGTGGCAACCGGAACCACCGGCCAGCGCTTGAACGAGCTGGCGTGGAGCCGTGGCTGGCCCAGCGATACGCTCTGGGTGACGCGCTACCAGAGCGGCCCGATGGGCGGCGATGCGCAGATTGCCGACCGGGTACTGGAAGGGCGCTGCCAGCGCGCGATCTTCTTCGAGGATCCGCACGTGGCGCGCCAGCATGAGGCGGATATCCAGCTGCTGGAGCGCGCGGTGACGACGGTGACCGACCAGGCGGTGTGCATTACGGCGCCGCGGGTGGCGGCGCGCTGGGCGGCGGCGGCGGCGTTGCGGGCGAGGTGAGGATTTCGGCCAACGGCTGAGCCCCTCGTGGTGGGTGGTATCCGAAGGCAAAGCCGTGCTTGCCCGGGCGGGGTGGATTGCGCAGGGGTCGCTGCAAGTACGTCCTTGTAAGCTCGGTTGCCGCATCCATGCGGCTCACGCCCCTGCGCAACCCACCCCGCCCGGCCACGGACAGATTCCGGTGTGCCCACCACGGAAGAAAGAAAAGAAGAGCAGGAGCGGGTCGCGCGCTGCGCGCGCTCATGGCGCGTTGCCAGGGCGGGGAATGCTCATCCTCTGCGCAGACCCTGTGCAGCGTCGAGCCTGCCCGACTGACCGGCCCACTCTCTGGAGGAAAGCCCCTTCTGTTGAAGGGGCGCGCCGAAGGCGGGGGTAGAGGAAGAATACGTGGGCAACTGCTGTAGCGCTGGCGCTACAGCAGTTGCCGCAGCATCGCCTTCAGTCGGCGGCCTTCCAGCTGGAAGTAGTCGCGCTGTTCGCGCCAGGCGGGGAAGCGTTGTTCCACTTCGTGCCAGAACGCGGGCGAGTGGTTGGGCTGGATCAGGTGGCAGAGCTCGTGCACCAGCACGTACTCGAACGCTTCCGAACGACCGAGCACGAGGGCCAGGTCCAGTGCCATGCTGCCATCGGGGGCGAGCGAGCCCCATTGCGAGGACATCACCTTCAATCGCAGGCGGCTGGGTGCGCGCGGCAGTGTGGGCAGGTACTTCGGCAGCCAGCGGCCGACGTCGGCGCGGGTCTGTGCTTCGTAGAACTCGCGCAGCAGGCGACGCAGGGTGGCGTCACCACCACGTGTCGGCCACTGCACGCAGGCACCATGCGCGTCGATCTCCAGGCGCGCGTAGCGGCCTTCCTGCCAGCGCAGCGGCAACAGTTCGCCGCGCAGGGGCAGCACGCCGTCTTCGCCGGGCTGCAGCGGTGCCGGCAGGCCCTGGCCCTGGTACTGGCGCAGCTGCAGTGCCAGCCAGTCGCGGTGCTGTTCCAGGAAGCGTTCGCCCATCACCAGGCTTGCGCGCGGCGGCAGGGTCAGGCGCGCGCCGCGTTCGTCCACGCTCAGCTTGATGCGGCGCGCACGCGGATCGCGCACGCGCAGTACCTCGATCTCGGCATCCTCCAGGCGCAGGCGAACGGTGTCGCGCTGTACGGTGGCGGGCGGGGTCGGGCTGATCAGGCGGCGCAGCAGACGGCTCATGCGCCCAGCATAGCGCCGCTTCGGGCCGCCGGATGACCGGCGGCCGTCGGGCTGCCTGTTCAGTCAGCCTTGCTGAGCTTGAAGGCTTCTTCCAGCAACAGGAACAGACGGCGGATCTCGGCGCTCTGCAGGGCGAAGCGAGCGTCGAACTCGGCGCGGCGGCCGTCTTCGTCGGCATGCTCCAGCTGGTCCAGGGCGCCGTCGAGGAACTTCAGCTTGCGCACGATCAGGTCGTCGCCGATGACGAACGACAGGTTGTCCTCGAAGATCAGCGCCAGCTTGGTCACCTGCTTGCCGGCGTCCAGGTGCTTGTCGATCTCGTCGCAGCGCAGTTCCTGGTGCTGGCACTTGACCACCGCGCCGCCTTCCACCGGGTCCTTCATCTCGCACTCTTCGCCCAGGCTCAGCCCGGTCGGCAGCGGCTCGCCGGCGATCCAGCCGGTCAGGATCGAACGCGGCGCCACTTCGGCGTTCAGCGGCATCGCCGGGAAGCTGCCGAGCAGGCCGCGGATGTCGGACATGAAGTACTCGCCGGTCTTGCGGCTGGAGGTATCCACCGCCACGTAACCGTGCTGCAGGTCGATGAAAGCGTCGTTGCGCGAGGACTTCACGAAGGCGCGCGGCAGCAGTTCATGCAGCAGGTCGTCCTTCATGCGCTTGCGTTCGCGGCCACCCGGGCGGCGGCCTTCCTTCTCCTCGATCTCCTCCAGCTTGCGCTCGAGCAGGTCGTTGACCACCGCCGCCGGCAGGATCTTGTCCTCGCCGCCCACGGTCAGCCACAGGTGTTCGGCGATGCGGTGGGAGAGCAGTTCCTTCTCCTCGCGGCCGAACGGCGAGATGAAGCCGCGCGAATTCATTTCCAGTGCGCCGACCGGCTTCAGCAGGGCGTGCGGCAGCAGCGTATCGACTTCGGAAAAATCGGTGGTGGTCGGGAAACGGAAGAACGTCAGGTTGCGAAAGAACATGGAATTCCGGATGGCAAAGAGGAAGGGCGACCGACCTTAAACGGTGGGCGTCTCGGGATCTGCGTCGGCGTCGGCCGGGGAACCGGCCAGCCAGGCATGGGCGTCAGGCAGCGGCGCGTCGTCGCGACGGCCCAGCGCCATGAAGTCGAACAGGGTGGTGTCGGCCAGCTGCGAGGGCCGGACTTCGCCCATGGCGCGCGCGATCTGCTCGATGCGGCCCGGGTGGTCCTTCTCCCACTGCTTCAGCATCAGGCCGACCTGGCGGCGCTGCAGGTTCTCCTGGCTGCCGCACAGGTTGCAGGGAATGATCGGGAACTGGCGTGCCTGCGCGTAGTCGACGATGTCGCTCTCGCGCACGTAGGCCAGCGGCCGGATCACCACATGCTTGCCGTCATCGCTGCGCAGCTTCGGCGGCATGCCCGACAGCTTGGCGTGGTGGAACAGGTTCATGAAGAACGTGGCCACCATGTCGTCGCGGTGGTGGCCCAGCGCGATCTTGGTGAAGCCGTGGGTCTCGGCGTAGTTGTACAGCGCACCACGACGCAGGCGCGAGCACAGCGAACACATGGTCTTGCCTTCCGGGATGACCCGGCTGACCACCGAATAGGTGTCCTGCTCGATGATGTGGTACGGCACGCCCAGGCCTGCCAGGTATTCCGGCAGCACGTGCTCGGGGAAGTCCGGCTGCTTCTGGTCCAGGTTCACCGCCACCAGCTCGAACGGCACCGGCGCCTTCTTCTGCAGCTGCAGCAGCACGTCCAGCAGGGTGTAGCTGTCCTTGCCGCCGGACAGGCAGACCATCACCTTGTCGCCGGCCTCGATCATGCCGAAGTCGGCAATCGCCTCGCCGACCTGGCGGCGCAGGCGCTTGGCCAGCTTGTGCTGCTCGCGCTCGGCCACGCGCGGATCGCGGGCGGCGCGCGGCTGGGGATCAGGGAGGGAAATCACGGCACTCATGGGCTCCATTCTAACGGCTCGGAGCGGCCACGGCCGGGGGTCGGGATTCCCCTCTCCCGGCGGTCATCATCGCTGTGTATCCTCGAAGCCGTGGATACCTACGACCCCGCCGAGATTGTCGAACGCCTCGCCGCCCTGCGCGCCGAGCACCGCCTGCTGGATGAACAGATCACCCGCATGGCCGCCAACGGCGAGGACGAGCTGGAATCCAAGCGCCTGAAGCGGCGCAAGCTGCAGTTGAAGGACTGCATTGCCAGGCTGGAAAGCCTGCAGATTCCCGACGAACCGGCCTAAAGACCGTCCTGGTGGGTGCCAACCCTGGTTGGCACGGCTGGAAGGTGTGGACCAAGGTCCACACCCACCGCAGGACCCGGCGCTGCCTTCAATCCTGCGGCGCCGGCTCGTCCGGGCGTGCCGCTTCCGGGCTGACCCGTTCGATGGTGTGGCGCAGTTCGCGGCCAAGGATGAACTTGGCGTCCTTGGCCCAGGCATCCAGGCGCTCGTCGAACAGCAGCTTGCTGTTCTCGTCCGGCCACACCAGGCGCAGTTCGCGCAGCTTCTGGATGAAGCCGCGGAACAGGGTGCGGTCGAAGAACTCCGGCGCGGCCGGTGCATAGAGCAGGCTCAGACGCTGCGCCGCCTGCTGGCACAGGCTTTCCAGCTCGGCCGCGCCCAGCACGCCCGGGCCGTTCTTCACCAGCACCGAAATGGCGATGTAGTAGCGCTCGAACGCCTGCTGCAGCGAGTGGCCGATCGCACGCAGGCGGAACACCTCGTCGGTCTGCCCGGTGTTGCGCGCCAGGATGCCGCCGTCGTCGTCATTGACGTTCTGCAGCAGGCCCTCACGCACGAACACGTTGATGGTCTGGTCGATGCGCTGTGCGAATTCGTCCTCGCTCCACGGCAGGAACAGCTCGGCCTGCAGGAACGGGTACACCGTGCGGCCCAGCTGGACCAGGCCGGTACGGCTCATGCGGCGGTTGTTCTGGAAGCAGCAGGCCACCCACGACGAGGCGGTGAACAGGTGCAGCACGTTGTTGCGGAAGTAGCTCAGCAGCACGGCGGTATCGCCGCTGACGCTGAGCACGTCGCCCAGCGGGTGCTTGATGCGGGTGAGGACGTTGATTTCCTCGGCGTGGGCGATGATCCGCTCCGGCGAGTGCGGGGTCACCGTCACCCGGTCCGAATACGGCATCTCGACCAGCAGCGTCTTGCACAGCTCGATCTGCGCGATCAGGTCGGCCTCGCCCATCGCGTGCTTCGGCGTGGACAGCAGGGCCAGCGCCAGCAGGTTGATCGGGTTGACGTCGGCAGCGCCGTTGATGCGCACCTGGATGCGTTCGGCCAGCGTGTCCACCGTGGTCGACAGCCACGCCGGTTTTTCGTCCTCGGACACCGCCTCGCCCTTCCACTCCGGCGCCTTCTCGGCCAGTACGTCGTTCAGTGCTATCGGTTCGCCGAAGTTCACCACCACCTGGCCGTAGTTCTGCTTGAGCACCTTGGGGATGCCCCACAGCAGCGACCAGATCGATTCCTTTTCCTTCGGCCGGCCGGACAGTTCGTCCAGGTAGCTGCCGCCCTCCATCAGCTTCTCGTAGCCGATGTAGATGGGCTGGAACAGCACCGGTTTGCGCGGCTGGCGCAGGAACGCACGCAGCGTCATCGAGATCATGCCGCCCTTGGGCTGCAGCAGTCGGCCGGTACGCGAGCGGCCGCCTTCGACGAAGTACTCCAGCGAGTAGCCGCCGGCCACCAGCTGCGCGACGTACTCACTGAGCACCGCCGAGTACAGCGCGTTGCCACGGATCGAGCGGCGGATGAAGAACGCACCGCCCTTGCGCAGCAGGGTACCGACCACCGGCAGGTTCAGGTTGATGCCGGCCACGATGTGCGGCGGCACGATGCCACGGTCGTACAGCAGGTAGGACAGGAGCAGGTAGTCCATGTGGCTGCGGTGGCTGGGCACGTAGACCACTTCGTGGCCCGGCGCGGCGGCCTTGAACTTGTCCAGGTGGTGCACCAGCACGCCCGCATAGATGCGGTTCCACACGTGGCTGAGCATGAAGCTGGCCGAGCGCACCACCGGGCTGGAATAGTCCGCGGCGATTTCCCAGGCGTAGGCGTGTGCCTTCTTCCAGGCATCGGCCGGCTTCGAGTTGTCGCGCTTGGCCTGCGAGGCGATCGCTTCGCGCACCGGTTCGGCGGCCAGCACCTGGTCCACCAGCAGGCGCCGCGTCGACAGGTCAGGGCCGATCACCGATTCACGGATGCGGCGGAAATGCGTACGCAGCACGCGCTGCAGCTTGCGTACCGTGCGCTCCGGCTCCAGGCCTTCGTCCACGGTGCTGCGCAGCGAGATCGGCGGCGCGAAGCGGACGATGGTACTGCGGCCGTTGAGCAGCACCGCCAGCAGGCGGCGGAAGCGGCCGACCAGCGCCCAGTTTTCCGAGAACAGCACGGCGAACCAGCCGCTCTGCTTGTCCGGCGCGCGGCCGACGAAGATCGACACCGGCACCAGGTGCACGTCCAGGTCATCGCGCACACGATGGGCCTGCAGCACCTTGGCCAGCGAATCGGAGTGGGTCTTTGCGCCACGCTGCTCGGGGATCAGCGAGTTGCTGGAGCTGCGCCGCGACAGCGCCAGGTAGGCGCGCTTGCGGCCGGTCGGGTCACCGGCCAGCGGCACCAGCGGCGACGGCAGGCCGGCCTGGCGGCAGGCCTTGTCCAGGATCAGCGCGTTGGACAGGCCGTAGTCTTCCAGCACGTACATGACCGGGCGGCCATCGTTGTACTGGCCCGGGTCTTCCGGCTCGATCTTCAGCGACAGCCACGGCTCGACCAGGCGGCCCAGCAACCGTGCCCACAGTGGGCGTCGGCCGGCCGGACGCGCGTGCGCGGGCGGCGGTACCGGGTTCGGGCCGGTACCGGTCGAGGGGGACGCCGGCACCGTATCGGCGGGCGTCGACTGGGATTCTTCGCCGGGGAACGGCAGCGGGTTCTGTTTCGACATCGGCGCCATTATGGCTTAGGCGGCGGCGTTGCCGCTTCCCCACCCTCGGCGGGGGCTTCAGCCGGTGACGGCGACGCAGCGGCGCGGGCCGCATCGGCCTTGCGCAGCAGGGCGTCGGTATCGGCCAGGGTGCGGGTCAGGTACCAATGGCCTTCGCGGCGGCTCAGCGGCAGCTGCAGGCTCATCTCGCGACCGGCTAGGTCGTAGTGCAGGCGTACCAGGGCGTTGTCACCCTCCACTGACAGCAGTTCGCCGCGCACGCTGCGCAACGCGTCGTCCACGCCCAGCCCGTAGCTGCCCAGCACCGCCTTGAGGGTGTGGATGAACGGCGCCAGCTGCGCCAGGCTGCCTTCCATGCCCGCGGCCTGCAGGCCGGCTTCGTCCTCGAAACCGACCTTGTTGGCGGCGCCGACCAGCGCGGCGATGGTGCTGCGTGCGCGGGCCCGGTCACTGATCGGGGCACCCTGCGCCCAGCTGGCCAGGGTTTCGACCAGGGCGATGTAATGCGCCTGTTGGCCAGGCGTATAGCCCTTCTGGTGGCGCAGGTACTGCACACCGAAGTTGCCCATCGATTGCGCGGCCTGGCGAACCGCGCCGGCCTGTCCGGCCAGCTGGCGATCGAAGCTGCGCTGCAGTTCGGCGCTGGCGTTGGGCTTGCGCAGTGCGGCCAGCATCGGCAGCAGCTGGTCGCCCAGCGGCAGTTCGGTCAGCGGCCACTGGCTGTGGCCTTCGGTCCAGGCCTGTTGCAGGCGCTGGTACTGGCTGGGCGGCACCGACAGCTTTGCATAGCCGACCAGATCGTCCTCGGCCAGGCGCAGCGCCATGGCCTGCACCGCCGCGACCGGCTCGGCCGCCGGCTTGGCCGGGTCCTGGGCCGATTCACGACACGCCGCCACGGCCAGCAGCAGCATGGCTGCCAGCCCCCATCCACGCGCAGACCTTCCTCGCACTGCCACGCTCATGCACTCGGACTCCCCGGACCGGTCCGCATCTTGCGGCCTGTGACGTGACAGCGGCAAGCCGGGACGTCACGGTTTCCGCTGTTGCTTGTGCAAGTCACTGATGGGAATAAAAAAAGAGCCGGGATCACGGGGATCACAGGCTCTTCAAACCGGCGCAGGGCCGATGGACAGTGTTGTGGCACATGTCCGGTCCGAGGACCGGATGGCGGCGATCCTACGCTGCCGTTCAAGTTAAGGCAACACTTCACCTATCGTCGTATAAATCATTGATTTTATTGATCCACCTGATGATGGGCGTAAAAGCAATGAAATCTACGGCAGGTTTTGCGGCGATTCGGGCACAACCGCTTGCTGGACGGATGCAGAAACGCCATCCCGCACGGGTCGGGATGGCGTTCGGGCCTGCAGCCTGCGCAACGGAATCTCAGCGCGCAGCCAGCGCCGACGCGATTTCCTGCTGGATGGCCCGCGCCGCGGCCTGCGGATCGGTGGCCAGGCGGATCGGGCGACCAACCACGATGGCATCGGCGCCATCGGCAAAGGCCTGGGCCACGCCAACGGTACGCTTCTGGTCATCGCCGACCGGGCCACCGGGGCGGATGCCCGGGCAGACGATCGAGAACCCGGCGCCGGTAGCGGCGCGGATCGGGCCGGCTTCCTGGCCCGAGGCGATCACGCCATCGATACCGGCCGCCTGCGCGGCCAGCGCGCGTTCGACCACTACGTCCACCGGTTCACGGTCGATGCCCATCTGCGCCAGGTCCGGGCGGCCCATCGAGGTCAGCACGGTCACCGCCAGCAGGCGCATGTCGCTGCTGTTGGCGGCGGCGCAGGCTTCCATCATCGCCGGGTGCCAGCCGTGGATGGTGGCGTAGCTGACCGGCCACTGCGACAGGCGCTTGATCACCGCCGCGGCAGTGGCCGGGATATCGAAGAACTTCAGGTCGACGAACACGCGCTTGTCGCGGCGGGCCAGCTCGTCCAGCACCTGGAAGTACTCGCCCGACGCCAGCAGTTCCATGCCGATCTTGTAGAACGCCACGCTGTCGCCGAGGCGGTCGACCCACTCCAGCGCCTGCGCGCGATCAGGCACGTCCAGCGCGAAGATCAGGCGCTCGTCATCGCGCAGCGGCAGCGGCGCGCGGCTCACGGCGCGTAGTCCAGGGCTGCGCGCTTGGCGTCGTGGCGGGCCTGGCGCGACTGGCTGTAGTCATTGTTGAACTGCGCCGGCTCGAAACCGCCGTAGGTCGGGTTCGGCAGCATCCACCAGCGCTCGCCGAACCAGTCGTGGTACTGCTGCAGCAGGGCGTCACGGCCTTCGTTGGTGTTGGCGGTCACTTCCACGAAGTCGCCCAGCTGGTCGCCGAACTGCATCAGCACGCGGTACTTCTGCCCGGCCAGGCGGCGGCGGCAGTTCTTCTCGCTGCCGGCCTGCTCGCAGCCTTCGACCACGGTGCCCAGGCCCAGGAACACGCTGTCATCGGCCACCGGCAGGCCCTGCTCGCGCAGGTTGGCCAGGGTCGCGTCCTTCAGGTGCACGGCGCGGTTGGAGATGTACAGCAGGGTTACGCCCTTGGCGTTGGCGGCCTTGGCGAAATCGACCACGCCCGGAATGGCCTTGGCCTTCTTTTCGGCCACCCACTGGTCCCAGCTCAGCTCGTCGTATTCCTTGCCGTCGCGCACCAGGCGCGCCTGGTAGGGCGAGTTGTCCAGCACGGTCTCATCCACGTCCAGCACCACGGCCGGCTTCAGGCCCTTGGCCTCGTTGCCGCGTTCCTCCGGCACCAGCGCATCCCAGTGCGTTTCCTTCAGCGCGGCGTCCAGGTGGTCGGCGGCGGCGCGGTAGGTCTGCTCGGTGATTGCCTTGTACTCCTGCGCGCGCTGCATCCACAGCACGGCGTTGAGATTGTCATTGGCGGTCGCATCAAGCGCGCCATCAGCCTTGGCAGCGGCGGCCGGGGCCTCCGGGGCAGCGGCTTCGGCAGCAGGCGCATCCACGCGCTTGCAGGCGGACAGGCCCAGCGCCGCAGTGGCGAGCAGGGTCAGGGACAGGGAAACGGGACGACGCATGGATTCACCGGCAATCAGATATACCGGCGCATTTTACCGGCAAAGGCGGCCCCGGGACGGCTATGCTTGGCGGTTGACCCGTTGCCCTTCCGGAGGCCGCCATGACCGATTCCGTCCAGACCCCCGACGTCCCCCTGCTCGACGCCGTGCAGGCCCGCCTGCTGGGCTGCCTGGTGGAAAAGGAGGCGACCACGCCGGACACCTATCCACTGACGGTCAATGCCGCCCAGTCGGCTGCCAACCAGAAGACTGCCCGCGAGCCGGTGATGAACATCGATGCCGGCAGCGTGCAGCACGCGCTGCGCCAGCTGGAGGCGTTGGGCCTGGCCCGCCAGCACTTCTCCTCGCGCGCGGACCGCTACGAGCACCGCCTGCAGGCCGCGCTGGACCTGACCCGGCAGCAGACCGTGCTGCTGGCGCTGCTGCTGCTGCGTGGGCCGCAGACGCTGGGCGAACTGATCACGCGCAGCGAGCGCCTGCACCGCTTCGCCGACGCCGACGAAGCCCGCCACGCCATCGAGCGCCTGCAGCAGCGCGCGCTGCTGGTGGTGCTGCCGCGCGCCAGTGGGCAGCGCGAAGACCGCTACATGCACCTGCTGTGCGGTGAAGTGGACGGTGCGGCGCTGGCGGCCAAGTACGCCAGCAGCGGCGGTGGCAGCAGCGATGCAGCCGACCCGGGCCTGGCCGAGCGCGTGGCCCAGCTGGAAGCGGCCGTGGCCGAGCTGCAGGCGCAGCTGGCCGAACTGCGCGGCTGAGGGGGTGGGTGCCGACCGTTGGTCGGCACTGCATCTGAATCGTGCCGACCAACGGTCGGCACCTACCAACATCAGGGGTCAGACCTGCGCCGCACCCGGCGTGGCATACAACCGGCTCGGGCTGTCCACGCCCGGCAGCTGGATCACCCCCCGCTCCTGCATGCCCAACCCCAGCAGGATCTTCCCGGACACCACGTTGTCCAGATCGGTGATGCCATACAGATCCTGCAGGCCCAGCCCAGCGCGCGCATGCGCGAACACTGCCCGCGCCGCCTCACCGGCATAGCCCTGCCCGGCGAATTCCGACAGCACCGCATAGCCGATGTCCGGACCCGGCAGCCCATCACGCCGTACCAGCCCGGCATTGCCCAGCCAGGCACCATCGGACAACCGCTCGATGGCATACATGCCAAAGCCATTCAACGCATAGCTGTGCAGCACACGCAGCGCGATGTAGTCCCGCGCCTGCTCCTCACTGCGCACATTGCGGTCGCCAATGAAGCGCACGAAGCCCGGATCATTCAACAGCGCCAGCATCGGAGCCGCATCGCGATCAGGCTCGATGGCACGCAGGCGCAGGCGTTCACTCTCGATCGGTTGCACAGGTGGACCTCCAGCCGAAACCCCGATTCTGCCTCAACCCCAGCTGCTGCTTTTGATTTTCTTTTTCTTTTCCGTGGCTGGCGCGCACGGGAACTGTCAGAGGCCGGGCGGGTGGGCTGGGCGGGACCGTCCGCGGCATGGATGCCGCGGCCGAGCCCCCATGGATGGGTTTACGGCGTGTCCCGACCGGCCCACCCGCCCGGCCCCCCACGAGTGCATTGCGAACGGCGCCAACCACGAGGGGCTGCGCCGTTCGCCGATCAGTCGAACAACGCCTCGATCGCCGCCAACCCCGCACTCGCCCGTTCCTTCTTGCGCGCCGCATCGGCCACCGGATCAGCGCCATCACGCTGGATCTCCTCGGCCGGGATCTCATCGAAGAACCGGCTCGGCTTCAGCCGCACATGCTCACCGAACTTGCGCGTCAGCTTGCTGTAACTCATCCACAGCTGGATCTTGGCGCGGGTGATGCCCACGTACAGCAGCCGCCGCTCTTCCTGCAGGTTGCCCTCGTCCAGGCTGACCTGGTGGGGCAGCACGCCATCCTCGCAGCCAACGATGAACACGTACGGGAATTCCAGGCCCTTGGAGGCGTGCATGGTCATCATGCGCACCTGGTTGCCACCCTCGTCCTTGTCGCTGCGTGACAGCAGCGCCAGCTGGCCGGCCAGGTCAGCGGCAGTGGCGCCGCGCGGGCCGCCCTCGAACCACTGCGCCAGTTCCTCGATGTTGTTGGCGCGGCGCTGGTAGCTGGCCTCTTCCTTGGCCTGCTGGCGCAGTTCGCTGAGCAGGCCCGATTCCTTGGCGACCTTGCGGATCATGTCGCCCGAGGTGACCTGGCGCATCTGCGCGCGCAGGTCGCGCAGGATGTCGGTGAAGCGGGCCAGGCTGTTGGCGGCGCGAGGCGGCAGCTGCTGCAGGGCGCCGATCGCCTCGGCAGCCTGCGCCATCGGCATGTCCTTTTCCTGCGCCAGCTCGGCCAGCCTGGCCAGCGTGCCGGCACCGACGTCGCGCTTGGGCGACTGCACCGCACGCATGAACGCGGTGTCGTCGTCTGGATTGACCAGCAGCCGCAACCAGGCCAGCGTGTCCTTCACTTCCTGGCGCTCCAGGAACACGGTGCCGCCGGTCAGGTGGTAAGGGATGCGCAGCAGCTGCATCGCCTTTTCCAGCGGCCGTGACTGGAAGTTGCCGCGGAACAGGATGCAGAAATCACTCCATGGCACGTTGCGCGACTGGGCCACGAAGGCGATCTCGGCCGCGACCTTTTCCGCTTCGTGTTCGCTGTTGCGGCACTCCCATACGCGGATGCGTTCGCCGTCGGCCTGGTCGCTCCACAGCTTCTTCAGGTGCTCATGCGGGTTGTTGGCGATCAGCGCATTGGCGGCGCGCAGCACGCGGTTGGAGCAGCGGTAGTTCTGCTCCAGCTTTATGATCTCCAGCGTGGGATAGTCGCGCCCCATCTGCTGCAGGTTTTCCGGATTGGCGCCGCGCCAGGCGTAGATCGACTGGTCATCGTCACCCACGCAGGTGAAGTTGCCCTTATCGCCGGCCAGCTGCTTGAGCAGCCGGTACTGCGCGTCGTTGGTATCCTGGCATTCGTCCACCAGCAGGTAGCCGATGCGCTCGCGCCAGGCCAGCGCGATCTCCGGATTTTCCTCCAGGATCTGCACCGGCAAACGGATCAGGTCATCGAAGTCGACCGCATTGAAAGCCGTCAGGCGCAGCTGGTAGCGCTCGTAGACGCTGGCTGCTTCCTTCTCGCGGTTGCTGCGCGCGGCGGCCATCGCCTGCTCGGGCGACAGGCCGGCGTTCTTGGCGCGCGACACCAGGTTCTTCATGTCCTCGATATCGTCGGGCTTGGCCCCGTACATCAGGTCCTTGATCTGCGCAGCGGCATCATCGGCATCGAAGATCGAGAAGCCACGCTTCAGGCCCACGGCCGCGTGTTCGATCTGCAGGAACTTCAGGCCCAGCGCATGGAAGGTGCAGATGGTCACCTCGTCGGCGTCCTGCTCGCGCAGGCGCTTGGCCACACGCTCGCGCATTTCCTTGGCCGACTTGTTGGTGAAGGTGATCGCTGCGATGCGGCGTGCCGGGTAGCGGCCGCTGCCGATCAGGTGGGCGATCTTTTCCACGATCACGCGCGTCTTGCCGCTGCCCGCGCCGGCGAGCACCAGCAACGGACCTTCGATATGCAGGACGGCGGCGGCTTGGGGGGGATTGAGACCGTGCATGGGGATGGGATTGTAGCGGGGCCGCAGCGGGCGGACCTGACTTGCATGCACACCGTTCCTAAGCTATTGATTCGCCACCGGAGCACTGGAGCCAGGTGCATGCGCCCGACCGCCTCTGCCGCCCTGCTGGGCACCCTGCTGTTGCTGCTGGCGCCGTTGGACGCCCGCAGCGCGGACTGCGCGCCCGATCCTGGCGCATCGTTGCGGTCTGCGCTGATGACCCAGGGCTTCCTGCAGGCTCATCCTGACCTGCACTGGCGCGAGCTGGGCCTGCAGTCGTGGCGACAGGGCCGGCCCGATCATGCGCTGGTGCGCTTCAAGCGGGCAGCCGCGCACGCCGACAAGCTGTCGCAGTCGCTGGTCGCGCGCATGTACCAGGAGGGCACGGGTACCGCCCCTGATCCGGTGCTGGCCTACATCTGGATGGACCTGGCCGCCGAACGCGGCTACCGCGACCTGCTGCTGGAGCGCGAGCGCTACTGGAACCGCCTGGATGCCGCGCAGCGGCAACGGGTGCTCACCGAAGGGCCGGCGCTGTATGCGGCCTACGGCGATGCCACGGCCAAGCCACGCATGGAGGCTGCCATGCGCGTGGACCGCCGCCGCTTGACCGGCAGCCGTACCGGCTGGGTCAGCTCGATGCTGCAGGTGGAACTGTCCGACGGCCCGGAAGCCGGCTGGCCGACCCGTGGCGATGACTACTATCGGGATGCGTACTGGGACCCTGCAGCGTACTGGTGCATGCAGGACCGCATCTGGGAACAGGAATTCCGCGGCCGCAGCGTCGAGGTCGGCCCACTCAGCCCCGTGGAAGGCGCGGGGCGCTGACGTTTCCCGCCAACCGTCCTGACCGGAGGCTTCTTCGATGCCCATCCGGACCTGTTCTGGCGCAGCATGGCCCAGCGGGCCGAACGGGACAGACAGCCCGCCAGGGCGCTGGACTACTACAAGCGTTCGGCGCGCTACGCCGACAAGTTCTCCCAGGCCATGGTGGCGCGGCTGTACCAGGAGGGCGTCGGTACCCGGGCCGATCCGGTGATGGCCTACATCTGGATGGACCTTGCCGCCGAGCGCATGTATCACGACTTCCTGGTGCTGCGGGAGCACTACTGGGCACGCCTGGACGCACTGCAGCAGGCACAGGCGATCGAGCGCGGCCAGCAGATCTATGCCGACTATGGCGACCGCGTGGCCAAGCCTCGCATGGAGCGCGCCCTCAGGGACGGCCGCCAGCAGATCACCGGCAGCCACCTCGGGTACGTGAGCTCCGGCCTGATCGTCGTCCAGCGCCGCGGCAACGAGCAGGGCATCGTGACGCCGGGCAGCATCGTCTACGACAACGACTACTGGCGCGCCGCCGACTACTGGTGCCTGCAGGACAACTACTGGCGCCCCGCGCTGACCCCCAGCGTCGAGATAGGACGGCCGGACACGGTCCGCGACGACAAGGCGGTGGACGACTAGAATTGGCCGATGGCCAAGCTCTATTTCTACTATTCGGCGATGAACGCCGGCAAGACCACGACCCTGCTGCAGAGCGCGCACAACTACCGCGAACGCGGCATGCGGGTGGCGATCCTGACCCCGCGCCTGGATGATCGTGCCGGCGCCGGCGTGGTGGCCTCGCGTATCGGCCTGCGTGCGGACGGCATGGCCTTCGATCGTGACACCGACCTGCAGCACTGGGTCGAACAGGACCTGGCCGCCAACGGCCCGATGGGCTGCGTGCTGGTGGATGAAGCGCAGTTCCTCACGCGCGCCCAGGTCTGGCAGCTCAGCGAGGTGGTCGACCAGCTGCGCATTCCGGTGCTGTGCTACGGCCTGCGCACCGATTTCCGCGGCGAGCTGTTCGAGGGCAGCCAGTACCTGCTGGCCTGGGCCGACGAGATGCAGGAGATCAAGACCATCTGCCACAGCGGGAAGAAGGCGACGATGACCGTGCGCGTAGACGAACATGGCCATGCGGTGAAGGATGGCCCGCAGGTGGAGATCGGTGGCAACGACCGCTACGTGTCGGTCAGCCGTGCCGAGTTCAAGAAGATCACCCGCGGGGAAGGGCGGATCGATCCGGCGCAGGCACCCCTGCCGCTGTAAGGGGGGTCTTGTGCAGGGCTTACAGCCCTGCACCCGCGGTAGTGCCGGCCGCTGGCCGGCAACAGCAACAGCTAGAGCTGGCATTGCGTGGGATGGTGGGCCGGTGTGGGTGGGCAGGACACGCCGTAAACCCGTCCCTGGGGGCTCGATGGCGCCATCCATGGCGCCAACGGTCCTGCCCACCCACACCGCCCCACCTCTGACAGTTTCACGCGGCTGTTGGTGGGTGCCGACCGTTGGTCGGCACATCTGTCAGATATCGAAATTCATCTATCGAAATTCATCTGGGGTCAGAGCCCGTTGCGCAGCAACGGGATCCGACCCCGTGCTCCGACAGATCGCGGAGGTCTGTCGAAGGCGGGGTGGGTCCGGTGGCGGGAGTGTCCGCGGCATGGATGCCGCGGCCAAGCCCCCATGGACGGGTTTACGGCGTCTCCCGCCACCGGACCCACCCCGCCTCCCCACAGGAAACCAGCTTCTGCCGTTGCTTCGGCTCTGGCCTCTGCAGGTGCAGGGCTGCAAGCCCTGCAATCCCAAACCACTCAGTACAGCGTGCGCTCCGGCGCACCGGCCGGCGGCGGGGTGTACTGGTACAGCCAGGTCTCGGTCAGGGTCTTGCCGCCACTGCGCAGGAACAGGCGGATGTCGATCTGCTCGGTACTGCCCTCCGGCGGCACCAGGTCGAACATCGCGCGGTAGCCATTGATCTCGCGCAGCGGACGCGCCGACACGATCTCGACCCGGCCGCGGCTGGCTTCCACCACCGCCTCGACCTCGCCCTTGTCGATCAGCCTGGCCAGCTCGCCACCTTCGAAGTCCACCGCGAAGCGCCAGCTGAAGTACTCGCGCTTCTTGCCGACCACGCCACCCAGGCCGGTGCGGCTGGCCACGCAGTGCGCCAGCGGCGGCCGTGCCGGCGGTTCGGCACCCCAGTACAGGCGGTAGCCGACCAGCAGTTCCTGGCCCGGCTGCGGTTTTTCCTTCGGGTTCCAGAACGCCACGATGTTGTCGAAGGTCTCGTCCACGGTGGGGATCTCCACCAGCTGCACCGAGCCCTCGCCCCATTCGCCCTTCGGCTCCACCCACAGGCACGGGCGCTTCTCGTAGAACACGCCGTCGTCCTGGTAATGGTCGAAGTTGCGGTCGCGCTGCAGCAGGCCGAAGCCGCGCGGGTTGCGGTCCACGAACATGTTGAAGCGCAGGTTGCGCGGGTTCAGCAGCGGCCGCCAGATCCACTCGCCGGCACCGGTCCACAGCGACAGGCCGTCGGTGTCGTGGATCTCCGGGCGCCAGTCCCAGGCCATGCGGCGATCGTTCTCGCCCACCTGGTACATGCTGGTGCACGGGGCGATGCCCAACCGCTCGATCGCCTTGCGCGGGTACAGCGCGCTGTCGATGTCCATCAGCAGCACGTCGCCATTGGTGATCGCGAAGCGATAGGCGCCGGCCACGCTGGGCGAATCCAGCAGGCCGTAGACCACGATCGTGTCCGAATCAGCCGAGGGTTGCTCCAGGTAATAGGCGATGAAGTCCGGGAATTCCTCCGGCTTGCCCATGCCGGTATCGATTGCCAGGCCACGCGCGGACTGGCCGTACTGGCCTTCCTTGCCGACCGCGCGGAAGTAGCTGGCGCCGAGGAAGGCGGCGAAATCGCGATCGGTGTCCTTGCGGGTGTTCAGGCGGAAACCGGCGAAGCCGAGATCGGCCGGCAGCTCGCCGTCCTTGATGCCGCTCTTGCCGTAGTTGAAGGCCGCGCCGTCATAGGCCAGCTCCTGCGCCTTGCCGTCGACCACGTCGAACATGCGCACCGGCGAATGGAAGTACAGGCCCAGGTGGAAGAACTTGGCCTGGAACTTGCCCGGCTGGTCGGCCCACAGCGCATGGTCCTGGCGGTAACCGATCGACTGGTACTGGTCCCAGTCCAGCCCTTCCAGGCGGCCCGGCAGCACCCGCTTGTGGCTCTTGTAGGGCGCCTGTGCCAGCGCGCGCGCCTGGCCCTTCAGGGTGGCGAAGTCGAACGGCTGCGGTTGGCCGAGGCGGCGCAGGCCCATCTGGCCGCTCCTGCTGGCCGCGCACGCGGGCAGGGACGGCAGGCCGAATGCAGCCAGGGCGAGGGAGGCATTGCGGATGAAGTCGCGTCGTTGCATGCAGGCGCGTCAGGCACAGAGGGGAAGGTCGGCCATCATAGGCAGACAAACGTTAACGGGCAGCGGAGACGTGCCCTGCCCGTTCAGCTGCCGCTGGCCGCCCGCCTCAGCGCTGGCAGTGGCTGCACCAGACGCTGGCGCGCTGGCCGATGGTGGCGTGCTTCAGCGCGCGGCCACAGTTCGGGCAGGGCAGCCCGTCACGGCCGTACACCAGCAGTTCCTGCTCGAAGTAACCCGGCGCGCCATCGGGGCTGATGAAGTCACGCAGGGTGGTGCCACCACGGGTGATGGCGTAGCCGAGGATCTCCTTCACCGCATCGGCCAGCCGCTGGTAGCGCTCGCGCGAGATTTTCCCGGCCTCGCGCAGCGGACTGATGCCGGCCTTGAACAGGCTCTCGGCGGCGTAGATGTTGCCCACGCCCACCACCACCGCCTGGTCCATCAGGAAGGTCTTCACCGGCGCGCTGCGGCCACGGCTGCGGGAGAACAGGTAGTCCCCGTCGAAGGCATCGTCCAGCGGCTCCGGGCCCAGCCCCTGCAGCAGCGGGTGGACTTCGCCGGCCGGCTGCCAGAGCAGGCTGCCGAAACGGCGCGGGTCGTTGAAGCGCAACAGGCGGCCGTTGTCCAGGCTGATATCCACATGGTCGTGCGCGCGCAGCGGGGTATCGCCGGGCAGCACACGCAGGCTGCCGGACATGCCCAGGTGCAGCACGGCGCTGCCGATGGCGGTGTCCAGCAGCAGGTACTTGGCGCGACGGCGGATGTCCTCGATGCGCTGCCCCGGCAGCAGCTCGGCCACTTCCGGCGGAATCGGCCAGCGCAGGTCGGCGCGGCGCAGGATCACGCCATGCACGCGGCGGCCCTGCAGGTGCGGCGCCAGGCCGCGGCGGGTGGTTTCGACTTCGGGCAGTTCAGGCATGAACCGATTCTACGCCCGCTCAGCGTGGCGGCGCCCCCAGTTCACGGGCATCCAGGACGCCATCGCCGTTGGCATCCTGCTTATGGAAGCGCTGCACGATCACCTGCCGCTGCTGCTCGCGGCGGATCGCCCTGCCCTTGCCACCGGGCAGCTCCTCGGCGCTCAGCACGCCATCACCATTGCGGTCCATGCGGTCGAAGGCATACAGCATCCACTGCACGTACTCGGCCTCGCTGACCTTGCCGTCGCCATCGCTGTCCATCCGCTGCAGGTAGCTGGTGGTATCGGTGACCTGGGCCAGCGCCGCACCCGGTAGCAGCACCGCCAGCAGAACGCCGTACCCTGCCCTCACGCGCCCACCAGGCTGTAGCCCTTCAATCGCGCAGCGTAGGCCTGCAGCGCCGCGATTCCGCTTTCCTCGGCCTCGCGGCACCAGGCCTGCAGCTGGTGCAGGCGCTCGGCGGCGTCGTGGCCTCGGGCTTCCAGCAACGCGGCCAATCGCGCGCGGTACTCGACCAGGGTGCGGATGCGCGGGCGCTGTGCCACCCATTCGCTGAGCTGGGCACGACTGTCCGGCTTCAGCCAGCGGCCATCGTTGACCAGGCCACGGCGCAGCCGGCGCGGCAGCAGGCGCCGCAGCTTGGCCCCAGCGTGGGCGGCTTCCTCGCGCAGGGCCGGCATGAACACGTTGCGCTGATAGTCGGTCATCGCCTGGAAGCGGTGCGAGAGCAGCGCCTTCAGGGTCTCGGCATCGGGCACGGCGATGTTCGGGCGTACGTCCATGGCCGGTGCAACGCGAAGCACCTTGGCCAGGCGCAGCGCCTGCAGCAGGCGGATCGCACTCCAGCCGATGTCGAATTCCCAGCGCCGCATCGCAAAGCGCGCCGAACTGGGGAAGGCATGATGGTTGTTGTGCAGCTCCTCACCACCGATCCAGAACCCCCACGGCGTCAGGTTCGTGGAGGTATCGGCCGATTCGTAGTTGCGGTAGCCCCACCAGTGGCCCAGGCCATTGACCACGCCCGCGGCCCAGAACGGGATCCACGCCATCTGGATCGCCCACAGGGCCACGCCGGGCAGGCCGAACAACACGGTATTGATCGCGAACAGCAGTACCGGCCCCAGCGTGGCGTGCGGGGTATACAGGTGGCGCTCGATCACATCATCCGGGGTGCCGCGCCCGTACTGCTCGATGTCCGCGCGCATGCCGCGTGCTTCCCGGTACAGCTCCACGCCATGCCAGAACACCGTGCCGATGCCGCGGGTGACCGGGCTGTGCGGGTCGTCCTCGGTCTCCACCTTGGCGTGGTGCTTGCGGTGGATGGCCACCCACTCGCGGGTGATCATCGAGGTGGTCAGCCACAGCCAGAAACGGAACACGTGGGCCAGCGCCGGGTGGAAATCGACGCCGCGATGGGCCTGGCTGCGGTGCAGGTACAGGGTCACCGAGAAGATGGTGATCTGGGTGAAGACCAGCAGCACGCCCAACATGGCCCACCAGCCGAGGCCGAGCACACCACCGGTCAACAGGGACATCAGGGCATCGGGCATGGCGGCTCTCCGTATCGACGCGGGGATGGCAGACATCATGGGCGCTTGCGTTGCAAACTGCATCCCTGCGGCGGTGATTGCCACCGTCATCCGTGGCACCGTTCACAGTTGGGGACCTGAGTTGTCGAGCCTTGATCCACGCGCCAGCACCATGACTGCCGCCCCGTCCGTTGCGGAGCTGCCCCCCTTGATCGAACTGGACCGCGCCACCGTGGTGCGCGGTCAGGTGAAGGTGCTGCACGGGCTCAGCCTGCGCATTGCGCAGGGCCAGCACACCGCCCTGCTCGGCCCCAACGGCTGCGGCAAGTCCACCTTCATCAAGCTGATCACCCGCGAGCTGTACCCGCTGGCCCAGGGAGACGGCTCGGTGGCGGTGAAGGTGCTGGGCCAGAACCGCTGGCAGGTGGACCGGCTGCGTTCGCAGCTGGGCATCGTCACCGGCGACCTCAGCAGCAACCTGGCCGACATGCCCGGGCTGACCGTGGAACAGGCGGTGCTGTCCGGCTTCTTCGCCAGCTACGTGGTGCCGGCCTTCCGCGAAGTGACCGCCGACATGCGCACGCGCGTCGGCGAGACACTGGCGACGACCGGCGCTCTGTCCCTGCGCGAACGCGCCTATGCCGAGCTGTCGGCCGGCGAGACCCGCCGCGTGCTGATCGCCCGCGCGCTGGTCAATCGGCCGCAGGCACTGCTGCTGGACGAACCCTCCACCGGGCTGGACCTGGTCGCCCGCGAGCAGCTGGTGGCGACCATGCGGGTGCTCGCCCAACAGGGCATCACCCTGGTGCTGGTGACCCACCACATCGAAGAGATCATTCCCGAGATCGAACGCGTGGTGCTGCTGCGCGACGGCCGTGTGCTGGCTGATGGCACCCGCGCCGAACTGCTGCGCAACGAACCGCTGTCGGCGGTGTTCGGTGGCGCGATCACCGTGTGCGAGCAGGAAGGCCGGCTGACCGCGTACGCGGGGTGAGGCGGAGCCCTCGGGGGAAACAAGGGGCCTGGAAACCGACAGGCCTGGGAGACCGACGGCGGTAGAGTCGACTGTTGGTCGACTATCGCGCGCAGCGCGGGACCTTTGCGATCCAGGCGAAAGGCAGTCGACCAACAGTCGACTCTACCCCGTCGTGGTGCCATTCCCGTCGTGATGCCATTCCGTCGCCATGCCGGTGCAGCGGGCCGGATGTTCCGGCCCGCCACCGCCTTGCTCAGAACCGCAACGCCAGCGCGCGTGACTCGATCGGTGCCATCCGGCTCTGGTCTTGCAGTTGCAGGTCGCGCAGCTCGTACGGCGCGCCGAACCCAACCGGCAACGCGGCCTGATCGAACGGCAGCACCAGCTGGCCACGCCCCGGTCCATCGAACCACGCGGCTGCGTGCGCCTGCGCCACCGGCTTCAGCTGGCCATCGCGGCCGGTGGCATACAACGTGCCGCGCGCCTCGTAACGACCGGCGGCGGCCACCTGCAGCGGCAGCGCTACCTGGCGGCTGGCCGGGTCCGGTGCCGCCTGGCCACTGAAGCGCGCAGTGGGCCGCGCCACCGCGAAGGCCACCTTGCCATCGCGCAGCACGCCATCGGCCTGGGCGAACACCTGCAGTTCCCACAGCCCCTGCACGTTGCCGACATCAGCCGGAATCCGCACCTGCGCACGCAGGGCACCATCGGTGGTGCGCAGCAACCGCTGCGGCCAGCTGCGGCCATCGGGCGCGACCAGCAGGGCTTCACCGCCCAGGCCGCCACGACGCGAGGCCAGCTGCGCGGTGGTGGCGCCGTCTTCCAACAGGCGTGCCTGCAACTGCACGTTGCCGCCGGCCAGCACCTGCGCCTGGTTGGCCTGCACTTCCAGACGCAGCGGGCTGTTCGGCTCCAGCACCTGCACCACGTAGCGGCCCTGTGCCTGCGCGCTCTGCAGCGTGTACGCACCGGCGGCACTGGTCGCGCCGGTGCGCAGCATGCTGCTGCCATCCCTCACCGGCATGCCGGCCTGCTGCAGCGCGCGCGCGTCGACACTGCGGGCCACGCTGCTGCGGCCCGCCGGGTCGCGCACTTGCAACGCATTTGCCGGCACTGCCCGCGCGCCTTCGGCCGGGCTCAGCTGGATCACCGCGTCGGGCGCCGTCAGCGGCAACTCCAGGCCGCGTTGCAGCTGCGCGCCATCGACCTGCTGCCAGTAGCTGCGGCTGACCGAGGCATACGGCGTAGCCGCCTGCAGCGATTGCGCCGGGTCCAAGGCCCAGGCAAAGGACAGCGGCACGCGTTCGCTGTCATCGGCCGGCATCGGCGCGGCAACCAGCGCCGCGGGCACCTGATCGCCTGCGCGGACGGCCTGCAGTGGCTGCGCGGCCTGCGCTGCGGAAAGGGACAGTACTGCCAGCACGGCGCCGGCCAGCAGGGTGGATTGAATCGTCATGGTCGTCTCCCTCACTGGGTCAGGTCGTTGCGCAGCAGGGTGCCGAGGCCGAAGCACTCGCGGCGGCTCTGGTTGTGGCTGAGCGGTTCTGCGCCCTGGGTACGCGCCTTGTCGGTGAACCAGGTGGTGCCGGCGGCCTTCTGGCTGCTGCACTCCAGGAAGCCATCGGAGCAGGACGACAGCCAGTTCTGGGTGAACTCCAGGCCGACGTTGGCGGCATAGCCGCCGCAGTAACTGTTGCTGTCCCACACCGCCGATTCCACGTCGCTGCCGACCACCGCGCGGAACGGCTTGGGCAGCGCCGGGCGACCGGCCGTGCCATACAGGTTCTGCGCGTTGTAGGTGGCCATGCTCGCCACCTGCTGCTGGCGCACCGCGTCGTTCTTGTAGCCCAGCAGCCAGCCCAGCGAGGTTTCAAAGGTGTTGCCGTTGAGTACCGCATCGGCCAACGGCGTACCCGCCGAGGAAGGTGCCAGCGCGGTGACCTTGCGCACCGTGCGGATGATCTTCGGATAGCGGCTGTCGTAGGTCGGGTTGGACAGGATCCAGCGCACCACATTGCCGCCGTTGGAATGGGTGATCACCACCAGCTGGGTAATGCCACGGCTGTCGATGAAGCTGGTCAGCTGGTTGGCCAGGCAACCGGCAGCTTCGGGCTTCCACATGTACTGGGTGAAGTCACAGTTGATGACCACGTAGTTGCTGCTGTTCGGCAGGCCCTGGCGCACGGTGTCGATGATCGCCGGCTGCCAGTAGTCCTGGGTGGCGTTGGTCTGCGCGCCGGTGCCATGCACGAAGGCCACGCCGACCACGTCGGCGGCCTGCGCCGGCGCTGTTGCAAGCCCGAGGAGCAGGGCCAGGACGGTACTTCCTGTTGCGGTGCTGCGCATCGCTTCTCTCCCTCTGTCTTCGGATCCCCCCGACCCGGCTGGAACTGGACGGCCCTGGCGCTTGCCGTTGTGCCGATGCTCGCGGTGCAGCGGCGTGAAAGTCCGTGCGCTGCGCCCGGAATCAGGAGACTGACGTCAAACGATGACGCTTTTCATATCGCGACAATGACCATGCCGGGTCTGGCCGTATGACCGATGGCCACTGCAGTGTCGTATGGGGGCTGCGATCATGGCGCGTTGTTTTCTCTCCCGGAGCCTGTCCATGTCGCTGATTTCCCACCCTGCCCGCCCGCTGCTCGGCCTTGCCGTCGTCGCGGCCCTGGCCGGTTGTGCCGCCACCGCCACCAAGCCGACCGCCGTCGAAGCCAACATCACCACCAAGGCGGTGGGCTATCTGGACAAGAGCGCGGTTCCGGCCAGCCTCGACCTGGTACCGGCACCACCGGTGGCCGGTTCGGCCGCGCTCGCCCTGGACGAGCAGGTCAGCCGTGAAGCCCGCGCGCTGCGTGGCAGCCCGCGCTTCGCCCAGGCCGGTGTCGATGCGGAACTCGGTTTCCCCGAAGGCGCCAACCACTTCTCCTGCGCCGCCGACATCGACGTCGATGCGGTGAAGACCCCGGCGCTGTATCGCCTGCTGGAGCGCAGCCGGATCGACGCCAGTGCGGCGACCAAGGCGGCCAAGAACCACTACCAGCGCCCGCGCCCGTTCATGGTCAATGGTGAACCGACCTGCTCGCCGAAGGACGAGGAAGGCCTGCGCAAGAACGGTTCCTACCCGTCCGGCCACACCTCGATCGGTTGGGCCTGGGCACTGATCCTGTCCGAGATCGCGCCGGACCGCGCCGATGCCATCCAGGCCCGTGGCCGCAACTACGGCGAGAGCCGCCTGGTCTGCAACGTGCACTGGCAGAGCGACATCCTCGAAGGCCGCTTCATGGGCGCCGCCGCGGTGGCCCGCCTGCACGACAACGCTGCGTTCAACAAGGACCTGCTGGCCGCGCGCAAGGAGATCGCTGCCGCGCGCAAGGCCGGCCTGCATTCCAGCCGCGACTGCGCGACCGAGAACGCGGTGCTGAAGGTGCGCCCGCAGAGCGCGCTGTAAGCGCGCGCCGGATCACTCGTTGCCGGCCAGCGGCCGGCACTACCGGTTGCGACGCATGGGTAGCGCCGGGCCATGCCCGGCGGACACCGAACGAAGAAGGGCCGGCATTGCGCCGGCCCTTCTTCATTGCATCAACGCAGCCACCGCATCAGAACTTCGCGGTGAACTCCACGCCCCAGGTACGCGGCTCGTTGAGGAAGCCGGTCAGGTTGTTGAAGTCGATCGCACCGACCACGCGGGTCTGGTTGGTCAGGTTGCGGCCGAACACGGCCACGTCGTACTGGCCGTAATCCCAGTTGTAGCCCAGGCGCAGGCCGCCTTCCAGCGAACTACGGCCGCGGAATTCCGGCGACTCGTAGATGAAGAAGTTCACCGCGCTGCGGTAGGCCCAGTCGGTGTAGGCATACAGCTCGCTGCCATCGCTGAGCGGGAAGCCCACGCGCAGGGTCGCGTTGTGGATCCACTTCGGCGCCTGCGGCAGCGGGTTGCCGTTCACCAGCGCATAGGTCTGGCCGTTGATCACCGTGGTCGGGTCGTTGATGGTGCAGCCACCGCCGCAGATCGCCACCGCCAGATCCTTGTCCTTGATCTCGGTGTCGTTGTAGCTGCTGCCGAAGGTCAGCAGGACGTTGTCGGCCAGGTAGGCTTCCAGGTCCAGTTCCACGCCCTGGCCGATGGTCTTGTCGGCGTTGAGCAGGGTGGCGGTGTTGTTGCTGCCACCCACCGCGATCAGCTGCTGGCCATCGACGTTGTAGCGGAACACGCTCAGGCCCAGGCGCGCGCGGCGCTCGAACAGGTCGGCCTTGATGCCGGCTTCATACGAGATGACCTTCTCCGAGTCGGCCTGCGACAGGCCCGGCGCGAAGGCCAGGCGGCCCTGGATCGACGGTGCGCGGAAGCCCTTGGCGACGCGGGCGTAGGCATTGATGTCATCAGTCAGCTTGTACACGCCGCTGACATCCCAGCTGACGTCGTTGACGTCGGTGTTGGCCAGGTACGGGCCACTGACCGGGGTGCCGAACGGAACGGCCTGCAGCACGCTGGCGCTGAAGTCCTTCTTGTCCTGGGTGTAGCGCACGCCGGCGCGCAGCTTGAAGCGATCGGTGACATCGAAGTCGCCCGAAGCGAACACCGCCCACGCCTTGTTGCGCTGGTTCTGCACCACGTGGCCGGTCTGTGGATTGCCCGGGGTCAGCGAGTCGTAGTTGAAGTTGTTGATGGTCACGTCTTCATCGAAGTAGAAGACGCCGGCCTGCCAATCGAAGCGGCCCCACTCGTTGGACTCGACGCGGAATTCCTGCGTCCACTGGCGATGGTGCGGCAGGCCATCAGCCGACTCCGAGGAGAACGGAATCAGGCCCGGGCCGTAGTTGCCAGCACCGAGGAAGGCCGCACCGTAGCCGCCGTCGATGTCGCCACGGTTGAGCGATTCGGCGGTCTCGTAGCCGGTGATCGAATGCAACGTCACCGAGCCGAGGTTCCACTGCAGGCGCGCGCTGCCGCCCCAGGTTTCCAGGTCGGAGAAGTTGACGCCGTCGTTGGCCACCTTGTCGCGGTCGAAGTTCTCGACCAGCGAATTGCCACCCTTCTGGATGATGTTGGCGCGGAACAGGCGGGCGGTGCCGTTGAGCTTGCGCTTGTGCAGGTTGAACAGCGCTTCGAAGTCGTCGCCTTCGTACAGGAACTGCACGCGGCCGGCGGCTTCGTCATAGCCTTCGAAACCACTGTTGGGGGCACCGGCGCGGGTGTTGTCGACCCAGTCATCGCGGCGCTGGTAGATCGCCGAGACACGTGCCGACCAGCGGTCGGTCAGCGGGCCGCCGTAGGCGCCCTGCACGTTCCAGCTGTTGTAGCTGCCGTAGCCCACGCGCACGTAGCCGTCGGCATCCTGCGACGGTCGCGCCGAATCGAACTTGACCACGCCGGCCGGGGTGTTGCGGCCGAACAGCGTGCCCTGCGGGCCACGCAGCACTTCCACGTTGGCCAGGTCGAACAGCGGGAAGCCCTTCAGCAGCGGGCTTTCCTGCACCACGTCGTCATACACCAGCGACACCGGCTGCGAAGCATTGAGGTCGAAATCGGTGTTGCCCAGGCCACGGATGTAGAAGCGCGGGAAGGCACGGCCGTAGGACGACTCGATGTTGAGGCTGGGCACGCGCGCGGCCAGGAAGCGGATGTCATCGCCGGCCGAGCCGAGCACATCCAGCTTCTCGCCCTGGATCGCGCTCAGTGCGACCGGTACGTCCTTGGCGTTCTCGACGCGGCGCTGCGCGGTCACCTGCAGGGCATCGAGGGCAACCGGATCCTTGGCGGCGGGGGTTTCCTGAGCGGCTGCTACCAGCGGCAGCAGGGCGGAAAGAGCGGCAACGAGGGGGCGCGCGACCGGAAGGCGGCCACGGGAAGTACGGGTCGGGGACATGGCGGTAGGCTGTGTTTGGAGGGGTGGTAAAACGGCGCTACCAGATAATTGTTGCAATACAGCACCTACGCCGCAAATGCCCGCCGTTCATGGCCCCGTCGCCGGCGCCCCCGGGCGCTCGCTAGACTCGGGGTTTCCAACGCGACGGACCCGCCGCCATGACCCAGTGGTACTTCCATGCCTCCGCCCAGGCCGAGCGCATCGGCCCGCTTGATGACGAGGCCGCGCGCCGCTACGCGCAGGCCAATCCGCGCGCGCTGGCCTGGTGCCAGGGCATGAGCGGGTGGACACCGATCGCCGAGGTGGCCGAGCTGCAGGCGGCGGCCCCGGGCATGCCCAACACCCCACCGCCGGTCCCCGCCGGCGCCAGCAGCCGCGCCGACGACATCGAGTTCCGCATCGTCGGCCATGAAATGCAGTTCGTGGAGATCGAGCTCGACCCCGGCGAGAGCGCCATCGCCGAGGCCGGCGCATTGATGTTCAAGGACGCCACGGTACAGATGGACACGGTGTTCGGCGCCGCCAACGGCGACCAGGGGGGCGGCTTCATGGGCAAGGTGATGGCCGCCGGCAAGCGCGTGCTGACCGGCGAGAGCCTGTTCGCCACCGTCTACACGCAGAGCGGGCACGGCAAGGGCAAGGTCGCCTTCGCTGCGCCCTACCCGGGCACGGTGCTGGCGATGAAACTGGACCAGCACGGCGGCCGCCTGATCTGCCAGAAGGACAGCTTCCTGGCCGGTGCGCGCGGCGTGCAGATCGGCGTGCAGTTCCAGCGCAAGATCATGACCGGCCTGTTCGGTGGTGAGGGTTTCATCATGCAGAAGCTGGAAGGCGACGGCTGGGTGTTCATCCACGCCGGCGGCTGCGTGGTGGAACGCGAGCTGGCTGCCGGCGAGCGCCTGGACGTGGATACCGGCTGCGTGGTGGCCTACCACCCGACCGTGGACATGGACGTGCGCCGTGTTGCGGGCATCAAGAGCATGCTGTTCGGCGGCGAGGGCGTGTTCCTGGCCACGCTGACCGGCCCAGGCAAGGTCTGGCTGCAGTCGCTGCCGTTCTCGCGCCTGGCCGGCCGCATGTGGATGGCCGCGCCGCAGGGCGGTGGCCAGAACCGCGGCGAGGGTTCGGTACTGGGCGGCCTAGGCCGGATGCTGGACGGCGACAACCGCTTCTGACCGCCTCCGGTAGTGCCGGCCGCTGGCCGGCAGCCCCATGGATCTTGGCGCGCATCCCGGTAGTGCCGGCCGCTGGCCGGCAGCCCCCATGGACCGTTGCCAGTTTCCCTATGGTTGCCGGCCAGCGGCCGGCACCTTTATGAATGGGCGATATTTCCCACCCTGCCCGCCCCGCCACGGCTTCGGTATGCTGGCGCCTTTTCCTGAATCCGGCGCCGCGAGCGCACTGCCGATGAGCCTGTTCCGCCCCCGCATGCTGCTGTCCGTCGCCCTGATCGGCCTGCTGGCCGGCTGCGGTGGCGATCCGGTCCGCCCTACGCCGCCGCCGGCGCCGACCGTGGTGCCACAGGCCAAGCCGGTGAAGATCGGCATCGCACTCGGCGGTGGCGCGGCCAAGGGCTTTGCCCACATCGGCGTGATCAAGATGCTGGAAGCCAATGGCTTCGAACCGGCGGTGGTGTCCGGCACCAGTGCCGGCAGCGTGGTCGGCGCGCTGTACGCCAGCGGAATGGACGCGTTCCAGATGCAGAGCAAGGCGGTGGCGCTGGATGAAGCCAGCATCCGCGACGTGCGGCTGTTCTCCGGTGGCCTGGTGCAGGGCCAGAAGCTGCAGGACTACGTCAACGAACAGGTTGCCAACCGTCCGGCCGAACGCCTGAAGAAGCCGTTCGCCGCCGTCGCCACCCAGCTGGAAACCGGCGAGCGGGCGATCTTCGTGCGCGGCAACGTCGGCCAGGCGGTGCGCGCGTCGAGCAGCATTCCCGGCGTGTTCGAACCGGTGAAGATCGGCGGTCGCAACTACATCGATGGCGGCGTGGTCAGCCCGGTGCCGGTGGATGCCGCGCGCCAGCTCGGCGCCGACTTCGTGATCGCCGTGGACATCTCCAGCAAGGCCAGCGGCAAGGCGCCGACCGACATGCTGGGCATCGTCAACCAGTCCATCTCGATCATGGGCCAGCGCCTGGGCGAACAGGAACTGGCACGCGCCGACGCCGTCATCCGGCCGAAGGTGCTGGACATCGGCGCTGCCGATTTCAGCCAGCGCGGCACGGCGATCCTGGAAGGCGAAAAGGCCGCGATGGCCGCAATGCCGCAGATCCGCGCCAGGATCCAGCAGCTGCAGCGTGCGCGTGCTGCGGCCGCTGCACCGGCGCCGGTGGCTGCCCCCAAGTGCGAGGAAGCCTCGCGCCTGGGCAAGCTGATGGGCCGCAAGGACAAGTGCTGAGGGCAACCCGCTCCATGCGGGTCACCCCCAGGGGCCTCACGACGGGTCAGGCGCCGATCTGGGCCAGTGCGTCGTTGGCTGCGGCCGTCACCGAGCTGCCGTAGCCATGGATGTACGAGCCGTTGCAGACCAGCGTGGCGTGCAGAATGACGCCATTGATTTCGGCCTTCTCGAAGTTGCAGCTCTGGCCTGCCGCTGTGGAGTAACGCATCAGTCGCATGGCGATGACGTTGGCGTCATCGATGCTGGCACCGAGCCCACTGATGGACCAGCTCTTCAGGGTCTGCGTGTTGCCGCAGTCGTAGCGGAAACGGAACCCCCAGGATTCCGGATAGTACGAACCCTGCAGCGGCGCTGCGCAATGGGTACCCGTGGCCGCCATTTCCGTCGCGATGGCCAGCGAGTTGCGCGCCGCGGTGGTGGGTGAGTTGCCCACGCCGGCGATCGACCAGCCATTGCAGACAAACTGGGCGAAAACACCCTTGCCGTAGGCACCACTGACGATGCTGCTGGCATCCGCGCTGCAGCTCACGCCGGCCTGCAGCACCGCCATGAAGCCGTTGAGGTTCTCCACCGCTTCATTGACCGAGACGCCGATTCCATAGACATAGCTACCATTGCACTGGCGCTTGGCCAGCGTCGACGAGTTGCTGGTCATGCCGACGAATTCAGTGGTACCGCAACTCAGCGCCAGAGGTTGGGCGTTGGCGATCTGGGGGGAAGCACCCGCAGCGGCCGGCATCAGGCCAGCAACAAGCAGGGCAATGACTGGAGCAAGGCAGACTTTCATGTCGATCTCTCCGGACAGGGTTGTCCAGTGAGTCTAGGAAGGCTGATTGCGTCACTCTGTCAGAGGTTCATCCGTCTCGCCGTAGGAAAATGCCTTGCGTCGCCCAGGATGCAAAGCAAGTCACGCTCTCCCACATCCGCCGGATGATCACGACTCCAGCTGCGAAAGCGGCAGTGCCTGGAAACCCTTCACCGTGCGCAGCACGAAGCTGGAATTGGCATCGGCCACGCCACCGGCGTTGAGCAACCGGTCCAGCAGGAAGCGCGAGAAGTGCTCCAGGTCGCGCACGTAGACGTGCAGCAGGTAGTCCATGTCGCCGGTCAGCGCATGGCAGGCCACCACCTCGTCCCACGCTTGCACGCTGTCCACGAAGTGGCCGATGGCGGCCTGGTCGTGCTTTTCCAGCTGCACGCGCACGAAGGCCTGCAGGCCCAGCCGCAGCTGCCGCGGCTCCAGCCGCGCGCCATAGCCGACGATCACACCCTCGCTTTCCAGCCGCTGCAACCGCCGCAGGCAGGCCGAAGGCGAAAGATTCACCCGCGCCGCCAGTTCGGCGTTGGTGGCGCGCCCATCCCGCTGGATTTCAGCCAGCAGGCGTATATCCGTGCGATCAAACTGGACTTCTCCGGCCATTGTTGCCCCGCAACATGGTGAGTACGCAAGGATATTGCGCCAAGAGGGCCAACGGGCGCAACTTTTGCAACCCTGTTGCGCGTGCTCTGCCCTAGCATCGTAGGCATCCCGTCAAGGAGTGCCCCATGGACCTCGCCCAGCCCCGCCGCGTCGAACACCAGCAGACCGACAAGGGCTACGTGCCGGTGTACACCACCGCGCTCGTCGAGCAGCCGTGGGACACCTATACCGCCGACGACCACGCCACCTGGAGCACGCTGTACCAGCGCCAGCGCGAGCTGCTGGTCGGCCGCGCCTGCCAGGAGTTCCTGGATGCACAGGACGAGATGGGCATGAGCGCGCACATGATTCCGCGCTTCGACCAGCTCAACGAAGTGCTGGGCGCCGCCACCGGCTGGACCCTGGTCGGCGTTGAAGGCCTGCTGCCGGAACTGGATTTCTTCGACCACCTGGCCAATCGCCGTTTTCCGGTGACCTGGTGGATCCGTCGCCCGGACCAGATTGATTACATCGCCGAGCCGGACCTGTTCCACGATCTGTTCGGCCACGTGCCGCTGCTGATGAACCCGGTGTTCGCCGACTACATGGAGGCGTACGGCCGTGGCGGCGTCAAAGCCCACGCGATCGGCCCGGATGCACTGCAGAACCTGACCCGCCTGTACTGGTACACGGTGGAGTTCGGCCTGATCGATACGCCCGAAGGCCTGCGCATCTACGGCGCCGGCATCGTGTCGTCGAAGGGCGAGTCGCTGTACTCGCTGGAATCGGCCGCGCCCAACCGCATCGGCTTCGACCTGCAGCGGATCATGCGCACGAAGTACCGCATCGACACCTTCCAGAAGACCTACTTCGTCATCGACAGCTTCGAACAGCTGATGCAGGCGACGTCGCCGGACTTCACCCCGATCTACGCGGCACTGGCCAGCCAGGCGCATCTGCCGGCAGGCGATGTGCAGGGCGATGACCGCGTGTTCCAGAAGGGCACCGGTGAAGGCTGGGCCGACGGCGGCGACGTGTAAGCGCACGGCGTACAGCGCTTCGCATTGAAAGGAAAACGGCGCACCTGGATGCGCCGTTTTCGTTGTTGCCTGCCTGCGCCATTGCAGCGGCGCGGCGAGGGCAGGGCAGTCAGGCGTCCACGGCCCGGCAGGAACCGCGCACCATCAACTGCGGATGCACGCTGGTTGCGGTCGGCGCATCCGGCACGTCGGCCTGCACCAGCATCGACGCGGCCACGCGGCCGATATCGGACACATGGCGACGCACCGAGGTCAGAGGCGGCCACAGCCGCGACGCCAGCGGGCTGTCGTCGTAGCTGACGACCGACAGCTGCTGTGGCACGGCAATACCCGCACGCAGCGCGACCTGGTAGACACCGGCCGCCATCTCGTCGTTGCCGGCGAAGATCGCACTGGGGCGGCGTTCCCCCAGCAGCAACCGTTCGGCGGCATGCACGCCGGATTCGAAGGTGTCGCACGCTTCCAGCACGCGCTCGCCCGGCAAGGTCAGCCCCACCTGGGCCAACCGGTCAAGGAAGCCATGGGTACGCTCACGCGCCGCGCGCCGGTCACCCGGTCCGGCGATCACCGCGATGTCGCGGTGGCCGAGCGACAGCAGGTAGCCCGCTGCTGCTGCCGCGCCATCGCGATCGTGGGTGACCACCGCCTGCACGTCTTCTTCCGACGCATGCGCGTTGATCCGCACGTAGCGGCAGTCGATGTCGTCCAGCATCTGCGCGAGTGCAACCGATTCGGATGCACGCGGGCCGAGGATCCCCCCATGCAGCTTCTGCTGCTGCACGAAGCGGCGCACGCCCTGCGCGCACTCCGGGTCCTGACTGTCGCAAGGATGCACCACCAGCTCATAGCCGGTGCCGCGCAGCGCTTCCAGCGCGCCGTGCTGCAGGTCGACAATGCATTGAGCGCCGGGGTCGTCGTACACCAGGCCGATCAGGAAGGAGCGGCGGAACGCGAGTCCGCGCGCCAGGGGGTCGGGCACGTAACCGACCTCGCGCATCAACGCCTCGACCTTGTCGCGGGTGTCTTTGCGCACCAGCGGCGAGTTGTTGATGATTCTTGAAACCGTTTTCTTGGAAACTCCCGACAGTCGTGCGATGTCGTTGATCGTGGCAGCCTTGCCTTTCGATGCCGGCAACGCGGCATCGCTCATATTTCGCACTGACATGTATAGAACCAGGTAAGTCGGAGAATTCTAGCCTTGCGCCCGTTGGGCGCGAAGTTGCGGAATGTCGCAGCTGGAGCGGCACAGACCGTGTTCGACACGTTCCACCGCGTGAGGTTCCATTGTGATCGCTCTACTGCGTTTGCATCTGAACCGTTTTTCACGCGTGCTTGCCATGAATGCGGGTGCCACGCGCGCGAACACCAACATTCCCTTAACCATGCTCCGCTACAGTCGGGGCATGGACCTGCAGACTTCTCCGTTTCCGGCGTTCCGTGGCCGCGACCGGTTGATCGCCGCAGTCGACGCGGCGATGACCTCCGGTGATGCCGGGCGCATCACCGCCGACCTGCAGCTGGCGCTGCAGGAAGCCATCGCGGACAGCCGCATCGAGCTACCCGAATGCGTGCACCGTCCGGTCAGTGATCATTACGCGCGACGCCCGCTGTACCACAGCCAGGAACACGGCTACAGCGTGATTGCCATGAGCTGGGGCCCAGGGCAGGGCACGCCGCTGCACGACCACGATGCCATGTGGTGTGTGGAGGGCGTGTGGTTGGGGGAACTGGAGATCACCCGTTACGAGCTGCTGGAATGCGCCGGCGAACGCTGGCGCTTCCGACGCCACGCCGCGCTGCGCGGGGGCTGCGGCAGCGCCGGCAGCCTCATTCCACCTCACGAATACCACACCCTGCGCAATGCCAGCGATGAAGCCCTGGCCATTTCGGTGCATGTATACGAAGCGCCGATGGAACGTTCCGCGGTGTTCGACCCGCTTGGGGGTGACTGGTACCAGCGCCGCATCCAGGCACTGCAGGCCGACGCAGTCTGAATCCGCCGCAGGGCAGGGTACCAGCACCTTTGCAGCGCGCATGGCATCATGCGCCGCTGCGCTGCCGGACCCGGCGGCGATCCGCGATGCCCCATCGGGCAAGGAGCAAGACCATGTCCAGCGCTGATCCGCGCCTGCGCGCGCTGTTGAAGCTGGCACCGGTGATTCCGGTGTACACCCCCGAAGATGTGAATGAGGCGGTCGAAGTGGCCCAGGCGCTGTTCCGCGGCGGCCTGCCGGTGATCGAAGTGACGCTGCGCACGCCGCAGGCGCTGGATGCGATCAAGGCCATGGTCGAGGCCGTGCCCGATGCTGTCATCGGCGCCGGCACCGTGCTCAACGCCACGCAGATGCAGGCGGCGAAGCAGGCCGGCGCGCGCTTCGCGGTGTCGCCCGGTGCAACGCCGGCGCTGTATGCCGCCGCGCGCGATGCCGACCTGCCGTACCTGCCCGGTGCCGCCACCGCCTCGGACCTGATCCTGGGCCTGGAGCACGGCACGGACACCTTCAAGTTCTTCCCGGCGGTGCAGGCCGGTGGCGCTGCGTTGCTGGCGGCCTGGCACGGCCCGTTTGCCGACGTGCGGTTCTGCCCGACCGGTGGCATCAGCGCGCAGACCGCGCCGCAGTTCCTGCACCTGCCCAACGTGCTGTGCGTGGGCGGTTCGTGGCTGACCACCCCGGCGCTGCTGCAGACCCGTGACTGGGACGCCATCGAACGACTGGCGCGCGAAGCATCGGTGCTGGCCAGCTGAACCTGCTGCACGGATCTTCAAAGGTTTGATCGTGATCAAAGCGCCGGCCTCGAGCCGGCGTCATTCTGTGGGCAAGCGCACTGCGGAGATCCGAACATGCAATCCACCATGAAGGCCGCCGTCGTACGCGAGTTCGGCAAGCCGCTGGTCATCGAGGAAGTCTCGGTACCGCGCCCGGGGGCGGGCGAGGTGCTGGTCAGGATCGAGGCCTGTGGCGTCTGCCACACCGACCTGCACGCCGCCGAGGGCGACTGGCCGGTGAAACCGAACCCGCCATTCATCCCCGGCCACGAGGGCGTGGGGCACGTCGTGGCCGTGGGAGGCGGGGTAGGGCACGTCAAGGAAGGCGACAGGGTCGGCATCCCCTGGTTGTACTCGGCGTGTGGCCATTGCGAACACTGCCTGGGTGGCTGGGAAACGCTGTGCGAGACGCAGCGCAACACCGGCTACTCGGTCAACGGCGGCTTCGCCGAGTACGCACTGGCCGATGCCAACTATGTCGGCCTGCTTCCGAAAGAAGTGGGCTTCGTCGAGATCGCGCCGGTGCTGTGCGCCGGCGTGACCGTCTACAAGGGCCTGAAGGTGACCGACACCAAGCCCGGGGACTGGGTGGCGGTTTCCGGCATCGGTGGCCTGGGCCACATGGCGGTGCAGTACGCCCGTGCGATGGGCCTGAACGTGGCTGCGGTGGACGTGGACGACAACAAGCTGGCATTGGCCCGGCAGCTCGGCGCGCAGATCACCGTGAACGCGCGTACCACCGATCCGGCCGCATTCCTCAGGAAGGAGATCGGCGGTGCGCACGGCGCCCTGGTCACGGCGGTTTCGCCGAAGGCGTTCGAACAGGCTCTGGGCATGGTCCGCCGCGGTGGCACCGTGTCGCTCAATGGCCTGCCGCCCGGCAACTTCCCGCTGGACATCTTCGGCATGGTCCTCAACGGCATCACCGTGCGCGGCTCGATCGTCGGCACCCGGCTGGATCTGCAGGAGTCACTGCAGTTCGCCGCCGAAGGCAAGGTCGCAGCCACGGTCAGCACCGACCGCCTGGAGAACATCAACGACGTGTTCGCGCGCATGCACGCGGGCACCATCGAAGGCCGCGTGGTGCTCGACTTCGCCGCCTGACTGCCTGTGCATGGCCGCCGCTGCTCCGTACCCCTCTCCCACGGGCACGGCGGCCATGCCGATCCATCGGTAGTGCCGGCCGCTGGCCGGCAAAACCCCAGTCGGTTCGGTAGTGCCGGCCGCTGGCCGGCAAACCCCAGTCGGTTCGGTAGTGCCGGCCGCTGGCCGGCAACGCGGGCACTCTGTGGCAGCCGTACAATACGCGCATGCCTGGCCTGCTCAAGACCCTGTTCCTGTCCATCGTCGCCCTGATCGGCGGCGTGCTGTCGCTTGCGCTGGTCAGCAGCGTCGCCGGCTGGCTGCCGCCGTTGCTGGGCCTGTCGCCGGACAGCAACAGCGTGCAGCTGGGGTGGGACCTGGCCTTCAGCGTACTCGGTGGCGTCGCCGGCATTTCCTTCGCCACCTATTACGCACCGTGCTGGCCGCGTTCACATGGCTTCTCGATCTGGTCGCTGATCGCGCTGGGCTGTGGCTACGCGATGTGGACGGCGGGTGCGGACTTCCCGTTCTGGTTCGTCATTTCGCTGTTGGCATCGCTGCCGTTGCAACTGCTGGTCGGTTGGTGGTTCGGGCGCCGCCCCTCGCGCGATCTGCGCTGAGCGCATGCAGGTAGTGCCGGCCGCGGGCCGGCAACTGCAGGATGGCCGAGGTTGCCGGCCAGCGGCCGGCTCTACCGCTTCAGCGACGGCAGCCTCTGCTTCAACCGCGCGATGCCCTGCCATGGGTCGCCCTTCAGCCGCTTGGCGCGCGCCAGCGCCTTGGCCATCGGAAACGCGTCGGCCGCGCTCACCCGGGCCAGTTCTTCCCAGCGCAGCGGCACCGCCACGCCGGCAGCATCGCGCGCGCGCAGCGACCACGAACACACGCTGGTGGCACCGCGTGTGTTGCGCAGCCAATCGATGAAGATCACGCCGCCGCGCTTGGCCTTGCTCATCGTCGCCACGTAGCGATCAGGCTGCTCCAGCGCCATTGCCTGCGCGAACGCCTCGCAGAACGCCTTGGCCTCGTCCCAGCCAGCCTTGGGTTGCAGCGGCACCACCACGTGCACGCCCTTGCCACCGGACAGCCGCACGAAGCTCTGCAGGCCCACCTCCTGCAGGCGGTCACGGACATCGCGCGCAGCGGCCTTCACCTGTGCCCAGCTCACCCCTTCGCCTGGGTCGAGATCGAACACCAGACGATCCGGGTGCTCGGGATCGGCCACGGTCGCGCCCCACGGATGCAGCTCCAGGGTGTTCATCTGCACCAGCTGCAGCAGGCCCCGCGCATCGTCGACGTAGACGTAATCCTCGCGGCCGCTCTTCTGCTGCAGGGGTACCGCATGTACCGCGTCCCCCAGGCCGGGGCCATGGTGCTTCTGGAAGAAGCAGGCCTTGCCCACGCCGTCCGGGCAGCGCAGCAGTGACAGCGGACGTCCGGCAATCTCGGGCAGGATCCAGCGCGCCATGCGCTGGTAGTAATCGGCCACGTCACCCTTGCGCAGTTTCTGCCTTGGAAACACCACCCGCTCCGGATGAGTGATCTCGACCTCGCCTCCGGTTTCGGTATCTGCGGTGCTCATTCCCAGGTCCTCCTTCTGCTTGTCGCTGCGCAGTCGCTTGAAACTGGCCTGGCGCAGCAGGCCTTCCTTGCCCCAGCCACGAAAGGCCACCTCGGCAACCGCCACCGGCTTCACCCAGCGTACGCTGGCAGCGCGGAACGGCACATGCGCCGGCAGCTGCAGCACGGGCGTCTTCACCGCCAAGGGCTGCAGTGCCTTGAGGAGCGCGCGCAGGCTTTGGTCGTCGAAACCGGTGCCAACGCGGCCCACATAGCGCAAGCCGCCCTTGTCCGGCGTCGCCAGCAGCAGCGAGCCGAACCCCACCCGGGACCCCTTGGGTGCCGTGTAGCCGACAATCAGGAACTCATCGGTGTCTTCGTGCTTCACCTTCACCCAGCTGCGTGCGCGGGTATTCACGTACGGGGCATCCACCTGCTTGCTGACGATGCCTTCGAATCCGGCCTTGCCACTGGCATCGAACACCTGCGGGCCATGGTCGATCACGTGCTCGCTGAAGGCCAGGGTGCCAGGCGCCGGCCCAATGAGCTCTTTCAGGAGTGCTTTGCGCTCCAGCAACGGCGCACGACTGATATCCGCTCCAGCCACGCCCGGAAGATCGAACACGATGTAGCGCAGCGGTTGCTTCGAACCGCCGTCGATCACCCGCTGCAACGCTGCGAAGTCACTGCGTCCTTCCTTGTCCAGCACCACCAGTTCGCCGTCCAGGCGTGCATCGCGCACCGGCAGCGCCTGCACGGCCTGCACCACTTCGGGAAAATCATCGGTCCAATCCAGACCATTGCGGGAGCGCAGCCTGACCTCGCCATCGTGCAGATCAGCCAGCAGGCGATAGCCATCCCACTTGATTTCGTGAAGCCAGCGGTCGCCGTTCGGCGCACTGTCGCGATGATCGGTCAACTGCGGTTTGAATGCATGCGGGTAGGGTGCGTCACGTGCGCCGTGCAGTTGCAGCGCGCGTGCATGCCAGCGCACATCGGCCTTGCGTGTGGTCGTGCGTGCGACGGGTGCAGCTCGCGCCGTCTTGTCCGCGGAACGCTTCTTCGCCGCAGGTGTTCGTTTCGGCATCGGTGCCGTCAGCAGGTCATCCGCCTCCGCGTCGCGCGCTTCCCCGTCACCGCGCTTGATCAACAGCCACTGCACCTGGCGTCCTTTCATCGCGGTCCGCACCAGCTTCCAGCCACCGGCCAGGCGTTGTCCATGCAGCACGAAGTCGATCCTGCCCGCCGCCAGTGCCTGCAGTGGATCGCCTTCACAGGCCCAGGTGCCGTGATCGAAGACTTCCACGTGGCCCGCACCATAGTGGCCTTCAGGAATGTCTCCCTCGAAACCGGCGTAGGACAGCGGATGGTCTTCCACTTCCACGGCCAGCCGCTTTTCACCGACGCGCAGGGAAGGCCCCTTGGGCACCGCCCAGCTCTTCAGTACGCCGTCCATTTCCAGGCGGAAGTCATAGTGACGCGAGCTGGCATGGTGCAGCTGGATGACAAAGGTCGGCCGCTGCTTCGGGTCGCCCGGTGTGGGCGTGTCGTCGGGCTCCGTTGTCTGCCCGGCGCCACCGCCAAGCCGGCGTTTGCGCCGATACTGGTGCAACGACATGGCTCACCCCGCCTTGCGTCGGGGTGCGGTCTTCTTTGCAGCCTTCTTCGTTGTCTTCTTTGCGGCCTTCTTCACTGGCGACTTGGCGGCTGCTTTGCGCGTTGCGGCCTTCTTCGCTGGCGTTCGCTTGTTCGCATCCAGGCTCTTCTGCAGCAGCGCCATGAAGTCGACCACATTGGTACTGGCGTCCTCGCGCGGTGCCGGCTCATCGTCCACCCGCGTGGTGCCGCCCTTGGATTTGATGCGCTTGTTCAACACCTGCTGCAGGCGCTCGCGGAATTCATCGTGGTACTGCGACGGATCCCAGTCGCCGGCCATCGACTCGATCAACTGCTCGGCCATCGCCGTTTCCTTGCTGGTGATGCGGTAGTCGGAAAGTTTGCCGGTGGGCAGCTTGTAGTCCTCGGGATCCACCAGTTCCTGCGGATAGCGCAGGATCATCAGCACCAGCGCGTCCTCATGCGGCATCACCGCACACAGGTATTCGCGCGTACGCACGACCACCCGCGCGATGCCCACCTTGCCGGTGCTGCGCAACGTTTCGCGCAGCAGCACGTAGCCCTTCTCGGCCTTCTTGCCGGGCACCAGCAGATACGGTTTCTCGTAATAGCGCGGGTCGATCTGCGCCGCATCCACGAATGATTCCACCTCCACCGCTTCGTGGCTTTCAGGCGCGGCCGAGCGGATATCACCTTCCTCCAGCACGACATAACTGCCCTTGTCGTACTCATAGGCTTTGACGATGTCCTTCCAGGGCACCTCCTCGCCGGTGTCGGCGTTGACCCGTTCGAAACGGATCGGTTTGCGATCGCGGGAATCGAGCATGCGGAACTGCAGGTCGACCTTGCGTTCGCCGGACATCAGCGACACCGGCACGTTGAGCAGGCCAAACGACAGCGTGCCGGTCCAGATCGGGCGGGCCATGGGCGTACCTTTGGCGGGGCAGGGCATCCAGCTTCGGATGGGCGGTGTAAACCACCCGTGTCGATACCGTGCACGTGGGTTCTACGCAGATGCGGTAGTGCCGGCCGCTGGCCGGCAGAGCTCGCGGCCTGAAGTTTCCTGGGGTTGCCGGCCAGCGGCCGGCACTACTGCAGCAACGGCCTCACCGCCGCCGCCGGAATATGGTCCAGCGCGCGCCAGGCGTCTTCCACCACCGGCCGCGCCTGCGACCAGCCCAAGCGTGACTGCCCGCGCATCTGTTCCCAGTGCTCGGCCAGTTCCTCGCAGGTATCGGCGGCATCACCGCGTGGCCAATCCGCGGCATGCGTGGTCAACGCGAAGGCATACACCGGGCACAGGTCGCGCCAGTTCCGGTGGCTCTGCCCGCGGCGCTCCTCGTAGTCGCTGAGCATGTACTGCAGGTAGTCCTGCGCCACCGCCTGGGGGTCTTCATGGCGACGCGTACGGCGCTGCGCGCTGCGCTGGCCGAGCGGATCGAGCAGGGCGTTGAACACGGACGGTGCGGGTCGTTCAAGACGGGGCATGGCCGGCTCCTGCAGCGGGGGCGGGTGGGCAGGAATACGCGCGGTGCCGTTACCGGGGGGTGAGCGAGATGTTCATGACGCCAGGTTCGCAACGGCTTTACCTGCGGGGCGGTGTAGTGGAATCCCCCCAAGGGCAGGTACCAGACCATGAGCCGAGAGACCTCGCGAGACCCGCTGCGGGAGAACCACCCGCCCATTCCCGGCGAGCAGCGCGGCAAGCGCGATGCCGACAACGCCGACTACCGCGGCACCGGCGCGCCGTTCTTCGATGCCGAGCACGACCACCTGCCGGTGAAGCACGAGGCTGAACAGGCGGCCCAGGACCGCAAGGATGGCGGCGACCGCCATCGCGGTGGCCAGGAGAGCCCGCTCAAGCGCCGTGAACGCAAGCAGCGCGCCAGCGACAACCAGGACGAGGCGCTGGAGGAGACCTTCCCGGCCAGCGACCCGACCTCGCCGTTCGTGCCAGCCAAGGCCCCCGACTGACCGGTAGTGCCGGCCGCTGGCCGGCAACGTCTGGGCTGCCCTACACAGAGCGATGCCGGCCAGCGGCCGGCACTACCAACTCAACGCCACGACCATTGCAGGCCGACGTTGGCTCGCCGTCCCGGTCCCGGCTCGTAGAAGCGACCATTGCCGTCATTGACGATCACCGAGCCGATGTAGGCCTGGTCCAGCACGTTCTCCAGCCTAGCGAAGGCGCGCAGCTCGCCGCCCGGCAGCGTCCATCGACGGCCGGCTTCCAGGTGCAGCAGGGCGTAGCCCGGCGCGCGCTCGGTGGCCACGTCATTGACCACGGTATCGCTGCTGGCCATTGCCTCCAGCGCCCACTGCCAATCGGCAGGGCTCCACTGCAGCCGGGCGAAGGCCTGCTGGCGCGGCACGCCGGGCAGACGGCTGCCTGCAGCGACCAGGGTGTTCGAGGTCAGGTACGGCGAGCGCACCTGCGCCTGCAGCCAGGTCCACGCCAGCTGTAGTTCCAGGTGCTCGGCCAGCGGCTGTCGGTACTGCAGCTCCAGCCCCTGGCGGCGGGTGCGGCCAATGTTGCGGTAGGTGCTGCGTCCGCCGATATTGCTGGCAACGGCCAGCTCGTCGTCGGCATCTGCACGGAACAGGCTGATATCGAGTTGGTTGCCATCCTGTGCGTGCCACTTGCTGCCAACCTCGATGGAGCGGCTGCGCGCGGCGGCCAGATCCAGTGCCAGCCCGGCTTGGCCGTCGGCGCGATAGCCCAGTTCGTTGAAGGTGGGGGTCTCGAAACCACGCCCCACGGCCGCGTGCAGCCGCCACTGCGGGCTGGCCTCGAAGCTGACGCCTGCCACCGGCGTGGTCGCCTGGTAGCGGCGGTGGCCACTGTCGTCGGGGTTGGCGCCGACGATGTAGCGGTCATTCGATTCGAATCGCACGGCGCTGTGGCGCAGCCCGGCCAGCAGCGACCAACGCGGGCTCCATTGCCACCAGGCCTGGGTGAACTGATCCACGTTCTGCACGACGTCGATCTGGTCACGACGCAGCCGCCCACGCACGCCCAGGGCGCTGCCGATGAAGTTCTCGAAGCCGGTGCGGTGCTGGCGCTGGCGGTCGGCGCTGAGCCCGGCTACCAGGTCCAGCGGTCGCCCGGCCAGATCACCGTGCCAGCCCCAGCGCGCGTCCAGCCCGCCATAGCCGCCCTGCAGATCGATCACGCCGCCGGCATGCAGCGGGCTGTTGGTCTGGGGTGCCGGCGGAATCGGCAGGTACTGGCGTACCGCGCGCTGGCCGGCATAGCCCATCAATTGCCAGCGCTGCGCTCCCGTTTCACGGGTCCAGCGCAGGCCGGCCTGCTGCTGGCGCACGGTTTTGCGGGTGTTGTACTGGTGCGCGACTGCCGAGGCCTGGCGCGGATCAGCCGCCACCTGGGCACGGGTCAGGCCCAGCGGATCCTGCGCATCGGGGGCGTCAAGCGCATTGAGCAGCAGCTCCAGCCGCCCACCGCCCAGCTCTCCACCGATGCGTGCGTTGAGCGATTCACGGCGCGCGCGGCTATGGTCCCGCCAGCCATCGGTGCGGAAGTGATTGGCGGCGATGTTGTAGTCCAGCACTTGACCGGCACCCTTCAGCTGCGCACCGACACTGAGCGTGTTGTCGGCGCCGGCATTCACGCGCAACCGCCACGGGTCGCCGGCCTGACCCTGCGCGCTCCAGACTTGCAGCACGCCGCCGGAGGAATTGCCGTACAACGCCGAGAACGGCCCGCGCAGCACCTCGATGCGCTCGGCGCCCAACAGGCTGGCATGCGACAGCTGACCCTGGCCGTCAGGCATGGTCGCCGGCACCCCGTCGATCAGCACCCGCACCCCGCGCACGCCAAAGGTCGAGCGTGCGCCGAAGCCACGGATCGACAGCTGCGTGTCCTGGGCGAAGTTCTGCCGGTCACGTGCCAGCAGTCCGGGGACTGCGGCCAAGGCCTCAGACAGCTGCGCACCGGTGCCCGCGCGGCTGGCGTCGATCCAGACCGTGTCCTGGCTGGCCGGCAGCGCGAACGGATCGATGCCCGGCACCCGGGCGGCCTGTACCTGCACCGCAGGCAGGGCGGTGGGCGCAGGCTCGGCCACCGCCGTCCAGGGCGACAGCAGCAGGGCGGACAGCGGCAGGCAACGGCGTCGTGCGGCGGGATTCATGATTCAGGTTGATGGATCGGGCGGCAACGCACGCCATGGTACGGGGCCGCGGATGACGATGGCGGCGGCCAGCCCCGGCAGGCTTTGTTACGATGGGCTGTTTCCGGCCGAAAAGCCGCGGACCGCGTAGCGCACTTCCTCCCCCTTTCCGTCTACCGAACGAGTACCGCCGTGTCCTTCTTTGCAAACGTGGAACTGGTCCCAGGCGACCCGATCCTGGGCCTGACCGAGGCGTACAACGCCGACAGCCGCCCGACCAAGGTCAACCTGGGTGTGGGCATCTACTACGACGAGAGCGGCCGCATTCCGCTGCTGCGCGCCGTCAAGCAGATCGAGCAGCAGCTCGCCGCTGAAGCCAAACCGCGCGGCTACCTGCCGATCGATGGCCTGCCGGCGTACACGCAGGCGACGCGTGAGCTGGTGTTCGGCAAGGATTCGCCGCTGCTGGCCGCTGGCCGCGTGACCACCGCGCAGACCGTTGGTGGCAGCGGTGCGCTGCGCGTCGGCGCCGACGTGCTGAAGAAGCTGCTGCCGCACGCCACCGTTGCGCTGAGCAACCCGAGCTGGGAAAACCACCGTGCGGTGTTCAGCGCCGCTGGTTTCGACGTGCTGGATTACACCTACTTCGACCCGAGCACCCATGGCGTCGATTTCGACGGCATGCTGGCCGACCTGGGCAAGCTGGAAGCCGGCACCGTGGTGCTGCTGCACGCCTGCTGCCACAACCCCACCGGCGCCGACCTCACGGTCACCCAGTGGAAGCAGGTCGCGCAGCTGCTGAAGGACAAGCAGCTGTTCCCCTTCATCGACATGGCCTACCAGGGCTTCGACAAGGGCATCGAGCAGGACGGCGCCGCCGTGCGCATCATCGCCGAAGCTGGCATCGACAGCTTCATCGTCGCCAACTCGTACTCCAAGTCATTCTCGCTGTACGGCGAACGCGTGGGTGCGCTGTCGATGGTGGCACCGACCGCCGCTGACGCCAAGGCGGTGCAGTCGCAGGTCAAGCGCGTGATCCGCACCATCTACTCCAGCCCGTCCACCCACGGTGCCGCGCTGGTGGCCGGCGTGCTGACCAACCCGGAACTGCGTGCGATGTGGGAGCAGGAGCTGACCGAGATGCGCGAGCGCATCCACGCCCTGCGCCAGGGCCTGGTCGAGAAGCTGGCTGCCGCTGGCGCACCGCAGTTCGGTTTCATCAACGAACAGGCCGGCATGTTCTCCTACTCCGGCCTGAGCCGCGAGCAGGTCGAGCGTCTGCGCGACGAGTTCGGCATCTACGCCGTCGGCACCGGCCGCATCTGCGTGGCCGCGCTGAACCAGAACAACCTGGAATACGTCGCCAAGGCCGTGGCCACCGTCGCCAAGGGCTGAAACAACGCTCCAGTAGCTTGAAGACAAAGGCGCCGAAAGGCGCCTTTGTTTTTTTGCTTTTGCTCTTGCCTTTGCCATCCCCACCGCGCTCGCGGCGAACCAGGAAGCGCAGTGAGAGGGGCACCGTGGCCAGGACCGTGAGGCGCATGGATGCGCCGATCGAGCCCCCAGGGATGGGTTTACGGCGTGTCCTGGCCACGGTGCCCCTCTCGCTGCTCCTACATGAAGAGAGGGCGCCACGAGCGCAACGCATCTGGAAACGATTACGCCTTCCCGCGCTCACGCACGCCCCCGCCATACGGGCGACAATAGGCGTTTTCCCGCTGCCGAGACCTGCCCGCTCATGTCCCGTACTTCGTTGACCCGCTTCCTGATCCAGGAACAGCACGCCGGCCGCATCAACGCCGACCTGCGCCAGCTGATCGCGGTCGTCGCCCGCGCCTGCACCAGCATCTCCATCGCCGTCAGCAAGGGTGCCCTCGGTGGCGTGCTGGGCGATGCCGGTACCGGCAACGTGCAGGGCGAGGCGCAGAAGAAGCTGGACGTCATCAGCAACGAGATCCTGCTTGAAGCGAACGCCTGGGGTGGCCACCTCGCCGCGTGCGCCTCGGAGGAAATGGACCACAGCCAGCCGGTGCCGGACATCTACCCGCGCGGTGATTTCCTGCTGCTGTTCGATCCCCTCGACGGCAGCTCCAACATCGACGTCAACGTCTCCGTCGGCACCATTTTCTCGGTGCTGCGCTGCCCGACCAATGTCGAACTGCCGGGCGACGACGCCTTCCTGCAGCCGGGTAGCAAGCAGATCGCCGCCGGCTACTGCATCTACGGGCCCAGCACCCAGCTGGTGCTGACCGTCGGCCATGGCACCCACGCCTTCACCCTGGACCGTGAGAAGGGCGAGTTCGTGCTGACCACCGAGAACATGCAGATTCCGGCGGCGACCCAGGAGTTCGCGATCAACATGTCCAACCAGCGCCACTGGGAAGCACCGATGCAGGCCTATGTCGGTGATCTGCTGGCGGGCAAGGAAGGCACGCGCGGCAAGAACTTCAACATGCGCTGGATCGCCAGCATGGTCGCCGACGTGCACCGCATCCTGACCCGCGGCGGCATCTTCATCTACCCGTGGGACAAGAAGGATCCGTCCAAGGCCGGCAAGCTGCGCCTGATGTACGAGGCCAACCCGATGGGCCTGCTGGTCGAACAGGCCGGCGGCGCCGCCTGGACCGGCCGCGAGCGCATCCTCGACATCCAGCCCGACCAGCTGCACCAGCGCGTGCCGGTGTTCCTGGGTTCGCGCGAGGAAGTGGCCGAAGCCGTGCGCTACCACCACGCGCACGACGACGCGCAGGGCTGATTGGCGGTTGCCTGACGACGGTCATGGCAGATCGATGACATGACCGTGGGGTGACACCGAGGGCGGCAAACGGCACCATCAAGCCGTTGCCGCCTAAGGAATGCACGCATGCACGAGCAGGGCCCGGTCGATTTCATCGAGGTCATCCACAACGCGGTCCCCAGCGAGGTCTGCGCGGCGATCGTCGAGCGCATGCGGGCGGCGCGTGGCCTGCAGCCCGGTGCCGTGGGCAGTGGCGTGTTCCCGGAACTCAAGCACAGCAAGGATCTGCGCATCAGCGGCCTTGATGGCTGGCAGGATGTGGACCATCAGCTGCAGCACGCGGTGTTCAACGGCCTGCTGACTTATCTACGCCGTTATCCACAGGCGTTGATTGCGCCGCTGATGTTGCAGATCCAGGACAGCAAGGGCCAACCGCGACGCCTGTCTGCCGAGGACTTCCCTGACATGCCGCAGCAGCAGCTGGCCGACCTGGCCCGCACCTGCCTGCGCCCGGGCGCCATCAACCTGCAGTGGTATGCGGCGGGCGAGGGCGGTTACCCGTACTGGCACTGCGAGCTGTACCCCAAGGATGCGCAGGCCGAGACCCTGCACCGGCACGTGCTGTGGACGCTGTACCTCAACGAGGAATTCGAAGAGGGCGAGACCGAGTTCCTGTTCCAGGGGCGGAAGATCGCACCACGCACCGGCAGCCTGCTGATTGCGCCGACGGCGTTTACCCATACCCATCGTGGCAACCGACCGCAGGGCGGCGACAAGTTCATCGCCACCAGCTGGATTTTGTTCCAGAGTGCGCAGAAGTTGTTCGGCGGCGGCTGAGGCTGTTGCCGCTACTTGGTCGGTCCAAAAGACAACCAGAGATCACCGTTTCCGCCTTGCCAAGCACTGAGCCTGTCGACAGGGATTTCCCTGAGTTGGCACGTGAACCGTAGATCGAAGGGCCGGTGTTCTTTCCGATAGCTGTTCCATCCGACAGCCGTCACTTTGACTTCCATCCGACTGCTGTGGCTGTGCGGCTGACGCAGTTCAACTGCCGCCGCATCGGACAACCAATAGTCTCCCTTATGCGCGAAACCCGCGCCTCCACTGGTCAGGCGTGCACTGCCAACATCAGGCGCCTTGTCAGCCGAAGGCGCGTATCCCTTCAGAATTCCGGTGATCTTGGTGTACTGCTGGGAATCCATCACACCCGGAGCTTCCGAAAACACTCGAAGCAGGAGGAGGGTGTCCGCGCCCTTCCTTACGATTTGGCCAGAATTTGCTGTCCACAGACGCTGTTCAAACTCGTCAAGGCCATCTGGCATGTCGGTGACGTTCGAGGCCTGTGACACGACGATGCATTCGTGCAGTTCACGTGCGTGAATAAGCTGGGTGCAGAAGGCGAGTGAAAGCAAGGAATAGGCCGCATAAACAAAGAATTTCATTGTGTGCACTCACAAGTAGCCTTGCGGGCCTTGTCATAGTTGTAAACCTGCTCACGTGCTCGTTTCGTTGCTTCCGGCGAAATGTAGCGATGATCCCAACCATTTTCTTCAGTTTGCAACTTTCTAGGGCGCGTGAAGTGGAAGCCTTCGTGAATGATTGTATCCAGAACGTTGTATACGCCCGCCCAATCAAGCACATCCAGGTATCTCTTGTTCAAATGAATACGACCATCACCATATAGATCCGATCGCCCCTCATCACCTGAGCGTGGAATATCCACTTGCGGCGCGCCGTTGCCGAACTTGAGGTCTGGATTGTTCTGCTTTGCAAATGAGAACGCCACGTCGATATCACACTGGGTCAGGCCCCACGGATCGGTTCTTGAGATGGGGTTTCCTGAGACATACGCGTATGTGTTCATTCCACCCGCCAACCCGATCGGATCACTCTGCACATACCGGCCAATGCTTGCGTCATAGTCGCGGAAGCCGTTGTACCAGAGGCCGCTTTCCGCGTCGTAGTACTGGCCCGGGAAGCCAATGTTCAACCCGCCAATCTCATCCTTCTGGACGCTGCGTCCATAGGCGTAGTTGTACGCCTTCCAGACGGTCTGCTGGCTTGGGCTCGTGACGAACTCCGGGCGTCCCAAATGATCGGTATGCACGTAATTGTGCTGCCCGCTGCGGGCCAGCCCCACCAGTTCGCCTTCGAACCAGAAGTAGTTGGTCCACACGCCATTGTTCAGTTCGGTCATGAGCTGGTTCTGGCCAGCGTAGAAGTAGCGGCTGTTGGTGTTCTGATTGATCTTGGCAACGCGCTGTCCCTGCGCATTCAGCACGTAGTCGGTCGCTACTCCTCCGATGTTGCTTCGGCTCATGCGATTGAAGGCATCGTATTCGTAGGTACTGATCCGGCTACCCGCAGTCTCGCTGATACGATTTCCCAATGCATCGTACTGGTACTGGCGGCTGCCGTCCTGATTGGTGTAGTTCAGCACCCGGTTGCTCCCCGGGTCGATGCTGTACTGGGTCAGCTGACTACCGGCCTGATAGCGGTCGTGATTGCCGCCGGCGTCGTAGGAAAGATTGTTGGTGACGCCAAACCGAGTCAGCTGGGTCAGTCGGCTCAGTGAGTCGTACCCGATCAGCTGCGTCATGCTCGGGTCGACAGCGTCGACGATGGCGGTGATTTCTCCATCACCACTGTACTGGTAGTCCCAATAGCTGACCTTGCTGCTGTTGGGTCCCCAGACCGACATTGCCGTCAGCCGTCCCTCCGGATCGTGGTTATAGCCCCGGCCGAGGCCATTGCCATAAGCCAGCCACCCGCGCGCTCCCGTGGCCTTCCAGCTTGCCTGGGAAATGATCGAACGCTGCGTGCCGTCTACGGTTGCCACCAACGCGCTTGGTTTTCCGTGGGAACCATAGGAGTAGGTTGCCTTGTCACCATTGGGATAGGTGATCTCGCTCAGGCGATTGATGCCGTCGTAGCCATACGTCGTACTGTAATCCGTCTTCTGACCAGACAGATCTGTGAAGTCGCGGCGTATCTGCAGCGATCCATTCGCGGTGTAGGCAAAATGTGTTGCTGTTCCCGGCCCCGAGGTGCCGCACAACAGTCCTTTACCATTGCCACACCAGTCGTAGCTGTAGCCCAACGTCCGGTCCTCCGCACTCGCAGAGGTCATGCGACCCAGGCCGTCATAGTCGAAGGAAACAACGCTTCCGTCCGCTCTGGTCGTCGATGTCCGTAGACCTGCAGCGTCGTACTGGTGCTGTGTCGTTCCCGTATCCGGGCTCACCTGCTTCCACATCTGGCCGAAGCCATCAAACTCATAGGTGGTGACCAGATTGCGGGGATCGCTCACTCGGATTGGACGATCTGCATGATCGTACGCAATCTGCGTCTTCCCTCCAGCAGCATCGATTGATTGGATCAAGCGACCGCGAGCGTCGTAGCTCATGCGGGTAACCCGATTCTGCGAGTCGGTGACCTGGGTGACGCGTCCCTCCGCGTCATAGGCATAACGCACGTTCTGTACGCCGTTTCCGCGCTCGACAATCACGCGACCCAGCTCGTCGTACTCATATGTATTGACGGAGACAACAGCGTTCAGCCCGATCAGGGCAAGCGTCAGTGCTGGCATATGGATAGTCCTTTCTTACCGAGGGCGTTCGCAGACGACGCGACCGCAACTTCCCTTGTTGTTCTCAACAGACAGGAAGACCTTTGCTTCCGCGCCCCAGGCAACGCCGCCGGACGCCATTCTCGCCACGTACGAGAACGTTCGATTCCCGCTGCCCGGATTATTCGGCCCCACGCTGCGGCTGAACCTGGCCACGCCACCGGGTGGCACCGGCGCAGAGAGTGCGATGTTCTCGTTGGGCTGATTGAGGCCGAACGCGAGGTAGGTATCGCCTGGATTCCAGACCACATTGCTTGTGTTGCGGAACTCGAAGATCAATGTTGAGGAGCCGCCATTGAAGATCTGGTACGGATAGGCCGACGCGCCAACGACTTCGGCGTTGCGCACTACCGCGGGAACTGTGAACGTACCCGAGCGATTGAGCAGCAGATGAGCCTGGCCCGAGGGCGAGATGCCGTGGACGTAGATGGGCTTTCCGCCATGTGCGTTCCGCATATTGGAATCCAACGTGAAGCCAAACCAATACGCCCCTTGCGATTGGCATGCGGCCTTTACGTCGTCGTTCGGAACCAGCGTGCCGGTAACGCTCCCAAGATACGTACCAGCGCCTGCCGGCCCTCCCGCATAGATGTGTACGGTGGTGGCCGCGTTGACGCCCACGGAGCATGCCCATCCTTGTACGGAGAAGTTCCAGTTCGCGTCGTTCGTAACCCCTGCGACGTCTCCGATGATCGTTGCCGTGGGAATGGCGAAGTTGCCGGAGTTGCCCAGCGCTTGGTTGTGCTGTGCTCCCTTCGGAGATACACCGTAGATGGAGAACTTACGGCCACCCAGCTGCTGCCTCTGGGCCAGCGATATCGGCAGCTGGTATCTATAGCCATTGCCTGAGGCTTGGCAGGCGGCAGCAACCCCTGGCTCGCTGGCGAGGTTTGCCTGGGTGCTTCCCAGGTAGACGTTGCCTTCGGCGTAGCCATCCACCTGGATGGATCCGGCCGATCCGGTGGAGCAGGCCCAGCCTCGAGCGAACCAGTTCCACTGCCCGTCATGGGTGATTTCGTCAATCATTCCCTTGACTGCCGTATCGATCGGATAGTCGGTCTGTGAAACCTCGGTACGCGTGCGATTGGAAGCGTTGTTGTAGCTATGACGGGTCCACGCCCACGTACCGTCTCCCAGCGAGCGGACTTCATGCGTCAGGCGGCGTCCTGCATCGTAGCCGTAGCGTACCGTCACGCCATCGGGCTGGGTGAGCGAGGCGATGTCGCCTGCGGAGGTGTAGCCAATGGCTGTGGTCGCCCAGCCGGTTCCCGAGCTGGTTCTGTCGGACACAACGCGGCCACGACCGTCATACGTCAGCTCCCGCACACCACCGTTCGCATTGACGATACGTCCCGGCAATCCCAAGCCGTTGAAGTTGGAATAGCTGATCGTATGACCGAGAGCGTTGGTGGTGCTGGTCAGATCGCCCTAGTTGTTGAAGGTCGAGGTGACGTCATCCTGCGGAAGCGGGCCATCGATCTTGATCGAGGCCTTCAATCCATTGGCGTGATAGCTATAGGTGGTGCGGGTTACCCGCGTCTGGCTGGGCACCCCACGTGCCGTCAGATTGCGCTCAGTCACACTGGCCACGTTTCCGCGATCGTCATAGGTGTAGGCGACTTCAAGATCACCCACCACCGTTGTCTTGAGCAGCCGGTTACGCGCGGTATCCCACTCCTGCAACGTCGTACGTTCGGCCGTGCTGCCGACCGCTTCCACCCGCTTCAGCAGGTAGCCCTGTGCGCTGTAGTCGAAGTTGGTCAGATTGTCCTGGAAATCATGGACCAGATCAGGGTACCCATTGGCGTCGTAGCTCTGCTCCTTGTAGCTGGCAGGGCAGTTCGGCGACGGATCACCCTTGGTCGACACCATCTTTCCGTCCTTGAACGTGTAGGTGGTGCTGCGGCCAAGAGGGTTGATCACAGTGACATCGATATCGACGGGCCGCGTAAGGCTCGGCGCAGCGGCGGCGGTCATGCCGAGAGCGCTCTCCATCGGCAGCGAATCGACAGGCAGCGAGCGCGGCTGGTAGCAGATGCGTGAGCCTCCGGGGCGCTGCTCGCACCATCCACGCTCTTCGTCGGCGCGGACACCGCCCGGTCGAGCCGGGGCGGGGGGCGGAAGCACCGGTTCGGTGCTGCGCACGGCGTAGCTGAAGCGGAATCGTTCGATGCCGCCATTGTGCTCGGTGCTGATGGCGCGCCGCTCCGCGTCGTAGGCAAACGTGGAATAGCGCACGCCGTCAAAGGACTTGCCGGTCAGGGCACCCGGGAAGCGGCCGTCTTCGTAGTGGTAGCTGATCGTCGTTGCAGGAGCGCCTGGCAATGTCGTGCTGGCGAGCCGCCCACGCCCATTCCCGAACACGTTGGGGGTATAGGTGTAGCGGTAGATGTTGCCGGCCGGGTCGGTCACCTGGGAGACCTGTCCATTGGTCCAGCCAAAGCTGATACTGCATCCCGAGGAGTGGGTGACCTTCTGCAGGTAGCGATCGGTATAGGAGAACGTCCAGCTCACACCTTGCTCATTGCTGAGCCGGGTGATGTAGCCCTCGGCGTTGTAGATTTCCGTCCCGTTGTTTTCGTTTCGAAGCGTGAACGTGCCGTCTCCGTTCGCGGCGAGATACGCGATGGGCTGGGTCTTGTCCTCGTACCAGCGGCCGCTGGCTGGATCCTTGAGATACTTGATGCGGCGACCGTCGGGCCGTTGTACCCACGCCAGCTGGTTTGCATCGGTGAACGCGAGCGAATAGTCGAAGTTGCTCAGCCAGTGATTGCCGAACAGACCGGTCGCGCTCCAGTAATGATTGTAGTTGCGCTGCAGGAACAGGCCCATTTCGCCCTGGCTGGCGAAATCGAGTTCCGGCTCGACCTTGTTGCCGCTGTAGAGCACGACAGGATTGCCCTTGCGGCCATTACAGTCCTTCTCCTTGTCATCGGTCGGCTGTTCCTTCGCCGTTTCGGTCGGAATTGCACCGCCGCCACCGCCATTGTCCATCTGTGACTCGGACAGGTGGACACCACTGCCGCCACCAAATCCAAAACCGCCTGCACCGCCACCTCCAACAGGGAGCGTGGCGGTGACTTGGACGGTTTCGAGGGTGTTTGCCGCAGTTGCCAATGTCATCGGCAGGGAAAGCAGCGGCAGAAGAAGAAGTCGGGACTGCAAGGTGTTCCGTGTTGCAACGTGCATCATGCGCTTGCCTAGCTCCTCATCCGAGACCGACTCATTCAGTCATCGGGAATTCATGTTTGTAACGAGTGTATGACGGCACGCTGCAACGGTGCAATGGAGGCACGTAATGTTTCTCGTGCATTGCCCATCAATGAGCTGGGCACAGCACAGCGCGACGAATCGCCGGTGCATACGCCAGCAGATGTACACACCTCAGAAGAGCGAACCCTGTGGCGAATCCTTCTTCGGCGTCAGCGGCTTCACGAACCGGCTGCAATCCAGCTTCGGCCAATGGCTGTTCTGCGCATTGAAGCCGAGACGCTTTCGCGCCAGCTTGAAGCGGTTGTTCAACAGATCGGCATACACGCCCTGGCCACGCATGCGGGTGCCGAACTGGCTGTCGTAATCCTTGCCGCCGCGCAGCTGCTGGATGGTGCTCATCACGTGCGCGGCGCGATCGGGATGATGGGTGTCCAACCAATCGCGGAACAGCGGGGCCACTTCCAGCGGCAGGCGCAGCAGCACGTAGCCTGCGGTGCTGGCGCCAGCATCGTGCGCGGCCTCCAGCACGGCTTCCAGTTCGCTGTCGTTGATCCACGGGATCACCGGCGCCACCATCACACCCACCGGAATGCCCGCTTCATGCAGGCGCTTCATCGCACGCAGCCGTGCATGCGGCGCCGACGCGCGTGGCTCCAGCTTTGCGGAGAGATGCGGGTCCAGCGAGGTCACCGAGAAATGCACGCTGACCAGGTTCTCCGCCGCCAGCGGTGCGAGCAGATCGATGTCACGTTCGACCAGTGCGTTCTTGGTGATCAGCGAGAACGGATGCTTGGTTTCCAGCATCACTTCGATCAGCTGGCGGGTGAGCTTGAACTTGCGTTCGATGGGCTGGTACGCATCGGTGTTGATGCCCAGCGCGATCGGTTGCGGAACGTAGCCCGGCTTCGACAACTCCTTGCGCAGCAGCTGCGGCGCATTGGTCTTGGCGAACAGCTTGGTCTCGAAGTCCAGGCCTGGCGACAGGTTCAGATAGGCGTGCGAGGGGCGCGCGAAGCAGTAGGAGCAGCCATGCTCACAACCGCGGTACGGATTCACCGATTGGCTGAAGCCGACGTCCGGTGAGGTGTTGCGGCTGATGATGCTGCGTGCGGTCTCGGCACGTACTTCAGTGCGCAGACGTGGGGCGAGGAATTCCTCGCTCTCATCGACTGCCCAGCCGTCGTCCACCGCCTCGCTGACGGTGCTTTCAAAGCGCCCGGCAAGGTGGGACGTGGAACCTCGGCCCTTGATCGCGATACCCATTGCGGCAGGTTACGCCGCAGCCGTCTCAATGGCTGCGACGGCTGCCTGAAGGGTTCAGCGCGGTGCTGCGTCGAGCATGGCTCAACGCTACAGGGGAGCGGTCAGAGCAACGCCAGGTACCCGCGCACCGTGGCGTCCAGTCCGTCGTACAGCGCCTCACCGATCAGCGCGTGACCGATCGACACCTCCAGCACGTCCGGCACGTGGGCCAGGAAATCGCGTAGGTTGTCCTGTGACAGGTCGTGCCCGGCGTTGACGCCCAGGCCCACCGCCTGCGCCCGCCGCGCCGCAGTGGCGAACAGTTCCAGCATCGCCGCAGCGTCGCCGGCCGCGTGTGCTTCGGCGTAGGGGCCGGTATACAGCTCGACACGATCTGCACCGACTTCGGCCGCCTGCTCCAGCAGTGGGTTGCCCGCATCGACGAACAGGCTGACCCGGCAGCCCATCGCCTTCAGTTCGGCGACCAGTGGTCGCAGCCGCTCGGCATCCCGCTCGAAGTCGAAGCCATGGTCGGAGGTGATCTGTCCATCGCCATCCGGCACCAGCGTCGCCTGCGCCGGGCGGGTCTGCGCGCACAGCGGCAGCAGGCCTGGGTAGCCCTCGCGCGGCGGTGCGAACGGGTTGCCTTCGATGTTGAACTCGACACCACGCGCGCGGGTCAGCGTGGACAGCGCCAGCACGTCCTCGGCGGTGATATGGCGGCGGTCCGGCCGCGGGTGCACGGTGATGCCATGTGCACCGGCATCCAGGCAGGCCTGGGCGGCGCGCACCACGTCCGGTTCGGCGCCGCCGCGCGAATTGCGCAGGACGGCGATCTTGTTGACGTTGACGCTGAGCTGGGTCATGGAACGGAACTACTTGGAAAGAGGGGACGGATCGTGGTCGTTGGCGTCGGCATTGCGGCGGGCCTGGGCCTGCTCGCGCAGGCGGCGCAGCTCCTCGGCATCGACAAGGGTGGCAGGGTCCCGCTGAAGGTCGCCGAAGCGGGCTACATAGCGACCGCGCACCCAGGCCAGCAGGAAGGCGAGGGCGGCCAGCAGGCACAGGGTCATCAATGCGGCGCTGGGGGTCTTCAGGGCGAAGGCGAAACAGCCCAGCGCCAGCAGCAGGTACAACCAGTACATAGTCGGGCTCCCCGGATGATCGCCGCAGTGTAGCGCTGCGTCAGAGCAGCGGCGAGGCCAGCCGGGCGAAGGCCTCGGGCAGGCGGTGCAGCCACAGCGAACGGCCAGCCTGGTCGTGCACGCGGGTGGCGCGGTCGAACTCTCCCTGCAGCAGCCCGGCCAGAGCGGCGACGCGGTCACGGTCGCTGATCATCATCGACAGCTCGAAGTTCAGGCGGAAGCTGCGGTGGTCGAAGTTGGCGCTGCCGACGATGCAGACATCGTCGTCGGCGATGAAAGCCTTGGTATGCAGCATGCGCGGGCCGTACTCGTAGATCTTCACCCCGGCGTGCAGCAGTTCGTCGAAATAGGAGCGCGCGGCCTGGGTGACAAACCAGGAGTCGCTCATCTTCGGCACCAGCAGGCGCACGTCCAGTCCACCCAGTGCCGCCGAAGTCAGCGCCATCCGCGCCGCTTCGCCCGGCACGAAGTAGGGCGTCACCAGCCACACGCGCTCGTGTGCTTCCTGGATGGCCGCCACGTGCAGGCGGTGGATCGTTTCCCAGCCCGAGTCCGGGCCGGAGACCAGCACCTGGGCGTTGATCGCACCATCGCCGCGCAGCGGCATGTCAGCCGGCCACAGACGGGCAATGTCCATGCGCGAGGGATCCTGGCCACTGGCATAGAGCCAGTCCTCGGCGAACACCAGCTGCAGGCTGCGCACGACGTGGCCGCAGATGCGCATGTGCAGGTCGCGGTAGGCGTTCGGCTTGCGGCTCTCGTCTTCATCGTCGGTGATATTGATGCCACCGGTGAAGGCCAGCCGGCCATCGACGATCACCAGCTTGCGGTGCGTACGCAGGTTCAACCACGGCCGCTTGAACGGCTTCAGCAACTGCCGGGGATGGAACCAGACCGCCTCGCCACCAGCATCGATCAGGGGCTGCAGGAAGCGGCGAGGCAGGGCGGAAGAACCCACTGCATCCAGCAGCAGGCGCACCTGCACGCCGGCACGGGCGCGCTCGACCAGGGCGTCGCGCAGGGCGGTGCCGGCATGGTCCGGATTGAAGATGTAGTACTCCAGGTGCACGTGATCGCGAGCCTGCGCCACCGCTTCCAACAGAGCGGCGTAGGTAGCGGCACCATCCACCAGCCAGGTCACCTCGGTCGCGCTGCTCGGCGCCAGGCCCGTGGTGGCCTGCGCGATCTTGGCCAGCTCGGTGCAGTCGGCATCCGGTGGGCAGACATCGCTGTAGTGCTCCATGCCCGATCGTGCGCGTCCGCGGCGCAGCCGTTGCCGCTTCACCTTCTGCGGGCCCAGCAGGTAGTAGATGAACAAGCCGAGGTAGGGCAGCAGCGCCAACGACAGGATCCAGCTCAGCGTGGCGACCGGCTCACGCTTCTGCAGCATGATCCAGCCCGCCAGCGCGAACAGATACAGCAGGTAGGCCACCGCCAGGATCGAGCCAAGGTGGGCGATGCCGTCGAGCCAATGACGCAGGGAGTCGAAGAGGGCGAGCATCCGCCGATCATAGCGGTCCAGGCCGGCAGGCATAAAAAAAAACGCCCCTGTCTCCAGGGGCGTCTGCAGTCGCGTCATGACTGTTGTGTTGCGGTGTAGCGATTACTGCTGCACAAAACCGATCTTCTTCATCTGAGCATTCTTCGCGGCGGCCAGAACCTTGGCCATCACGTCGTACTCGGAATCCGGGCTGGCGTCGATGCGCAGTTCCGGCTGGTTGGTCGGGTCACGCTGGACCTCCTGCTCCATCCGCTGCTGCAGCTCGCTGGTATTGATCGGGCTGTTGTTCCACGAGACCTGGTTGCTGGCGTCGATCTTCAGTTCGATCGGCGGCGGCGGTTCGACCAGCTGCGGCGGTGGGTTGAGCACGCGCTGCGGCAGGTCGACGGCGATCGGGTACGTCATGATCGGCGCGGTCACGATGAAGATGATCAGCAGAACCAGCATCACGTCCACGAGGGGCGTGACGTTGATGTCTGCCATGGGGCCCTTGCCACCACCACTACTGAATGCCATGGCTTATTGCCCCTTTTCTTTGGTCGCGACGAAGCCGACGTCCAGCATGCCCTGCTCCTGCGCGACCTTGGTCAGGTCGTTGATGACGCGCATCTTGGTGGTGCGGTCACCACGCAGGTTCAGCGGCGGCTGCGGGGTCTGCTGGGCGGCGGTCGCCAAGCGCGACTCGAGAGTCTGCTTGTTGATTTCTTCGTCGTTCCAGTAGATCGAGCCGTCTTCCTTGACTGCCAGGGTGATCGGTCCGGAACGCTTTTCAGCGTCTTCCGGCTTCTGGATCAGGTTGGCTTCCGGCAGATCCACCTTGACCTTGTGGGACATCAGGGGCGCCGTGATGATGAAGATGATCAGCAGCACCAGCATCACGTCCACGAGGGGCGTAACGTTGATGTCGGCCATGGGGCCGCCGCTGTTACCACTACTGAAAGCCATAACGGGCTCCGTCTAGATCTTGGTGACTACTTACGTTCGTCGCTGGGTGACGCGCGCCGCAATTAGCGGACGCGCGAGCCGGTGGCGAAGAAGTCGTGCAGGTCGTGCGCGAAGGTATCGAACTTGCTGATGGTCGCGCTGTTGATCTTGCTGAAGAAGTTGAAGGCGAACACGGCCGGGATCGCGACGAACAGACCGATCGCGGTCATGATCAGCGCTTCACCCACCGGGCCTGCAACGGCGTCGATCGAAGCGGAGCCGGTGGCACCGATCTTGATCAGGGCGCCGTAGATGCCCCACACGGTACCCAGCAGACCGACGAACGGAGCGGTCGCGCCGACGGTGGCCAGCAGGGTCATGCCCGACTGCAGCTTGTTGCTTTCGCGGGTAACGGCCTGACGCAGGGCACGGTCGACGAACTCCGAACGGCTCAGGTTCTCACCCACGCCGCCGTTGGCGCCGCCTTCAGCGCGCTGGTGGTGCGCAGCAGCCTGGGCAGCGTCCAGGGCGATCTTCGAGAACGGCTCCGAAGCCGGCTGCTCTTCCATGGCACGGATGGCGTCCTGCGCGTTCGGGGTATCCCAGAACAGGCTGACGACGCGATCAGCAGCGCTCTTCAGGCGGGTCGCACGGAAGATGTTGATGACGGTCCAGTACCAGGACATGGCCGACATGGCGATCAGGGTCAGCAGCACGACCCAGGAAACCGCGAAATCACCCGGCTTGGTGGTCATTTCGTGGATCAGGTGCTCGAAGCCCATCTGCGACAGGGCGTTGGACGGATTGCCCCCGGCAGCAGCGGCGATGAAAATTTCCTGCAGCATGACGCTTACCTTTGTTGTGTGTGGTGATAAAGGGTGTAGCTAAGCTAAACAATCGAACCGGGAGCGGGGGTGGCCATGCCACCCGGGCGCATCAGTTCAGCGCAAAGTTGACCGGGACGCGAACGCGACCTGCCGCCTTCTTACCGCCAGATTCAGCGGCGTTGAAGCGCCACTTGCGAGCCGCTTCCATCGCGGCACGGTCCAGGTCGCGGTTACGGCTGGACTTTTCCACCGTGACATTGGTGACGTTGCCGTTGGCATCGACATCAATGATCAGGATCACTTCGCCCTGGATACCCGCGCGGAAGGCGGCCGGCGGGTAGCGCGGCGGATTCATGGCCTTCGACGAGATGTCCACGCTGGCCTCGATCGAGGTCGCAGGTGCCGGCGGCGCGGGGGGCGACGGCGGGGTGACGATATCGCTCGGGCGCGGCTCCGGCACGTCCACGACCGGCGCCTGCGGCGGCGGCGGGACCGGCGACGGCTTCGGCGGCGACAGATTCTTCACCGGCGGCGGCGGAGTATCGGTCGGCGGCGGCGGCGGCGGCGGCGGGGGCGGCGGCGGCGGCGCATCGACGATGGTCACCATGACGTTGCGCTCCTTCTCAGCCACGGCCTTGGGAGCCACGGCGGGAATGAGGAGCATCATGAAGGCGGCCAGATGCAGGGCAATTACAAACGCGATGCCGACGATGCGAGGCCAGCTCAGCCCCTTGTCATCGGGTTGTTCGTACCGGTGAACGACTAGTTGTTCCGTCATGCGCCAAGAGCTCAATAGTGGGGCCGGGATGCCGGGGGCGGAATCCCTGATCAGCGGTGCATGACACCGCAGGAACCTCCAAGCTTATACCAATCCTGAGCGCCTGCGCATCAACTGGGCAGGCATTCAGGCGTTATTCCTACTTACTTCAGGTTGATGATTTTCTTGGCATCAGCCTGGTTCTTCACACCCTTCGCCAGCGCCTGCTGGGCGGCCTGCTTGGCCTCCGGGATGCGACCTTCGGCATGCAGGACGCGTGCCAGGTTCAGGTAGGTCTCACCGTCCTTGGACAGCGGGGCAGCCTTCTGCCACGCATCGATCGCCTGCGGCACCTGGTCGGAGTAGTAGTAGGACTGGGCCAGCGCCAGGTAAACCTGGTAGTCCGGCTTCAGGATGCCCTTCTGCAACCCTTCGTTGATGACCGCGATGACGTCCTTTTCCTTTTTGTCGGTGTTGGCATAGATGGAGTACAGCTGCTTGTACTCGCGCTCTTCGGTGAGCTGGCCGCTGCTGCGCAGCTTGTCCATCACCGCGGCCGCCTTGTCCATCTGGTCGGCCTGCATGTACATGCTGGCCAGGTTCAGCTGGGCCTTCTTGTCGTTCGGGTTCTTGGCGGCCAGCGCCTCGGCTTCCTTGACCGCTTCGCCGGACTGGCCGGCTTCGGACAGGGCCGCCATCAGCAGCTGGTTCCAGTTGTCCTTCGGTTCGGCGGAGCCGGCGATGGCCTGCTTCAGCACCGGAATCGCTTCCTGGTAGCGCTCCAGCTGGTACAGCGCCTGGCCCTTGGCGATCAGTTCTTCCGGCTTGGTCGACTTGCTCTCGGCGAAGTACTTGTCGAGGGTTGCCAGGCCTTCGGCTGTCTGGTCTTCCTGCAGCTGCAACTGGCCCAGCATCAGCATCGACTGGAAGTGGCCGTTGTTGTCCAGGCCGTTGAACTGCAGGACCTGCTTCAGGTAGGCGATGGCAGCCGGGGCGTCATCGGTCTGGTAGGCAGCCTGCGAGGCCAGCTGCGCGGCCAGCGACTTGTCGTACTCGTTCGCGGCGCTGTCAGCCAGGATGGCGTCGGCCTGGGTGCGGGTTTCCGGGAACTTTTCCTTGTTGTAGCTGTCGATCATTTTCTGCAGCTTGCTGCCCATCTTGGCCGAAGCCTTGACCATCGGCTCCTGGCGGGTCGCGTTCGGGTACAGCGCCTCGGCCTTGGCCTGCTTGCCGCCACGGTTGCCGCGCTCGGAGGAACGCGAGGACTGCGCGAAGGCATCGGTGACCACGGCGCCGGTCAGGGCGGTCGCGACGAGGACGGAAAGCACAGCTTTGTGGTTACGGAAAATCATCGTTCACCTCGATCGAACCGCCGGTTAGCGGCAAAGTCGGACTGTCAGAAAAATCTGAGCCGCCAAACGTATCAGAAACAGATGGCGTGAGAAATCGTTTTATGTGCTGCAATACAGCATAGAACTGCGCACTCATCCGCACTTTGGCCGTAGCCCGGCCGCCTGCGCCTGCTGATAGACCGGCGTCAGGCCCGGGGCATCACGTCGCAGTTCCTGGATCCGGTTGGCCGGATCCGGGTGGGTGGACAGCCATTGCGGGCTGCGACCGCCGCTGGCGGCCATCATGTTCTGCCACAGGTCGACCGCCTGCGCCGGATTGAATCCGGCCTGGGCCATCAGCCGCTGGCCGATCACGTCAGCCTCGCTTTCCTGCGTCCGCGAGCCCGGCAGCAGGAAGGCAGTCTGCGCGCCCATGCCACCGAGCTGGTTGACGGTGCTGGCAGCACCTTCGCCGTAGGCTGCGCCAGCCAGCGCGCCGAGCACGGCCAGCCCGGTCTGCGCACCCATCTGGCGGGTGATGCGCTCTTCGTGGTGGCGGGCGATGACATGACCGATTTCATGGCCGATCACGGCAGCCAGCTGATCCTGGTTCTTGGCCACGGTGAAGATGCCGGTGTTCACGCCGACCTTGCCGCCGGGCAGGGCGAAGGCGTTGGGTTCCTTGTCGACGAATACCGCCGTCTCCCACCGTACGCCACGGTATTGAGCTGGCAGCTGCGCGACCAGGGCGTTGACCACGCACTGCACGTAACCGTTCTGGCGGCCGTCGGTGCTGATCTTTTCCTTCTGCTTGGTTTCGGCGAACGCCTGTGCGCCGAGCTGGTCCAGCTGCGCCTGCGAGACGCCGCCCACCATCTGCCGGCGACCGGTAGGGGAGGTGGTGGTCGCGCAGGCGCTGACCAGGGTGGTGATGACAAGGGCCAGCAGCAGTTGTTTCATGGAAACTCCCCCGTGTTCATATGCGGAGTGTGTAGCGTAGCGGCTTAATCTTTCGTCAAGCGGACGCGGCCTTACGTTGACCCCAGGAACACCATCGCCGCAAGGGCGACCGCATTGTTCAGCGCATGGGCGGTGACCGCCGCCCACAACGTGCCGGTGCGCCGGTAGAGCCAGCAGAACGCGGCTCCCATGCCACCATAGACCAGCCACAGCTGTGCGATTTCGGCCGGGCCATTGGCACTGGTGCCAGGGATCTCATGGATCAGGGCAAACGCGAGGCTGCTCAGTACCACGCCCAACCCTGGCCGCCCGGCCTGCCACAGGCGGCCAAACAGCACGCGGCGGAACAGCAGTTCCTCGTAGGCCGGCGCCAGGACCACCGCGAACAGCACCAGGAACAACGGGAAACGTGCGATCGCGTTCTGCATCAGCGCCAGATTGGTGGGGACCGGCTCGACGCCGACCTGCTTGGCCAGGAAGGCGATGCCGTTGCTGCCGAGCACGATCAGGGTCGCCACCAGCAGGGTCCAGCCCCAGGTGGGGGGGCGGCGCAGCGCCTGGCACGAGGCGTGGCGCTCGGCGGCGTTGGCCGGCCGTCGCCAGAAGTACAGCAGCAACGCGGCGCCACCGGTGGCGAACAGTGCCATGAGAATCTGCGCAAGCGCGCCGGGCTGGCCCAGTGACGCCGCGACCGAACTGGCGTCGGGTGCGCCAGCGCCAGCCTGCGCGTTCGCGTAACCAACCACCACGCCACGGTACAGGCCCCACAGCAGGCCGCTGATCAGGCTCAGGCCGAACAGGGTGACAGCGGCGATGCCCAGGTCGATGAAGAACCCCGCCAACGGCGAAACGGCACGCGGCGCGGCAGAAGCCGGCGGAACCGGGGGCGGAGCGGAGACCGGGGCGGATGCTGACATCAGGTACCTGTGTTCAAGAGTCGAAGGGCGGCGCGCCTCCCCGCGCGCCGGCCGTGTCCCGATTGTGTCAGATATCCAGGTTTGCGACCTTCAGCGCGTTGTCTTCGATGAAATCGCGACGCGGTTCGACGACATCGCCCATCAGGGTGCTGAAGATCTGGTCGGCTGCGACAGCGTCCTCGATACGCACCTGCAGCAGTCGGCGGGTTTCCGGGTTCACCGTGGTGTCCCACAGCTGCTCCGGATTCATTTCACCCAGACCCTTGAATCGCTGGATCTGGCGGCCGCGCTTGGCCTCCTCGAGCAGCCAGTTCTGTGCCTTGGCAAAGCTGTCGACTTCGATCGACTTGGCACCGCGGGAAATGGTCGCGCCTTCGCGGACCAGACCGTGCAGCAGCTTCGATGCCTGGTGGATCGCGCGCAGTTCGCCGCTTTCGAAGGCCGACATCGGCAGCACCTGGATGTGCTGTTCGCCCATGTGGCGACGGGTCACCAGCACAGCGGCCGGGCGCTCGTCGTTGGCTTCCTGCAGTTCCAGCGTGAAACGCGGGCTGCCCAGGCTGCCCTGGTTGAGGCGCTTGGCCAGTGCATCCAGGCCCTCGCCTTCGCCGGCAGCGCGCAGGCTTTCCAGGTCCATCGGCACGAAATCGACCAGCGCTTCAAGCAGGTTGCGGTCGTAGCGATGTGCGTTGCGCTCGATCGAATCCAGCGCGGCCGCGTAGGCCAGCAGCAGCTTTTCCAGCGCAAGGCCTTCGATGCCGGGCTCGCCGGTGGCCGGCACCAGCGCAGCGTTTTCCACCGCGCTGCTGGCCAGGTAGCTGTCCAGCGCCGGGTCGTCCTTCAGGTACAGCTCCTGCTTGCCCTGCTTGATCTTGTACAGCGGCGGCAGGCCGATGTAGACGTAACCGCGCTCGATCAGCTCCGGCATCTGACGGTAGAAGAACGTCAGCAGCAGGGTGCGGATGTGGGCGCCGTCGACGTCGGCGTCGGTCATGATGATGATCTTGTGGTAACGCAGCTTGTCCGGGTTGTACTCGTCTCGGCCGATGCCGGTGCCCAGCGCCGTGATCAGCGTGCCGACCTGGTCGGAGGACAGCATGCGGTCGAAGCGCGCGCGTTCCACGTTGAGGATCTTGCCGCGCAGCGGCAGCACCGCCTGGTTCTTGCGGTTGCGGCCCTGCTTGGCCGAGCCACCTGCCGAGTCACCCTCGACGATGAACAGTTCGGACAGCGCCGGATCCTTTTCCTGGCAGTCGGCCAGCTTGCCCGGCAGGCCGGCGATATCCAGCGCGCCCTTGCGGCGGGTCAGGTCGCGGGCCTTTCGCGCCGCTTCACGTGCACGCGCGGCGTCGACGATCTTGCCGGCGATCGCCTTGGCTTCGTTCGGGTTCTCCTGCAGGAACTCTTCCAGGCGCGCACCGAAGGCGTTTTCCACCGCCGGACGCACGTCGGAGCTGACCAGCTTTTCCTTGGTTTGGCTGGAGAAGCTCGGGTCCGGAACCTTCACCGACAGCACCGCGATCATGCCTTCTCGCATGTCGTCGCCGGTCAGGTTGATCTTGGCCTGCTTGGCGATGCCGTTCTGCTCGATGTAGTTGTTGAGCACACGGGTCAGCGCACCGCGGAAACCGGCCAGGTGGGTACCGCCGTCCTTCTGCGGAATGTTGTTGGTGAAGCAGTACATCGTCTCCTGATAGGAGTCGGTCCACTGCAGCGCCACATCCACGACGATGCCGTTGTGCTCGCCGGTGACTGAAATGACGTTCGGGTGCAGCGGCGTCTTCAGCTGGGCCAGATGCTCCACGAAGCTGCGGATGCCCCCCTCGTAGTGGAAGTCATCGCGACGGCCGTCGCCACGCTCATCGGCAAGGACGATCTTGACGCCGGAGTTCAGGAACGACAGTTCGCGCAGGCGGCGGGCCAGGATGTCGTAGTGGAACTCCACGTTGTCGTGGAAGGCGACGGTGGACGGCCAGAAGCGCACGGTAGTGCCGCGCTTGGTGGTGGTTTCCAGCTTGGCCAGCGCGGTCACTGCGGCGCCGTTGCTGAATTCCTGCTGGTAGTGGAAGCCGTTCTGGAACACGTCCACCAGCAGCTTCTGCGACAGCGCGTTGACCACGCTGACGCCGACGCCGTGCAGGCCGCCCGAAACCTTGTAGCTGTTGTCGTCGAACTTGCCGCCTGCGTGCAGGACGGTCATGACGACTTCGGCTGCAGACACTTCGCGACCGAGCTTGGCACTCATCTGCTCGTGCTTGCCAGTCGGGATACCACGGCCGTTGTCGGACACCGAGACCGAACCGTCGGCGTGGATCGTCACCGCAACGTGGTCGGCGTGGCCGGCCAGCGCTTCGTCGATCGAGTTGTCGACGACCTCGAACACCATGTGGTGCAGACCGGTGCCGTCATGCACGTCACCGATGTACATGCCGGGACGCTTGCGGACAGCCTCCAGGCCTTCCAGGGCGGTAATGCTGTTGGCGTCGTAATTGCCGTTGTTTGCCGGGGTGTTCTGTTCGTCGCTCATTGCGCTTGCCGTAGGCTCCGCAGGTCGGCCACCGCTTGGAGCGATGTGCCGAGAATGAAAGGATTCCAACCCGAATTATACCAGCCGGGGTCGAGCGGCCCTGGTGTGCCCACTATGGCACAGCCACGATCTGTGCATGTTCCACGTGGAACCGGGCGATGTGGGTCAGGTCCAGCAGCGCCGCCGGGGTTTCGGTAGCGGTGATGAAGATCTGTGCCGGCCCATTGAGCAGGCGCTCCAGCACCCGCGCCTGATGGGTGCGATCCAGCTCCGAGGCCAGATCGTCCAGCGCGATAACCGGCCATTCGCCGCGCTGTTCCGCATAGTCCTCGGCCTGCGCCAGCAGGCAGGCCAATGCCGTCAGCTTGGCCTGACCACGGGACAACGCATCACGGCCCGGAATGCTCTGGAAATCCACACTCCAGTCTGCCCGGTGTGGGCCGACCGAGGTATAGCCGGCCTGCCGGTCGCGTTCCCGGGCCAGAAGCAGGGCATCGGCCAAGGGAAGCTCATGCCGCCGCCAACCGGGGCTCAGTTCCAGACCCTGGATGCCGAGTTGCGGAGCCAGGCTGGCGGCCAAGGCCACCGTGCGCTGCTGCAGACGCTCCAGGTAGTGCTGACGGCGGCTGGTCAGCGGTTCCCCGGCCTCGGCCAGCTCGTGATCCCAGGTATCTAGCATCCGCGACGGCCCGCCCTGCTTGAGCAGAGCATTGCGCTGCTTCAGCGCCCGGGAATAGCGGCGCCACAGGGAGAGAAAATCCGGTTCCACGTGGAACAAGCCCCAATCGAGGAAGCGACGGCGAGGTTCGCCCCCCCCACTGACCAGTGCATGGCTCCCCGGCTCGAACGTCACCACGGCCAGCGCTGCGCAGAGATTGCCCAGCTGCGCGACGTCTTCACCGTCCAATCGTCCCTTCCAGTCCTGGCCACTGTGGCGCAGCCCGGCCTTTCGGCGGTGCGGCAGGTGATCGGCACGCTGTTCGTCCCATTCCACGAAGATCTCCAGCGCTTCCTGGCCCTGGCGCACCAGACCGTCGCGCACCCGGCCACGGAAGCTGCGCCCGTAGGCCATCAGGTGCAGGGCTTCGAGCACGCTGGTCTTGCCGGCACCGTTGTCGCCGGTCAGCAGGTTCAATCCAGGCTGGGGCGACAGGTCCACCGCACTGAAGCGACGCAGTTGGTGCAGGGCGAGGCGGCGGATAAGCATGGGGCGCGAAAGACCATCCGCACGAGGCGGTAGTGGGACAGGGAATCCATCAGCTTACTGCATCGGTCAAGCCAGCCGTGGCGCGCCAGACATCGCCACTGTGCTGAAGCCTCCGCCTGGCAACCCTACGCGTGTTCCACGTGGTGGCGCTCCCTCATCTGGGCTCGCCTGGGTCTGGATATGCCCGGGAATCCTTGAATTCTGAGCGGCGGCGCAGGGTACAGGCCTTCAGATTTCAGCGATTTCAGCCTCATTCCGCGAGCATCGCCAGGTGCCCTCGACGGTGGGTTGCGCGAACACCGCGCGGATTTCTTGAAATCTACGATGCGATGCCGTGGAGGGTTCCACAGATTTCAAAGAATTCAGCCCGCTCGTTTCACGCTGTCCACAGCGGGTCTGTATGACTTATACACAAGGTATGGGCAAACTGTGGATAAAAAAGTCCTTTTGCCCGACCTGCCAAACTATCCACAGGTTCCCCCCCAGCCTGAGGGGCCTCTATACAGGGGGTTTCAGCTGCATAAATCTCTTAAAATTCAATTGGATAATGCATTTTTCCACGAAATCTGGGCCTACCATCACCACCATGCTTTAGATTTATACCCAGATTTAGAAGCTAGGCCAGCTCTGATCCGGCCCCAACCGGGCCTGTGGACAGTGACGTCTGCAGATGAAGCAACCACTGCGATAGCGGATGCGATCCGCTTCATCCATCCGACCAGATCGGGTCACCTGCAATCAGGCTGAGGACCCGGAACTGCGTACTCGATCGAAGTTGGCTGGGCAGCGCCCAGGTCAGCAACCTGGATTCCTACCGCGTAGGGCCGATTGCATCGGAGGGGCAACCAAGAACAATCGGCAAGCAGCAATCTCGAGCAAGACATTCGTCCAGACCTGGAGATTCCGCGAACTCCGATGCTCCACGTGGAACCTGCAAAAAAAAACGCCCGGGGAGATACCGGGCGTCCTTAGGTTCCACGTGGAACAGGCTGCTGTCAGAGACGCAGCGGCATGACCACGTGACGCGACTTCTCACTGCTGGATTCACGAACCAGCGCAGAAGAGTTGGAATCGCGCAGCTGGATGATGACCTCCTCATCGCGCAGCGCGGAGAGGGCATCCAGCAGGTAGTTCACGTTGAAGCCAATGGCCAGATCACTGACCGTGGTGTCGGCTTCGATCTCTTCCTGGGCTTCTTCCTGTTCCGGGTTGTGCGCGCTGATCTTCAGGTTGCCCGGCGAGACTTCCACGCGGATGCCGCGGTACTTCTCGTTGGACAGGATCGCGGCGCGCTGCAGCGAGGCACGCAGTGCTTCACGATCAACCTTCACTTCGCGGTCGGCACCGATCGGAATCACCGCTTCGTAATCCGGGAAACGACCGTCGATCAGCTTCGAGGTGAAGGTGACATCGTCGCGCTTGACGCGCACGTGGCTGCGGCCGACTTCCAGTTCGATCTCGCGATCGCCGCTCTCCAGCAGGCGCTGCAGTTCGGTCACGCCCTTGCGCGGCACGATGATCTGGCGCTTGGAACCGCTGGGCTTGGCCAGATCGGTTTCACACAGGGCCAAGCGATGGCCGTCGGTGGCGACCGTGCGCAGCGCATCGCCGCGCAGGTCGAACAGCAGGCCATTGAGGTAGTAGCGCACGTCCTGCTGGGCCATCGCGAACGCAGTGCGCTCGATCAGTTCCTTCAGGGTTGCTTCGCCGATGGCCACGCGCTCGGTGGCTTCCACTTCGTCCACCGACGGGAAGTCGTTGGAGGGCAGGGTGGCCAGGGTGAAGCGGCTGCGGCCGGCCTGCACGGTGATCTTGTCACCGGTCTGCGAGACGGTAATCCGGCTGCCGTCGGGCAGGGCGCGGATGATCTCGAACAGCTTGCGGGCGGGAATGGTGGTTTCGCCGTCCTGGGCGTCTTCAACCGCGATCCGCGACACCATCTCCACTTCCAGGTCGGTACCGGTCAGCGACAGCTGGCCGTTCTGCACCTGGACCAGGAAATTGGCCAGAACCGGAAGGGTCTGGCGGCGTTCGACCACGTTGACGACCTGTGCCAACGGCTTGAGAAAGGCTTCGCGCTGCAGTGTGAAACGCATGTGGTTCCGTGCCCCTATGCTTTAAAAAATGTGGAATAAATCAAAAGCTTGGTGGTGCTGGTAGAGACAGAATCGCTGGAAAACAACGCTAAGTCTTTGTAAATAAAAGGATTTCAGGCATCGAAACCCTCTGTATTACCGACCCCCAGGGGGTGGGGAAAGCTGTGGATAAAACCGACGCGATTTCAAACGCCATTTTTATCCACAACGTGTCCCGCGCTTGCTACCGGATTCTGCACCGTTTTGTGCGATGACGCCTCATCGGCATCCGTGCATCATTCGCTCAGCTTCCGGATCAGCTTGTCCCAGTCCTCGCGGAGCTTGCCGTCGGTTTCCATCAGGGTCCGGATCTGGCGGCAGGCATGCAGCACCGTGGTGTGATCGCGACCGGCAAAGGCATCGCCGATCTCGGGAAGGCTGTGCTCGGTCAGTTCCTTGGTCAGGGCCATGGCGACCTGGCGCGGGCGTGCCAGCGAGCGGGTCCGACGCTTCGACAGCAGATCCTTGATCTGCAGGCCGTAGTAGTCGGCAACGGTTTTCTGGATGTTGGGAATGCTGATCGCCTGCTGCTGGGCGCGCAGCAGGTCGCGCAGGGTTTCCTGGGCGAATTCGGTGGTGATCGCGCGGCCGGTGAAATTGGCGCGGGCGGTCAGGGTATTGAGCGCGCCTTCGAGGTCGCGCACGTTGGAGCGCATCTTCTTGGCGATCAGGAACGCAACATCATCGGGAATCTCGGCACCGCGTTCGCGTGCCTTGGCCAGCACGATCGCGGCGCGGGTCTCGAAGTCCGGCGGTTCGATCGCGACCGACAGGCCCCAGGCAAGCCGCGACTTCAGGCGCGCTTCCAGGCCCTCGACTTCGCGCGGATAGCGGTCGCAGGTCAGGATGATCTGCTGCTTGCCATCGAACAACGCGTTGAAGGTGTGGAAGAACTCTTCCTGGGTGCGGTCCTTGCCGGCGAAGAACTGGATGTCATCGATCAGCAGCGCGTCCACCTGCTGGAACTGGCGCTTGAACTGATCCATGGTCTTTTCCTGCAGGGCCCGGATCATCGCGCTGAAGAACTGTTCCGAACGCAGGTACAGCACCTTCGCGCCCGGATTGGCCTGGCGCATGGCGTTGCCGGCGGCGAACATCAGGTGGGTCTTGCCCAGGCCGGTGCCCCCGTACAGCAGCAGCGGGTTGTGCGCGCGGTCGCCCGGCTTCTGCGCCGCCTGGAAGGCGGCGGCCAGGCCCAGCTGGTTGCTGCGGCCTTCGACGAAGTTGGCGAACGTGTAGTGGTTGTCCAGGTTGCCGGCGAACGGCACCTGCGGTTCGCTGGACACATGCGCCGACGGCGTGGAAACCGGCGCGTTCTGCGCCTCCACAGGGCGCGGGCGCGAGCCGATTTCAAGAAAAACGTCGCTGAAACCGGCGAAGTGCGCCAGCAGTTCGCGGATCCGGGCCAGGTACAGCTCGCGGACCTGGTCGACGATGAAGGCATTCGGTGCATACAGCACCAGGCTGTCCACGCGCAGATCGGCCTGCAGTGGCTTCAGCCAGGTATGAACGTCTTCCGGCGGGAACTCCGCTTCGAGGCGCTCGAGACTACGGGACCAAGCATCCATCAGCAATAATCGTCCGGTGGCCGGGGCATGGACGCGACAAGGCGCCCAAACACAGGCCTGAAAGGGGGGGAAATGGATGGCTCAGACTACCACCGAGCGCCCGCCTTCGGAATGCTTGTCCCCTACTTATTCACAAAAACATCCACAGCTATTGCACAGCCCGGTGAATTCGCGTAGCTGCCAGGGGTTGACTTGGGGCAGGGTACCTCTCTAGAATTTCCGGTTCTTTCCGTCCCATTCATACGAGAGGCCCCCAATGGCCACGAAGCGCACCTACCAGCCCAGCAACCTCAAGCGTAAGCGCGACCACGGCTTCCGTGCCCGTATGAAGACCGCTGACGGCCGCAAGATCCTGTCGCGTCGCCGCGCCAAGGGCCGCAAAGTCCTGAGCGCCTGATTGCCATGCCGCACCCCGCGGCAGACGCAATCCCTTCGACAGTGAATACTGCAGACCCGCGCAAGCGATTCCCTCGCTCTGCGCGGGTTCGCACGCGTGCCGAATACTCAACGGTCTTCAACGGCGCCCGCCGTGTGTCCGATCCGCTGATGACCCTGCACTGGCTGCCGGCTGACCGGCCGGCCAGGCTGGGTCTGGCGGTTTCCCGCAAGGTTGATCCGAACGCCGTCGGGCGTAACCGGATCAAGCGCGTCCTGCGCGACATCCTGCGTCAGACACGTACCGACATCCAGCCAGGCGACTTTGTCGTCGTGGCTCGTAGTGCTGCGCGTTCCGCCAGCAACGACGAGATCCGCCAGGCCTTCCTGCGCCTGCTGCGTCGCCTGCGTGCATTGCCCACGCCGGGCGTGGACGGCACAATGCCGCCGCCTGATGGCATCGCAACTCCTTCTTTGACCGAGCCGGCATCGCGTCCCGGCCCCGCCGAGCCTGTCCGCTGATGAACCAGACCCGCGTATTCCTCATTTTTGCCTGGCTGATGGTGGCCGTGCTGCTGTGGATGGAGTGGAGCCGTGAAAAGGCTGCTCCGACCCCGGCACCAACCACCACGTCGGCCCCGGCCGCCGCACAGAGTGTTCCGGGCGCGAACCCCGGCGCCATCCCCAGCGCCCAGGTGCCGGGCGCCCCCGGCCAGGCCGCCGCACAGGCCCAAGCCAGCGCTACCCCGGCCAGCCAGCGCGTGACCGTCACCACCGACGTGCTGCGCCTGGTGCTCGACGGCGGCCGCGTGCTCGACGCCGAGCTGCTGCAGTTCCCGCAGACCAAGGACGAAGGCAGCCCGCCGGTCCGCCTGCTGACCGAAGACCCCGCGCACCCGTACAGCGCGATCAGTGGCTGGGCCAGCGAAGACAAGAACACCCCGGTCCCCGGCGCTGACGGCTTCAAGCTGGTGGGTGACACCAAGGACTTCGTGCTGGCCAAGGGCCAGAACGAGCTGCAGATCCCGTTCGTGTGGACCGCCGACAACGGCGTGACCATCAAGCGCACCCTGACCGTCTCGCGCAACGAGTACGCCGTGCGCTTCAAGGACGAAGTCAGCAACGCTGGCGCCGCGCCGTGGAACGGCTATGTCTACCGCACCCTGGACCGCACCCCGACCATCCTGTCGCGGAGCATGACCAACCCCGATTCCTTCAGCTTCAACGGTGCCACCTGGTACGACAACGACAAGAAGTACCAGCGTCGTGCGTTCAAGGACTACCTGGAAGACGGCACGCTGAACCAGAACATCACCGGCGGCTGGCTGGCGATGCTGCAGCACCACTTCTTCACCGCCTGGATCCCGCAGAAGGACCAGACCGCACACTACGTGCTGTCGCAGGTGGCTGGTCGTGACCTGATCGAAGCGCGTGGCCCGGCCTTCACCGTGGCCCCGGGCCAGTCCACCAGCACCGAAGCCCGACTGTGGGTCGGCCCGAAGCTGGTCAACCTGATCGCCAAGGAAGACGTGCCGGGCCTGGACCGCGTGGTCGACTACAGCCGCTTCTCGATGATGGCGGTGATCGGCCAGGGCCTGTTCTGGGTGCTGAACCAGGTGCACAAGCTGGTCGGCAACTGGGGCTGGGCGATCGTCGGCCTGGTGGTGCTGCTGAAGCTGGTGCTGTACCCGCTGTCGGCGACCCAGTACAAGAGCGGCGCCAAGATGCGTCGTTTCCAGCCGCGCATCGCGCAGCTGAAGGAACGCTATGGCGATGACCGCCAGAAGTTCCAGACCGCGATGATGGAGCTGTACAAGAAGGAAAAGATCAATCCGATGGGGGGCTGCCTGCCGATCCTCATCCAGATGCCGATCTTCTTCGCCCTGTACTGGGTGCTGGTCGAATCGGTCGAACTGCGCCAGGCGCCCTGGTTCGGCTGGATCCAGGACCTGACCGCACGCGACCCGTACTTCATCCTGCCGGTCATCAACGTGGCAGTGATGTGGTTCACCCAGAAGCTGACCCCGGCACCGGGCATGGACCCGATGCAGCAGAAGATGATGCAGTTCATGCCGCTGGTGTTCGGTGTCATGATGGCCTTCATGCCGTCCGGCCTGGTCCTGTACTGGGTGGTCAACGGCGGCCTGGGCCTGCTGCAGCAGTGGTGGATGACCAAGCGCCATGGCGGCGAGCCGGTCCCGGCCACCACCGCGCCGGCCCCGCTCAAAAAGAAGTAATCGGTAGAGCCGGCCGCTGGCCGGCTGACCCCAGCAAAAGCCCGCCGCAAGGCGGGCTTTTCGCATGCGGCGTTAGAATCGCCGGCACACCGTTCCTCCCACCTTCGAGTCCACCATGCAGCGTGCGCCGTCGTTCCGCCTGTTCCTGCCGTCGCTGTTGTTGACCCTGGTCGTTGCCGGCTGTGGCGACAAGGACGCGAAGGCGCCGGCGACCACGGTCACCCAGCCCAGCGCGCAGGCTGCGGCCGCCGCCGATCCTGCCGCTGCACCGTTGCTGGCCGCGCTGCAGAAACAGCTCGACGGCTACCGCCGCATCATCGTGCTGCTGGCCGACGAGGAACAGCAGTCGGCTGCCGACCGCGGTACCTCCACGCGCGTGGGCCAGCAGCTGTTCCACGATGGCCTGGAACAGCGCACGGCCATCGCCGCGCAGTTCGACACGCTGCTGCGCGGCTCCAGTCCGCAGCGCTTCGCCACCCTCGGCACCGTGCTGGACTACATCGAGTCGGCGCCGGAACTGTTCGACGCCGACCGCCTGGCCTTCCGCGAAGTGCTGCGTGACCTGCATGAACGGGTCGGCACCGATTCGTCGCTGCCGGCGGTGAAGCTGCACCAGCGCATCGGCGAGGACCTGGAGGCGCTTGATGAGATCGAGCGCAACTACAACCAGGAACTGACCCGCATCTTCAGCCGCTTCGAGCGCACCCGCGCCATCGAGTTGAAGCGTGAGAAGTGGGACGACTACATCGCCGACCTGCACAAGGACTACAGCCGCGAAGCGATCCTGCGCGACTATGGCGTGATCGAGCCGTACCCGATGTCGATGAAGGACAGCGACCGCGAGATCTTCGGCCGCGACCTGCCGGCCAAGACCGTTGTGCTCACCTTCGACGATGGCCCGCACAAGGCCTATACCGATGAAGTGGTGGCCATCCTCAAGCGCTACGACGTGCCGGGCGTGTTCTTCGAAGTGGGCCGCAACCTGGGCAAGGTCGAGGCCGACGGCAAGGTCAGCCTCGGCCCGATGGCGAAGATCAGCCGCAACCTGATGGAAGAGGGCTATGCGGTCGGCAATCACAGCCTGACCCACGCCCAGCTCTCGCGGACCACCGGTGACGCGCTGCGCCAGCAGGTGCTGGACACCGACACGCTGCTGAAGGATGTCGACAGCAAGCGCGCGCCGCTGTTCCGCTTCCCCTATGGCGCACGCAATGCCGAAGGCCTGCAGCTGCTCAACGAAGCCGGGCTGAAGTCGATCATGTGGAACATCGACTCGATGGACTGGGCCGACCCGGTGCCGGAATCGATCGTCCAGCGCGTGCTCGACCAGGTGAACAAGGAACAGCGCGGCATCATCCTGTTCCACGACATTCACGATCGTGCGGTGAAGGCGCTGCCGCAGATCCTCGACCGGCTGATCGCCGATGGCTACCAGTTCGCTGGCTGGAACGGCCGCGACTTCACGGTCGCCCGTGCGCGCAAGGGCGATACCGGTGCCGCCACCGTCACCACCGGCTACGAGAAGTCCTGGGCAATCGTGGTCGGCATCGACAACTACGCCAAGTGGCCGAAGCTGGAGTACGCCAGCCATGACGCGCAGGCAGTGGCCAACACATTGACCGGGCAGTTCGGCTTCCCGTCCTCGCAGGTGATCGTGCTGAAGAACGAGCAGGCCACCCGCAACAACATCCTGGCCGCCTTCCACGACCGCCTGGCCGATGACCGCACCGGAAAGAACGACCGCGTGTTCGTGTTCTTCGCCGGCCATGGTGCCACCCGCCAGCTCGCCTCCGGACGCGACCTCGGCTACATCATTCCAGTGGATTCGGACCCGAAGGAATTCGCTACCGACGCCATCGCGATGACCGACATCCAGAACATCGCCGAGAGCATGCAGGCCAAGCACGTGATGTTCGTGATGGATGCCTGCTACAGCGGCCTGGGCCTGACCCGTGGCGGCCCATCGTCGTCGTCGTTCCTGCGCGAGAACGCGCGGCGCAGCGCGCGGCAGATGCTGACCGCCGGCGGTGCCGACCAGCAGGTGGCCGACGCTGGTCCGAACGGCCACTCGGTGTTCACCTGGGTGCTGCTGCAGGCATTGGCCGGCAAGGGCGACCTCAACGGCGATGGGCTGATCACCGGTACCGAACTGGCCGCCTACGTTGCGCCGGCCGTCTCAGCCGTTTCACACCAGACCCCGGCCTTCGGCAGCCTGCCCGGTTCGCAGGGCGGCGAGTTCGTGTTCCAGGTGCCGGACAGCCAGGAGTTCCTCAATGCCGATACGCGCCAGTTGACCGCCGATGCGATCGCACTGAACAACAAGGTTGAAGCCGCCAGCGAAGCCAAGGGCAGCCAGGCGCCGGTGACGGTGGCCGACCTGCAGGGCGGCAAGGCCAAGCTGGTGGTTCCCACTGCGGGCCCGGCGTCGGATCGCCAGCGCGCGCAGCAGGCCAATGACCGCGGCCTTCAGCTGTACCGCGAGAAGCAGTACGACGAGGCGGTGGCGCAGTTCACCGAAGCACTGAAGCTGCGTCCGGACTTCGCCCAGGCCGCCAACAACCTCGGCTTCGTCTACTACCGCCAGCAGCGCTATGCCGAAGCGGCGCGCTGGCTGGAGAACACGCTGAAGATCGACCCCTCGCGTGCAGTGGCCTATCTCAACCTGGGTGATGCCTACTTCAACGCCGGCGACAAGGCCAAGGCCAAGCAGGCCTACACCACCTACCTGGCCTTGCAGCCGCAGGGCAGTGGCGCGGCACAGGCGCGCGCACAGCTGGAGAAGCTCTGAGCCATGAACGACGCGATCCGCACCGACACCATCGTCGCCATCGGCAGTGCCCCTGGCGCCGGCGGTGTCGGCCTGCTGCGCCTGTCCGGCCCGCGTGCTGCGGCCATCGCCAATGCACTGGGTGCACCTGCACTGCGTCCGCGCCACGCGCACTACGCGCGCCTGCGTGATGCCGAAGGCGAGGTCATCGACGATGGCATCGTGCTGTGGTTCCCGGCACCGAACAGCTTCACCGGCGAGGAAGTGGTGGAACTGCAGGGCCACGGCAGCCCGGTGCTGCTGCAGCAGCTGGTCGCGCGCTGCATCGCGCTCGGCGCGCGCCAGGCGCGGCCGGGTGAGTTCAGTGAACGGGCATTCCTCAACGGCAAGCTCGACCTGGCCCAGGCCGAGGCCATCGCCGACCTGATCGCCGCGGGCGACAACCGCGCCGCGCGCGCGGCACGTCGCTCGCTGGATGGCGTGTTCTCGCGCCGCATCGACGCCGTGGTCGAGCAGCTGGTGCTGCTGCGCATCCATGTGGAAGCGGCCATCGATTTTGCCGACGAACCGCTGGATACGCTCGGTGGCGCGCAGGTGCGGCGTGGGCTGGAACAGGCGCGCAGCGATCTGGCCCTGCTGCGCCGCGATGCCGAACGCGGCCGTCGCCTGCGCGATGGCCTGCACGCGGTGCTGATCGGTCCGCCGAACGCCGGCAAGAGTTCACTGCTCAACGCGCTGGCCGGCAGCGAACGCGCCATCGTCACCGACATCGCCGGTACCACCCGCGACACCCTGCGCGAAACCATTCGCCTGGACGGCCTGGAGCTGACCCTGGTCGACACCGCCGGCCTGCGCGACGGGGGTGACGCCATCGAACGCGAAGGCATGCGCCGCGCCCACGTGGAAATCGAGCGCACCGATCTGGCGCTGATCGTGCTGGATGCGCGCGATCCGGCGGCTGGCGAAGCGGCGCTGGGCGAGGCCGTGGCGGCGGTGCCGCACAAGGTCTACATCCACAACAAGTCGGACCTGCTGGAGGCGTTGCCGTCGCTGGACGATCCGGACCGCGTGTTCGTTTCGGCCTCCACCGGCGCCGGGCTCGACGATCTGCATGCGCGTCTGCGTTCGATCGCTTCGGCCGGGGCAGGGGAGCAGGTGGACGGCGAGTTCTCCGCGCGCACGCGGCATGTGGATGCGATTGAACGCGCGCAGGAGCACGCGCAGCGCGCCGACGGCGAGCTGGCGCACGAGCACCTGGAGCTGGCCGCCGAGGAACTGCGGCTGGCGCATGACGCGCTGGGCGAGATCACCGGGCAGATGAGTGCCGATGACCTGCTGGGCAGGATCTTCTCCAGCTTCTGCATCGGCAAGTAAGCCTTGGTAGTGCCGGCCGCTGGCCGGCAACCCAGCCGAACGAGCTTCTCGGGATCGCTACGGAGTCGGAGCCCCTGCGGGGATCCGACCCCAGGTCCCCCACCTGTCACATTGCCGCCGCATACTGACGCCCATCACATACCGCTTGGGGAAGTCGCAGTGAAGTCGTGGGGTTGTGCGTTGCTGTTGTCGCTGGCCGTGGCACCATCGGTGGCCATGAGTGCTGAATCCTCCACCCCGGCCGCGCACAAGGTGTCGGTCTATGGCCATCGCGGGGCGAGCGCGTTGCTGCCCGAGCACACCCTGGCCGCCTATGCGCAGGCGATCGCCGATGGCGCCGACTACATCGAGCCGGACCTGGTGATGACCAGGGACGGAGTGATGGTGGCCCGCCACGAGAACGAGATCAGCGGCACCACTGATGTGGCCTCGCATCCCGAATTCGCCAGCCGCCGCACCAGCAAGGTCATCGACGGGCAGAAGGTGGACGGCTGGTTCACCGAAGACTTCACCCTGGCCGAGCTGAAGACCCTGTACGCGCGCGAGCGCCTGCCGGAACTGCGCAGCACCGCCTATGACGGCCAGTTCCGCATCGCCAGCCTGGACGAGATCCTCGCATTCCTTGTCCAGCAGGCCGGGCGTGCCAACCGTGGCATCGGCCTGGTGCCGGAGATCAAGCACCCGACCTACTTCCAGTCGATCGGCCTGCCGATGGAAGACAAGCTCCTGACCGCGCTGCGTGGCAATGCCTATACCAACGTCGGCCCGGTCACCATCCAGTCGTTCGAGACCGCCAACCTGCGCTACCTGCGCGGCAAGATCCCGCGCGGCAGCAACATCCGCCTGCTGCAACTGCTGTGGAAGGGCGACACCCAGCCGGCCGACATCGCCAAGGCCGGTGGCAAGCTGACCTACGCGCAGATGATGACGCCGGCAGGACTGAAGGACATCGCCAGCTACGCCGACAGCATCGGCCCGGAACTGCGCTCGATCATTCCGCTGGACGCCAAGGGCGCGCTGAGCACTCCGACCACGCTGGTACAGGACGCACATGCAGTGGGCCTGATGGTGATTCCGTACACCTTCCGTCCGGAGAACCACTTCCAGGCCAGCAACCTGCGCCAGGGCGCCGACAACGCGCGCAATGCCGAGGGTTCGATTGCCGAGATGCGTGCCTATCTGGCCACCGGCATCGATGCCTTCTTCACCGATGACCCGGCACTGGGCCGGCAGGCGGTGGATGGCATGGGCGCGGCGGGGAATGCGGCGAACTGACGGACTCTGGTAGGTGCCAACCTTGGTTGGCACACAACAACCGCGCCGACCAAGGTCGGCCACTACCGGTTCATGAGGGTGCCGGCCAGCGGCCGGCACTACCGGGGCATTTTCAGCCGCGCGGCTCGTCTGGCCGGCGGAATGGAATCACCACGTAGTCCTGACCTTCGCGCGGCTGCCACAGCACCGGCACGCGCTGCGGTGACGGCGGTTCCAGCTCGTCGTCGGCCAGCGGTTCGGCCTCGTCTTCTTCGTCTTCCCAGCTGTAGCGCGGGCGCGGCGGCAGCGGGTCGGCGTTGCGGAACAGCAGCGCGGCGATGATGCCGGCGAAGGCGCCGCCCATGTGCGACTGCCAGGACACGCCGTCGGCGTGCGGCAGGATGGTCATCAGCATGCCGCCGTAGAACAGCATGCCGATCAGGCCGGTGGCAATCGCTGCACGGTCGCGGCGCAGCAGGCCCAGGCTGGCCAGCAGGAACATCAGGCCATGGGTGACGCCGCTGGCGCCCAGGTGCACGCTGCCCGGATTGCCCAGCATCCACGCACCGATGCCCGAGCCCAGCCACAGCAGGGGCAGGGCGCGCACGGTGGCTTTCGGGTAGACGCTGCCGGCCAGCGTGCCCAGGATCAGGATCGCGATGCTGTTGGCGGCGATGTGCTCGACCGAGGCATGCAGCATCGGGCCGCCGATCAGGCCAAGCAGGCCCTTGGCTTCCAGCGGCGCGACCGCCCAGGGCCGCCAGTCGAAGGTGCCCTGCAGGGCGAACACGGCCACCAGCACCAGCACGGCGGCCAGGCTGACATTGAACGCCCGCAGGATGCGCGAGCGGTCATTGCGGGGGGCCGGCAGGTCGCCAGCGGGCAGAGGCGCGTTGTTGTCCATACCTCAGCAATGGCGGTGACTGGCGCGAAACCAAGGCCACCGCAACGGGAGAGTGGGTGCGGCCGGCGGGACAATCCCGCCGGCCGGCCATGATCAGGTGTGGCCGGAGCCTTCCTTCGGCGGGTACTTCAGGCTCAGTACCACGGTGGCGGCGATGATCACCGCGACCACGCCCAGCGACACCGGGGTCGGGATCTTGAACAGGTCGATGATCATCATCTTGATGCCGATGAAGCCCAGCACCAGCGCCAGGCCATACGGCAGCAGGTGGAAGCGGTCGGCCATGCCGGCCAGCAGGAAGAACATCGCGCGCAGGCCCAGCACCGCGAACACGTTGGAGGTGAGCACGATGAACGGGTCGGTGGTGATCGCGAAAATCGCCGGGATGCTGTCCACGGCGAAGATCACGTCGGTGACCGCGATCAGGATCAGCACCGCGAACAGCGGGGTGAACCAGCGCACGCCGTCGCGCTTCACGCTCAACGCGTTGCCGGCGTAATCCGGCAGCAGGCGCAGGTGCTTGCGCATCCAGCGCAGCGCCGGGTTGGTTTCCAGATCAGGCTCCTGGCCAGCGGCGAACCACATCTTCCAGCCGGTGAAGAGCAGGAAGGCGCCGAACACGTAGAGCAGCCAATGGAACTGGCTGATCAGCACGCTGCCAGCGAAGATCATGATCGTACGCAGCACGATCGCGCCCAGGATGCCGATGATCAGCACCTTCTGGCGCTGCTCATCCGGCACCGCGAAGTAGCTCATGATCATCAGGAACACAAAGATGTTGTCGACCGCCAGCGCCTTCTCGACCAGGTAGCCGGTCAGGAATTCGAGGCCGACCTTGTTGGCCACCACCTGGCCCGCGGTCTCATTCAGGTAGTACCAGAGGCCCGCATTGAACAGCAGGGCCAGCGCGACCCAGCCGATGGACCACCACAGGGCCTCCTTGAAGGTGACCTTGTGCGGTCCACCATGGCGCATCAACACGAGGTCGACCAGCAGGGCGATGACCACCACCGCTGCGAAGCCGCCCCACAACCACACGTTACCGATCGTCTGCATTGGGAATGTCCGTTGGAAAGATGAATGCCAGGCCGGACGGCGAGGATCTGCAACGGAGGATCGGGAGGGGGATCCAGGGACAGAGCTTCGCCAGTACGGCGAAGGTCTCGCTCGCAGTTCCAGTCGGCTGGAACTGCCGTTGCACCGGAGCCTGCGGGCTCGAAATGACGGCGACAACGTCTGGGAGCTACTCCCCTTCTGGCGCCGATTCTGCCGTCTGGCCCCGCCGCCGTCAAATGGGGAGGCCAGGGGTCGGATCCCCAAAGGGGCTCCGACCCCATCGTCGCCACACTGGGGTCAGAGCCCCTGCGGGGATCCGACCCCGGCACCCGGTTTACAATGGGTGGATGAATACCCCCCTTCCGATTGTCCGCCTCAAGAATGCGTGGCGTTCCAGCCACCCGTGGATCTTCCAGAAACTGGTCGAGAAACCGACCGTCCGGCCCAAGCCCGGTTCCATCGTCGACGTGGTCGGCATCGATGGCGAGTTCATTGGCCGCGGGTTCTACAACGGGCACTCGCGCATCGCCGTGCGCATCCTCGAAACCGACCAGAACGTGCCGGTCGATGCCGGCTGGTTCTCGCGCAAGATCGCCCAGGCGGTGTCGCTGCGCCGTGAGGTGCTGAAGCTCGACGCGGTCTCCGACGCCTGGCGCGTGGTGCACAGCGAAGGCGACGGCCTGTCCGGCCTGGTGGTGGATCGCTACGGCGACCTGGTGGTGGTCGAGTTCTTCGCCGCCGGCATGTTCCGCCACCGCGAATGGATCTACGACGCCCTGCGCGAGCAGTTCCCGGGCTGCCGTTTCCACAGCTTTGCCGACGAACACGTGCAGAAGCAGGAAAGTTTCGACTTCCACGGCAACACCACCACCGAAGCGTCGGTGATCACCGAGTACGGCATCAAGTTCCGCGCCGACCCGGCCGGTGCGCACAAGACCGGCTTCTTCGCCGACCAGCGCGAGAACCGCGAGTGGCTGAGCCAGCAGGTGGAAGGCAAGAGCGTGCTGGACCTGTGCTGCAACACCGGCGGTTTCGCCGTGTATGCGGCTGCGCGTGGTGCTTCGGAAGTGGTCGGCATCGACATCGATGAAGACGTCATCCAGATCGCCAAGGGCAATTCGCGCCTGAACAACGTGCGTCCGAAGTTCGTCCAGTCCGACATCTTCCCGTGGCTGCGTGATGCCGCCAACCGCGGCGAGCAGTACGACGTGGTGATCCTGGATCCGGCGAAGATGACCCGCGACCGCGACCAGGTGATCACCGCGCTGAAGAAGTACCTGGACATGAACAAGCTGGCGCTGGGCGTGGTCAAGCCCGGTGGCCTGTTCGCCACGTTCTCCTGCACCGGCCTGGTTGCCGAGGACCAGTTCCTCGACATGCTGCGCCGCGCGGCCTATTTCTCCGGCCGCACGATCCAGATCCTGAAGGTGGCCGGCGCCGGTCCGGACCATCCGTTCATGGCCCACGTGCAGGAATCGCGTTACCTGAAGGCCGTGTTCTGCCGCGTGGTCGACTGATTTCCAGATGTAGAGTCGAGCGATGCTCGACTCGCGGTGCCTGATCAGTCGAGCACGCCTCGACTCTACAAATCTGCTGGCCGCAGCGCTATGGTCGGGCTCTTCCCATTGCCGGTGAGAGCCCATGCCATCGTTGCGCCACCTGTCCGTCGTGCTTGCCCTGGCGCTGTGCGCGCCGCTGTCGGCTCATGCCATCGAGTTCAGCGCACAGGAACTGGCCCGCGCCAAGGCGCTGCAGCAGCGCCTGGTCACGCTCGACAGCCACCTGGATACGCCGGCCAATTTCGGCCGGACCGGCTTCGACATCGAGCAGCGCCACGACCGCAACGCACTCTCGCAGGTGGACTACCCGCGCATGGTCGAGGGCGCGCTGGACGGTGGCTTCTGGGCCATCTACACCGATCAGGGCGACCGCAGCCCAGCCGCGCACCTCGCCGAGCGTGACCATGGCCTGCAGCGGCTGCTGGAGATCCGCGAAATGCTGGCCGCCAATCCCGAGCGTTTCGCGCTGGCATTGACCGCCGATGACGCGGCGCGGATCAAGGCCGCCGGCAAGCGCGTGGTCTACATCAGCATGGAAAACGCCAGCCCGCTGGTGGAAGACCCCAGCCTGCTCTCGTTCTACCACCGTGCCGGCCTGCGCCTGCTCAGTACCGTGCACTTCGCCAACAACGAGTTCGCCGATTCGGCCACCGACCCCAAGGGAGCGGAATGGAAAGGCCTGAGCCCGGCCGGCAAGGACCTGGTGCAGCAGGCGGTGAAGCTGGGCATCGTGATCGACCAGTCGCATGCGTCCGACGCGGTGTTCGATGACCTGCTGGCAATGATGCCGGTGCCGTTCGTGCTGTCGCACAGCTCAGCCAAGGCGGTCTACGACCACCCGCGCAATCTTGATGATGCGCGCCTGCGCAAGCTGGCCAAGGCCGGCGGCGTGATCCAGGTGAACGCCTATGGTGGCTACCTGATCGACACCGCAAAGACGCCCGAGCGCAAGCAGGCCGAGGAAGCGCTGAGCAAGCAGCTGGGTGGCTGGGAAGGCATGGGCATCGAGCAGGGTGTTGCCCTGCTGAAGGCCGAACAGGCGCTGGACCACGAGCACCCGGTGCGCCATGCCAGCCTCGACGACTTCTTCGCCCACTTCGAGCACATCCTCAAGGTGGTCGGCCCCGAGCACGTGGGCATCGGCCTGGACTGGGACGGCGGCGGTGGCCTGAGCGACCTGCCCGATGTCAGCCAGCTGCCGAAGATCACCGCGTGGCTGCTGCGCAAGGGTTACACCGAGCAGCAGATTGCCGGCATCTGGGGCGGCAACCTGCTGCGGGTGATGCGCCAGGCGCAGGACTATGCGGCAAAGCAGGGCGGTTGACCGCCCTGCGGTAGTGCCGGCCAGCGGCCGGCATTGCCTGTATCAACAGGATGCGAGATGCCGGCCAGCGGCCGGCACTACCGGCGATCCGGTTATTTCGCGATCAGCGCGTGGCGACGGCTGTACAGGAAGTACAGCACCAGGCCGACCACGTTCCACAGCAGGAAATACAGCTGGGTGGTGTGCGGCAGGCTGAGGAACAGGTAGATGCAGCCCAGCGCGGCCAGCGGGCCGACCACGAAGGCCAGCGGCGTGCGGAACGTGCGCTCGCGGTTCGGCTCGCGCAGGCGCAGCACCACCAGGCAGATGCCGACGGCGGTGAACGCGGCCAGGGTACCGGCGTTGGCCAGCGCGGCAATCTCGTCCAGGCGCGCCACACCGGCCAGCGCCGACACCACCACTGCGGTGAACAGCGTGGTCGCCACCGGCGTGCCGGTGCGCGCGTTGACCTTGGACAGGCCACGCGGCAGCAGGCCATCACGGCTCATCACGAAGAAGATGCGGCTCTGGCCGTACAGGAAGGCCAGCAGCACGGTCGGCAGGGCGATGATCGCGATCACGCCGATCACCATCGCCGCGGTCGGATGGCCCAGCTGGCGCATGATCAGCGCCAGCGGCTCGGCGCTGTGGCCGAACACGGCGTAGCTCATCGCACCCACGGCGGCCAGCGCCACCAGCACGTAGACGATGGTGCAGCCGATCATCGAACCGATGATGCCGATTGACAGGTCGCGGCCCGGGTTCTTGGTTTCCTCGGCGGCGGTGGAGATCGCATCGAAGCCGTAGAAGGCGAAGAAGATGATCGCCGCTGCCGCCATCACGCCGTGCTCAACGCCATCAGGGCCCATCGACTTGGCGAAGCCATACGGCATGAACGGCTGCAGGTTGTTGCTGTCGAAGGCGGGCAGGGCCACGGCCACGAAGATGGCCAGCGCGATCAGCTTGAACACCACCAGGATGGCGTTGAGGGTGGCGCTTTCCTTGGTGCCGGCCATCAGCATGCCTGCCACCAGCCAGGTGATGATGATCGCCGGCAGGTTGATCATGCCGCCTTCCACGTGCGGGCCGGCTGCCAGCCAGGCCGGCAGGTGCACGTTCCAGCCGAACTGGGTGTGGACCCATTCGAGGAAGCCGACGAAGTAGCCGGACCAGCCCACCGCCACCGTACTCACCACCAGCGAGTACTCCAGGATCAGACTCCAGCCCACCACCCAGGCAAACACCTCGCCCAGCGCACTGTAGCTGTAGGTGTAGGCACTGCCGGCGGCCGGCATCATCGTCGACAGCTCGGCGTAGGACAGCGCCGCACAGGCGCAGACCGCACCGGCGATGGCGAAGGAGATCAGTACGGCCGGGCCGGCCAGGTTGGCACCGACGCCGATCAGCGTGTAGATGCCGGTACCGACGATGGCGCCAATACCCAGCGCGATCAGGTGCGGCCAGCTGAGCGTCGGGATCAGACGCCTGCCGGCTTCGTGGACGGTGACGGAATCTAGGGACTTGCGCCGGAACAGGGACATGCAGGCCTCGGAAGGGGTGACTAAGAACGACAAGTTCCCGAGTGTGACCGAACGCAGCGCAGCATTACCACTGACGGGGGTCATGCATGGCGGCGCGCGCGCTGCCCCCCGGCCACGCTGCCGGAATCGGCACAAATGCTGGCAGGGTTCGAAATGATTCGATCCCTCAAGGCGAGCCCGGAGGCGATTGAAGTACGAGAGCAGGGGCCAGATCGATGCTGACCCGCTGCGGATCGATCACCGGCGCCGCACCTTGGGTTCTCAACTGGGCCACCAGCACTTCGAAGCCATGCGCGCGGCCGAACGCGTGCTCGTCCAGGGTCAACGGCAGCAGCTGCAGGAAGTCGAATCGTCCCGATGGCAGTTGCTGGGGTCCCGGAAAGTGCAATGACGGAACGAAGACGGCCGCCTGCAGCATGCTCCCTGCGTGATCCACCGGCCCCCCCAGCTTCAGCCGGTCCCATGGCGCCAACGGATTGCCGGGCATGCGTGAGTGGCACAGCAGCAGGTGGTACGCGGTGAACCAGCGCAAGGTGGTCAGCGCCCACGTCGCTTCATCCTGGGTCTCAAGCATCAGTTCGATGCCCCACCCCGAATCTCCATCTTCGTGCCGCCCTTCCCAGGGGTTGGACAGGCCGGTGCTGACATAGATCCAGTGCCGTCGATCACCGTGCGGAGGGCACGCATTGACGCCGACATGCAGCCAGCGCGGGTCGATCTGCTCCTGCTTGAAGACGTTGCGCAGCAGATCCATGTCGAGGGGGTAGATCCCCGGTCCGGTATCGCCGAACAACCGCCGGTACAGCGTCTCCTCCCGATACTCCCAGCTGCGCTCCAGCAGGGTGTCGTCGTCGATGGTGCTCACTCAGCCACCCTGCCGGGCCAGCGGCAGCCGTCTTCCTGCCAGGCTTCGGGGTCGTCGTGGAAGGTGGTGCTGCGGCCATCGCGGGCGCGTTCGTAACGCAGATCCAGCACCAGGGCACCCTGCGTGCTCAGCAGGTAGCGGCCGTTGAGGCGTCCGTCGATGCGTTCTTCCCAGACGCTGTCGAACTGGTACGGGCGATCTTCGGCCAGCACCGTGGTCTCCATCGAGATCCGGTGCAGGGGCAGGCGCTCGCGCTGCCCGGCGTAGCGCACATCGGCCCGGCCGTCTTTCAGCCAGCGCCATTCCAGGTGGATGCTGTCATTGCGACCGCCGCTCAGGCAGCGATGGTCCTGCACGGTGGTGCCAGAGGCGGTGCCGGCGAGCAGTAGTGCGACCGCGGTTGCCAGCCAGGCCTTCATCCGTTCAACCCCAACCGGATGCCGAACCCGACAAGGAACAGGCCGGCCACCCGGCGCAGCGCATCGCTGATGCGCGGATGCTGGATCAACCGGCGGCGGGCCAGGTTGCCCACACCGATCAGCATCGAGCAGTAGGCGATGCTGACCACCAGGATGATCCCGGCCAGCGCCGCGAAGGTGGCGATGCCCTGGTGCGCCTTCGGATCGATGAACAGCGGCAGGAAGGCCATGTAGAACAGGATCGCCTTCGGATTGAGCAGGCTGACCAGGATTGCCTGCTGGAAATAGCGGCCCGGCTGCATGCGGATCGGGCCAGCATCACCGCCCTCGTGCTTCGGCGTACGCAGCAGGCTGATGCCCACCCATACCAGGTAGGCCGCACCCAGGTACTGCACAGCGTGGAAGACCAAGGGGTTGGCCTTCAGCAGTGCGGCGACACCGGCCAGCGCCAGCCACATCAGGATCTGATCGCCGACCAGCAGTCCGGCCAGTGCGGTGTAGCCGCCGCGCACGCCGCCCCGACCGGTGGCGGTCAGCAGGGTGAAGGTGCCGGGGCCGGGCAGGGCGAGAAACACCAGCACAGCGACCAGAAACGTCCACAGGTCCTGGATGCCCATCCACGGCATGGCGGTGTTCTCTCTTACGGGGGGCTGCCATTGTCGGCCAGCACCGGGGTGGGCGACAGGGGGTGGGGGAGTCCATCGGGCATGCCAGACAGCAGCGGTTGCAGGTGCTGGCGCAGCTGCGCATGCAGCTGCCGCACCGCCGGCGAGAACTGCTTGCGGTGCGGGCACACCAGCTGCAGCGGAATGTGGCTGCCGAGGCCGTCGAGCAGCAGCTGCAGGCGTCCGGCCAGCACGTCTTCGCGCAGGTCCAGCCAGGATTTGTAGGTGATGCCTTCGCCGGCCACCGCCCAGCGCCGCACCACGTCGGCGTCGTCGCAGACCAGCGGGCCGCGCACCGGGATCACGGTGCGGCGCCCGTCGACCTCGAACGACCAGCGATCGTAGGCGCGGCCACTGAGCTGGTAGACCAGGCAATCGTGCTCACGCAGTTCGTCCAGACGCACCGGCGTGCCCCGTCGCTGCAGGTAATCGGGCGACGCCGCGAGCACACGACGGTTGCCTTCGAGCAGGGGCAGGGCCACGTAGTTGGCGTCATCGAAGTGGCCGATGCGGATCGCCACATCAACCGGATCGCGGAACACGTCGGCCACTTCATCGGACAGCCGAAGGTGCAGGCGCAGCCGTGGATGTGCGGCTCGGAATGCGGTCAGCCACGGCAGCAGCAGGTTGCGACCAAAGTCCGACGGTGCCGACAGCTGCAGCGTGCCGTGCAGTTCGGCGTCCTCGCCCTGTACGCGGGCCCGCCCTTCGCGCAGGGTAGCCAGTACCTCCTGCGCATACGGCAGGTACAGCGCGCCCTCGCCGGTCAGGCGCAGGCTGCGGGTGGTACGCACGAACAGGCGCAGGTCCAGTTCGCGTTCCAGCCGCGCCACGGCAGCAGCGACCTGGCCGGGTAACAGATCGGCCTCGCGGGCCGCCTGCGAGAAGCTGCCCAGTGCGGCCGTGCGGACGAACAACTGCAGGTCGTCGAAGCGGATCATCTTCATTGCCGGAGTGAAAGTGCTGCCCGATTCTGCGCCTTTCTGAGCGACCGTGCGCGGCGCAACCTGTGCACTCCTTCCCCACTGGACCACTGCCATGCGCGCCATTGCCTACACCCACGCCGGCCTGCCGATCGACGACACCCGGGCCCTGATCGATATCGAACTGGAACTGCCGCAGCCCGGCCCACGCGACCTGCGGGTGGCGGTGCGCGCGGTGGCGGTGAACCCGGTCGACACCAAGGTCCGCCGCGGCGTGGCCACCGACGGCCCGCGCGTGCTGGGCTGGGATGCGGTCGGCATCGTCGACGCGGTGGGCAGCGAAGTCACCCTGTTCCAGCCTGGCGACGCGGTCTACTACGCCGGCGTGATCGACCGCCCGGGCAGCAATGCCGAGTACCAGCTGGTGGACGAGCGCAGCGTCGGCCGCAAGCCGGCCAGCCTCGATGATGCCGCCGCCGCCGCGCTGCCACTGACTGCAATCACCGCCTGGGAGCTGCTGTTCGACCGCCTGCGCATCCCCGAGGGCGGTGGCGAAGGCCAGACCCTGCTGGTGATCGGTGCTGCTGGCGGTGTCGGTTCGATCCTGGTGCAGCTGGCGCGGAAGCTGACCAGGCTGACCGTGATCGGCACCGCCTCGCGTCCGGATACCCAGGACTGGGCGTACGCAATGGGCGCACACCACGTGATCGACCACAGCCTGCCGCTGGCCGAGGGACTGGCACGGCTGGGCATCAGCGAGGTGCAGCACGTGGCCAGCCTGACCCACTCCGACCAGCACTACGCGCAGATCGTGGAGCTGCTGGCGCCGCAGGGCCAGTTCGGCCTGATCGACGATCCGGGCCAGGTGGACGTGATGGCGCTCAAGCGCAAGGCACTGTCACTGCACTGGGAATCGATGTTCACCCGCCCGCTGTACAAGACCGCGGACATGCAGCGCCAGCACGACCTGCTGAACCGGGTGGCCGAGCTGATCGATGCCGGCGTGCTGCAGACCACGCTGGGCGAGCATTTCGGGCGCATCGACGCGGCCAACCTGCGGCGCGCGCATGCGCTGCTGGAGAGCCACCGCGCCAAGGGCAAGATCGTGCTGGAAGGCTGGTAAGGCAGGTTGTTCCCGCGTCCTCGGGGTCAGATCCCTTTCCCATTGGGAAAGGGATCTGACCCCTGCCTCAAGCCACGCCGTTGTCGACGTGTTCGGCGAAACCGGGCTGCTGGCGCAGGCGTTCGAACCACGCCGCGAGGTGTGGCAGTGCGGGCTTGTGGCCGGGTGTGCTGCGCCAGCGCTGGGTCGACAGCCCCAGCACGATATCGGCGAGGGTAAAGGTGTCGCCCGCCACGTAGGCATCGGTGGCGGCCAGCTGGGCTTCAAGCACACCCATCAGCCGGTTCCACTGCGCCAGGCTGGCCTCGGCATGGGCATCGTCCGGGTAGTCCGGATGCTGGCGCACGCGCGCCATGAACACATGGCGCCAGGCGCTGTTGAGGTCGCTGGCCTGCCAGTCCATCCACTGCTCCACCCGGGCCCGGGCCTGCGCTGCTGCGGGCAGCAGGTCGTCACGGCCGGCGCGGGCGGCCAGGTAGCGGCAGATGCTGTTGGACTCCCACAGCACGAAGTCGCCATCGCGCAGCACCGGCACCTGCCGGTTCGGGTTCAGTGTGGCCAGCAGGTCCGCCGGCGGCGCTGGCTCGTGGTGAAGTGGCAGGTCGAGCCCGACGCACAGCCACAGCACCTTGCGCACGTTGATGGAGGTGGGCTTTCCGTACAGAGCGAGCATGGTTCTGGCGCAGCAGCTGAGACTCCGCCAGCCTACACTTGCCCCATGCAAACCGAATATCTGCTCATTGGCGGCCTTCTATTGGCCGTGCTCATCCTGCAGCTTGTCGCCCTGCTGCGCCGCCCGCCGCACGACCGCCTCGAACAGGCGGTGCGTGAGGAGGCGCGCGCCGGGCGCAGCGAGCTGCGCGAACAGCTCGATGGCTTTGCCCGCGCGCTGACCGATCTGTCCACCCGCACCGACCAGCGCCTGGACCTGCTGCGCGAGGCGCTGGGCGAGGACGCCCGCAAGGCGCGTGCCGAGGCGGCGGAGAGCCAGCAGCGTGGCGCCGCACTCATGGGGCAGCGCCTGCAGGAACTGCGCGGCCAGCTGGAAACCTTCGGGCAGCAGCAGGAAGCGCGCATCCACGCCTTCGGCCAGCAGCTGCAGGAACTCACCGGGCGGACCGATACCCAGCTGGGCGCGCTGCGCCAGACCCTGGTGGACGATGCGCGCAAGGGTCGTGAGGAAGGTGCGCAGTCGCAGCAGCGCCTGACCGAAAGCCTTGGCCTGCGCCTGCAGGAACTGACCCAGCGCAACGAACAGCGCATCGCCGAGATGCGCGCCACGCTGGAAGAGCAGCTGCGCGCGCTGCAGAACGACAATGCGCAGAAGCTGGAGCAGATGCGCCACACCGTGGACGAAAAGCTGCAGTCGACGCTGGAAACACGCCTGGGCAACTCCTTCAAGCTGGTTTCCGAGCGCCTGGAACAGGTGCAGCGCGGTCTTGGCGAGATGCAGCAGCTGGCCACCGGCGTTGGCGATCTCAAGCGTGTGCTGACCAACGTCAAGAACCGTGGCAGCTGGGGCGAAGTACAGCTGGAGAACATCCTCGAACAGACGCTCACCCAGGAACAGTACGCGCGGGCAGTGAAGGTACGCCCGGACAGTGGCGAGATGGTCGATATCGCGGTGCGCCTGCCGGGCCGCAGCAGTGACGACACGCCGGTGTGGCTGCCGATCGACTCCAAGTTCCCGCGCGAGGACTACGAGCGCCTGCTCGACGCGCAGGAACAGGGTGACGCCGAGGGCGTGCGCCTGCAGGGCATCCAGCTTGAACGCGCGGTGCGCGTGCAGGCCAAGTCGATCTGCGACAAGTACATCGCGCCGCCGCACACCACCGACTTCGCGGTGATGTTCCTGCCCACCGAAGGCCTGTATGCCGAAGTGATCCGGCGCCCGGGCCTGGTCGACCTGTTGCAGCGCGAGCACCGCGTGGTGGTGGCTGGACCGACCACGGTCACCGCGCTGCTCAACAGCCTGCAGATGGGCTTCCGCACGCTGGCCATCGAGCAGCGTTCCAGCGAGGTGTGGAGCCTGCTGGGTGCGGTGAAGAGCGAGTTCGGCAAGTTCGCCGGCATTCTCGAAAAGGCCGAGAAGCAGATCACCACGGTCGGCCGCAGCATCGGCGAAGCCAGCCGCAAGACGCGCACCATCGAACGGCGCCTGCGCGGCGTGGAGTCGCTGGCGTCAGAGCAGGCGCAATCCCTGCTGGGCGGCCTGGCCGATGCTGATGCCACGGCCGAGGACGAAGGCAACGAAGGCGACGACGGTGACGAAGCCTGAGCTACGTCGACACGCCGCCTGCATGGTCGATGCGTATGCTGGCGGCCTGTCCTACTGGATCAGGTAACGCCATGCGCCTGCGCCTCTGCACCAGTCTCATCCTGACCGCGCTGCTTGTCGCCTGCAGCAGCGCACCGCCGGCTGCCAATCCGGCGGCGGCACCTACCGCAGCCACCAGCCCCGAAGCGGCCGAGGCCTACCGCGAAGCGCGCGATGTGGACTGCCAGGCCGCTGGCGGTACCCTGCAGCGGCTGGGCCGGCTGCAGCGCGAACAGTGCGTGATTCCCTACGCCGATGCCGGCAAGGCCTGCAGCCGCAAGAGCGACTGCACGGGCCAGTGCCTTGCCGGCGGCGAAGTGGCGGTTGGCAGCCCCGCCACCGGCACCTGCCAGCGCGATGCCCGCCAGAACTTCGGCTGCCGCCAGCGCATTGATGAGGGCAAGGCGCAGGGCATGATCTGCGTGGACTGATCGTAGTGCCGGCAGCCTCATGAACCCTTGCGAACGATCGCACGATTGCCGGCCAGCGGCCGGCACGACCGACATCGCGCGGCGCTATGCTGGTGGGCCATTCCCCGCTGTTGCCGGAGCCCCCGCGTGAGCACTTCGATCCAGGACATTTCCCTCACCACCATCGACGGCCAGCCGTCCTCGCTTGCCGACTACCAGGGCAAGGTACTGCTGCTGGTCAACGTCGCCTCCAAGTGCGGCTTGACCCCGCAGTACGAAGGCCTGCAGGCGCTGTATGCGGAAAAGCACGCACAGGGCCTGGAAGTGCTGGGCTTCCCGGCCAACAACTTCCTCGGCCAGGAGCCGGGCAGCGAAGCGGAGATCCAGCAGTTCTGCCAGCTCACCTACGATGTCAGTTTCCCGATGTTCTCCAAGATCAGCGTGGCCGGTGACGACACCCACCCGCTGTACCAGCAGCTGATCGCTGCGCAGCCGCAGTCGATCGGCGAAGGCCCGCTGCGCGAGCGCCTGGCCAGCAAGGAGATTCCGATCCACGCCGCGCCGGCGGTGCTGTGGAACTTCGAGAAGTTCCTGGTCGGCCGCGACGGCAAGGTCATCGCCCGCTTCGCCCCGGACGTGGCGGCTGACGACGCGCGCCTGCGCGAAGCCATCGAAGCCGCGCTGGCTGCCTGATCGGCCGGGGTCGGATCCCTTTCCACGGGAAAGGGCTCCGACCCCACCCACGGCGCCAAAGAAAAACCCCGCCGAGGCGGGGTTTTTCATGCGTCGCTGACAGGACTCAGTGCGTCCACTGCGGCATCGGCATCGCATCGACCGGGATCGGCGAATTGGCGTCGTCGTGGCCACGCTCGCGCTTGCTGCGCAGATCGTTCTCGATCTGGTAGTTGCGACGCTGCATCCATGCATCGCGCACCAGCGAGTACTCGTCCACGGCAGTGTCACGCAGGTCGTCGATCGCCAGCAGCTGCGCGCGGGTATCGACCAGCTGCAGGCCCTGCAGGCCGATGCGGACCTTGTCCTCTTCGATACGGCGGATCGGCGACAGCGGAATGTCGCCGGCCAGGCCGAACACGTCGCGCACGGTACGCGGGCCGAAGAACGGCAGTTCCACGTAGCGCGAACGACGCCAGCCCCAGGCACCCAGGGTCTGGCCGAAGTCCTCATTGCGGCGCGGCACCATCGCCTTGCTGGCCGGATCGAACAGGCCACCGATGCCCAGCGTGCTGTTCATCAGGAAGCGGCCGAGGCTGTCCCATGCATCGGCACCGCGGCCCTGCAGCAGCTGGTTGGTGATGGTCACCGGCGCGCGCAGGTTGCTGAAGAAGTTGCTGACGCCGGTGCGGGCGAAGCGCGGCACCACGTGGGTATAGGCGGTGGCCAGCGGACGCGCGACGCCGCGGTCGACCGCGTTGTTGAACTTGTGCACCTTGCGGTTGAACGGTTCCCACGGATCGTAGGCCGCTGCGTTGGTGGTGTTGCCGGCACCGCCATAGAGGGCATCGAAGTCGTCATCGCCACCGGGCGCGGTGGCGGCTGAGGTCTTCGCCGCGCTGCCGTCGCCGCTGTCGGTGGGAGCAGCCGGCGACGATGCGGCAGCAGCCGGCGGATTGGCCACCGGCGCGACCGGAGCAGCGTCAGCCGTGCCGGCATCGGTGGCCGCGACGGCGGGCGAGGTGGAAGAACTGGCCGGGACCACGGTGCTGGCTGCCGGTGCATCGCTGCGCGCGGGCTTGCCGGCACAGGCGGTGAGGGCGGTGGCCAGGACGATCAGGGGGAGAGTGCGCACGACGTTCATGTCAGCTCGCAGCAGAAGTAGCGTTGAAATCCAGGTTGGGCGACAGCCGGTAGGCCGCGCTCAGTTCGTTGTAGCCAGCCGGCGCGCCGGTGATCACCAGCGGATGGCCGGCCTTGCGCGCACGTGCCGCCAGCTCGGCCAGCAGGGCCAGGCCGGCGCTGTCCACGCGTTCGACCTCAGCCAGATCCAGCCGTGCCAGCTTTGCCGGCAGGGCCTGCAGCTGCGGCCATAGCGCGATCACCGCAGCGCGGTCGAGCACCCCGCGCAGGCGCAGGGTGTCGCCTTCCAGCAGCGCCAGTGCGTTACTTGCCATTGCCCGCGGGCCCGGCCTGCATGCTGCCGCTGTGCAGCTCGCTGGCCACCTGCTTGATGCCCTTCTGGCGCAGCGGGGTGTCGAACTGGTTGCGGAACGTCTGCACGTAGGAGATGCCTTCGATGTTGACGTCGAAGATCTTCCACTGGCCGTTCACGTTGCGCATCCAGTACTCGACCGGGGTCGGCTCGCTGCCGGCACGCACCAGCTCGGTGCTCACGCGCACGCCGCGGTTGCCCGGCAGCGGGCTTTCACCCTTCAGGCGGAAGCTCGGCTTGCCCTGGATGTTGAGCAGGGTCGAACCGTAGCGCTGCATGAGGCTGTCGGCCATGGCATCGGCGAACAGCTTGATGTCGGCATCCGAGGCACCACGGGCGTGCGGGCCCAGCACCAGGCGCGCGGCATAGTCGCGGTCGAAGGTGCGGTTCAGTTCGCTGTCGATGTAGTTGCGCAGGCTGGCCGGGTTGCTGCCGAATTCGCTCCTGCGCTGCTGCAGGGTGGTGAGGATGCGCGTGCTGGCATCGATCACCACCTTGCCGGCCTGGCCCTGCGCCGCGGCAGCGGCGGGGGCGGCGGCCTGGGCCTGGGCGAGGAACGGAGTAGCCACCAGCAGCGCCGAGGCGAGCAGGGCCGGGATCAGTTTCATCTTCATGGTTGCGGTTCCGTTGCAGGCGCCTGCGCGCCATCGTTGGGCTTCTGAGCAGCGCCGCCACCGGCGCCGCCACTGAACATGTACTTGCCGACCAGCTGGATCAGGTCAACCGCCGGCTGGGTGAAGACAATTTCGTCGCCGGCCTTCAGCACGTCCGGATCACCGCCCGGCTGCAGTCCGATATAGCTCTCGCCGAGCAAACCACTGGTGAAGATGCCGGCCGCGGTGTCCGCCGGCAGGTCCTTGACCTTGCTGTCCATGCGCAGGGTCACGATCGATTCGAACTTCACCGGGTCCAGGTCGATGGAGGCGACCTGGCCGACGGTGACGCCGCCGATCTTCACCGGCGCCTGCTTGCGCAGCTGGCCGACCTGGGAGAAGCGCGCCTTCAGCTCGTAGCCCTGGCTGCCCCAGCTCCAGCGCTGGTTGGTCGAGGCCACCGCCAGCACCATCAGCGAGGCCAGGGCCAGCAGCAGGAAAGCGCCGACGGAGAATTCGAGTCTGGGACCGCGGATGGCCATGTGGATTACCTGATCGAGTCGTGGTGGCCGCGCGCGCCTGCGCACCGCCGGTGGAGGGGTTAGGTGAACAACATTGCCGACAGAACGAAGTTGAACATCAGCACCAGCAGCGAAGCGTTGACCACTGCACGGGTGGTCGCCACCGACGTGCCTTCAATGGTCGGCTCGGCATGGAAACCAACATAGGCGGCGACCAGCGCGGCGGTGCCGCCGAAGATCGCCGACTTCAGCATCGCCACGCCGAAGTCATCCCAGAAATCGACGCTGTTGCGCAGCGCCGACCAGAACACGCCATTGTCCAGGCCCAGCACGTGCACGGCCTCGAAGTAGCTGGCACTGATCGCCAGCGAGCAGAAGATGCCGGTCAGCAGCGGCACGGTCAGCACCGCCGCCCAGAAGCGTGGCGCCACGGCCTTGGCCACCGGGTCGATCGCCATCAGCTCCAGCGCCTTGATCTGGTCGGTGGCGCGCATCAGGCCCAGCTCGGCGGCGATCGAACTGCCGGCGCGGCCGATGAACAGCAGCGCGGTCAGCACCGGCGCCAGTTCGCGGTACAGCGACAGGCCAAGCAGGGTCGACAACGCGTCGGCCGCGCCGAAGGTGGTCAGCGTGCGGTAGCCCTGCAGGGTCAGCACCAGGCCGACGAAGGCGCCACCGACGGCGATGATCGGCAGCGAGCGCGCGCCGATCTTGTAGATCTCGCGGGTCAGTTCGGCCAGGAAATCACGGGTCGGCAGGGAACCGCGCAGCACGGTCAGCGAGAACAGCCCGGCGCGGCCCAGCGAGCGGGTGGCTTGGACGAACGGCATCAGGCAACCCTCGCGCGTGGCGCGGCATCGAACGGAATCGGGCCATCCGGCTGGCCATGCAGGAACTGCCGCAGCAGCGGATCCTGGCTGGACTGCAGTGCCTCGGGCGTCCCTTGGAACACGACGCCGCCATTGGCGATGGCGATCACCTGGTCGCAGATCGGCAGGGTCTCGTGCACGTGGTGGCTGACGATGATGCTGGTCAGGCCCAGGCTGTGGTTGAGGCGCTGGATCAGGCTCATGATCACCCCGGAGGCGATCGGGTCCAGCCCGGTCAGCGGCTCGTCGTAGATCATCAGTGGTGGGTCCAGCGCCAGCGCACGGGCCAGCGCCACGCGGCGCGCCATGCCGCCGGACAGTTCGCGCGGCCAGGCGTCGGCGGCGGCCAGCAGGCCCACCGCATGCAGCTTCATCTCCACCAGCCGGCGCAGCACGGCGGCCGGCAGGCGGGTATGCGTACGCAGCGGCAGGGCGACGTTCTCGGCCACGGTGAGGTCGGTCAGCAGACCATTGCCCTGCAGCAGCACGCCCACGCTCTTGCGCATCTCCAGCAGCGCGCTGCTGTCATGCGGGATCGGCTTGCCGAACAGGGTGACGTCGCCGGCCACCGGTCGCAGTTCGCCGGTCAGCGCCGCCAGCAGGGTCGACTTGCCGCTGCCGGAGGGTCCGAGCACGGCGGTGATGCTGCCCTGCGGCACCTGCAGCGACACGTCACGCAGGATCGTGCGTCCGCTCCGGTCGATGCGGACGTTGGACAACTGCACCAGACTGGAGGTGGAAGCCGACATGGGCACCATTAACGTTTTTTAGACATCGAAGGATCGGGCCAGCCGGCTGAACATAAGCAGACTGGACGGTGCAGTATTGTTGCACGGCAGAGCGTGGCGCAGGCCGGGACAATCGGCCGGCAGCCCGGAACAATCCGTACCGTCGATGGGCCGACCATTGAATACTGCCTGCCGTCCTGCACACTGTGCATGATGAGTGACCCAGGCAGCGATTTCCGCCTCTACCATTCCAACTCGCTGGACGTGCTGGCCGCGCTGCTGGCGCGCAACGTGCGTGCGCCGGTGCCAGGCCAGCCATTGCTGGCGCCGGAAGTGGTGTTGATCCCGCAGGTGGCGATGCGCCGCTGGCTGCAAGCGACACTGGCCGCCGAATTCGGTGTCGCCGCCAACCTCGAATTCCTCACCCCGGGCGAGTTCGTGGCCCGCGCGCTGAAGGCCAACGTCAGCGGCGAGCAGGACGATCTGGACGCGGCCGGCCTGCACTGGAAGCTGTACCAGGCCCTGCGCGACCCGACATTGCTGGCGCAGCCACCGATGCGTGCGCTGCAGTCCTATCTTGCCGGCGGTGACGCATTGAAACCCTGGGCGCTGGCCGGCGAGCTGGCCTCGGTATTCGAGAAGTACCAGGCGTGGCGCCGTGACTGGCTGCTGCGCTGGGCAGCCGGTGCCGATCCTGCCGACCCGCAGGCGATCCTGTGGCGCACCATCACCCAGGGCCACGACTACCGCGCCCGCCGCATCCAGGAATACCTGGACCGTTTCGAAGGTGCCGGCCAACCGCTGCCGAAGGGCTTGCCACCGCGCATGTCTGCGTTCGCAACGCTCAACATCTCGCCCGACGTGCTGCGGGTGATGGCCACCCAGGCGCGGGTGGGCGAGCTGCATTTCTATATGCCTACCCCGGTGCAGTCGTACTGGGGCGACCTGCAGACGCTGGCCGAGCGCCTGCGCAGCGGCGCACCGGACCCCTTCGGCGAAGCGGCCGGCGAGAACCGCCTGCTGGAAGCCTGGGGTGCGGCCGGGCGCGACTTCATGGCGGTGCTGGGTAGTTACGAGGTGGTGCATCCGGCCGGCGAGATCGCTGCCTATTCCGATCCGGAGGAGGACACCCGCCCGATCCTGGACGAAGGCGGCCTGTCCGACAGCCTGCTGCATCGCCTGCAGCGTGACCTGTTCCACCGCCGTGCGCTGCCCTCGGGCGCGCTGCGCGACGGGCTGCGCAGCGACGACCCCAGCCTGCAGGTACACGCCTGCCACACCCGCCTGCGCGAACTGCAGGTGCTGCATGACCAGCTGCGCAGCCTGCTGCAGGACCCGCGCTTCGACCCGCCGCTGCAGGCGCGCGAGATCGCGGTGCTGGCGCCGGACATCGATCCCTATGTGCCGTACCTGGAAGCGGTGTTCGGCGGTCGCGGCGGCGAGGAGGAACACATTCCGTATGCGCTGGCCGACAGCAGTCCGCTGGCCGGCGAGCCGTTGGCCGATGTGTTCGTGCACCTGCTGGGCCTGCCGGTCTCGCGCTTTGGCTTGAACGAAGTGCTGGACCTGCTGGCCAGCGCGCCGCTGGCCGAGGCGGCCGGGCTGGAAGCGGTGGACTTCGACCGCCTGCATGGCTGGCTGCAACAGGCCGGTGCACGCTGGGGCCTCGATGCGAAACACCGCAACCAGCACCAGGCACCGGCCGACGACGCCTACACCTGGCAGTTCGCGCTGGATCGCCTGGTACTCGGCCACGCCACCGGCAGCGAGGCCGACCTGGCCGGCGTGGCGCCGTGGATCGAACTGGAAGGCGGTGCGCTGGACGCGCTGGACCGGCTGCTGCGCCTGCTGCGCGTGCTGGCGATCTACCAGCGCCGACTGGGCGAGCTGCTGACCCCGGCGCAGTGGCGGCAACGCCTGCTGTCGCTGCTGGATGCACTGCTGCCCACCGCGCCCAGTTCCCCCAACAGCCAGCGCGCGCTGGAGCGCCTGCGCAAGCTGCTCAACCAGTTCGCCGAAGATGCCGCCAAGGCCGGCTTCGAGGAAGGCGTGCCGCCGGAGGTGGTGCGCGCGCACTTCGCCGGCGCGCTGGGCGAGGCCGATACGCGCGCACCGCTGCTGACCGGTGGCATCAGTTTCGGCCGCATGGTGCCGATGCGCCTGCTGCCGTTCCGGGTGATCTGCGTGCTCGGCCTCAATGATGGCGATTTCCCGCGCCGTGACCCCGCTGCCGGTCTCAACCAACTCACTGCCGAGCTGGATACGCCGCGCCGCCGTCCGGGCGACCGCTCCACCCGCGAGGATGACCGCTTCCTGTTCCTGCAGCTGTTCGCCGCCGCGCAGGAGGTGTTCTATCTCAGCTATCTCGGCGCCGATCCGCGCGATGGCAGCGTGCGCGAGCCGTCGGTGCTGGTCAGCGAACTGATCGATGCCGCCGCCGCGTATCACCTCGATCCGCCTGCGGCGGTCCGCGACTTCACCGTGCGCCACGCCCTGCAGCCGTTCTCACCGGCGGCGTTCGGTGATGGCGATCCGCGTCGCTTCAGCTATCGCCGCCAGTGGCACCCAGCCGCCGGTCGCCTCACCGGCCAGCGCGGCGGCCTGCAGCCGTGGTTCGATGCACCGTTGCCGCCGCCGCTCGACGACGCGGTGGAGGAGGAGGTCGCGCTCGATACCCTGCGCCGCTTCCTGTGCGACCCGGCCGGACAGTTCCTCGCTCAGTCGCTGGGCCTGCGCCTGGCCGACGAGGTCGAGGAGGTGGATGACCTGGAACCGCTGGTGCTGTCCTCGCGCGGGCCGGAAAAGCGCAGCGTGCAGGCGGCGGTAGTGCGCGCCACGCTCAGCGGCGATACCGAGCCGTTGTACCCGCGGCTGCGCGCGCGTGGCCTGCTGCCGTCGGGTCCATTGGGCGAGCGTCAGTTCGAGGTGGAGCAGTTGAAGACACGCCCGTATGCCAGTGCGCTGCTGGGCTGGATGCAGGGCGAACCACTGGAAAGCCGTCGCTACGAAGTGGACATCGATGGCGTGCGCCTGCATGGCCGCGTGGCCGATCGGCATCCCGAAGGGCTGGTGCGCTTGCGTGCCGGCACGCTCAATGGCAATGCAGTGATCCGCCACGGCCTGGACTGGCTGCTGGCGAACGCGGCGGGCGACGCGCTGCCGCTTGTGCAGTTCCATGATGGCGGCGACGCCGGTCCCGGCCCGCATGTACTGCCGGCACTGAGCGTTCCCGCTGCACGTGCGGCGCTGCGTGCGCTGCTGCAGCTGCGCCAGCGTGGCCTGCGCGAGCCGCTGCGCTTTGCCCCGTACACCGGTTGGGTGCTGTACAACGCGCCAGCAGAAAAGCAGCGCAGCGAAGGCTGGAAGCAGTGGCACGGCAGCGACCGCAGCTGGGGTGAATCCAGCAGCGACGCCTGGCAGCTGCTGCTGCGGGGTGCCGACCCGTTCGCTACCGAGGCCAGCTACGCTGACCTGCTGCGCAACAGCCAGCTGGTCTTCAGCGCGGTGCGCGAAGGCCGCGCTCTCGGCACCGAAGCACGCCAGGAGGGCGACGCATGAACACCGCCATCGCCGAAGACGGCCTCGCATCCCTCAGCCGCGATCCCTATCTGGCGCTGTCGCTGGAGGGCATCCGGCTGATCGAAGCCAGCGCCGGCACCGGCAAGACCTTCACCCTGGCCACGTTGTTCACCCGCCTGGTGGTGGAGCAGGGCCTGCGCATCGGCCAGATCCTGGCGGTGACCTTCACCGATGCCGCCACCCAGGAACTGCGCAAGCGCATCCGCGAGCGCCTGGCGCTGGCCGCGCGCCTGGTCGACCTGGAAGCGGCCGACGGTGAAGCACCGGAGGTACGATTGACGCGCGACGTGCTGCAGCGCCATCTGCAGGGCGGCACCGAGAGCGCCGCCGCACTGAAACGCCGCCTGCAGGTGGCCGCAGACGAGATCGACCTGGCGTCCATCTTCACCATTCATGGCTTCTGCACCCGGGTGCTGCGCGAGCATGCGCTGGAGAGCGGCCACACCTTCGATCCGCCGGAGCTGCTGGCCAGCGACCGTGAGTTGCTGGAGGAGCTCGCGGCCGACCTGTGGCGCGTGCATGCCAACGACCCGGTCACGCTGGAGCCGCTGACCTGGCTGTGGTCGAGCCCCGGCGCGCTGGCCGCCGATCTGCGCGCGCTGCTGGGCACGCCGCCGCTGCATCCGCTGCCACGGCCGACGGCCCTGGCCGATCCACGCCCGGCATTGCAGAGCGCGGCGGAAGCCCTGTCCGCAAGCGTGCGCGAGCATGGCGAGCAGTTCTTCATCGACCTCTGCGATGCCGTCGACAACAAGTGGCTCAACGGCGTGTCGTACAAGCTGGGCTGGCTGCACCCGCTGGGCCGGCAGCTGCTGGCCTGGGCCGAGCGCGCCGACCCGCGCGAGCTGCTGGCCAGCGATCGCCTGCCGGCACTGCTGCCGGAGGTGCTGGCCGACAAGACCAACAAGAAATTCCCTTATCGCACGCCGTCGTCGCCATTGCAGGCGCCGTTGGCGCGCTATGTCGCGCTGCTGGCCGAACGCGATGCCTGGCTGCGTGGCACCGCGCTGGATTTCCTGCACACGCTTCGCGCCGAAGCCACGCAGCGCCTGCAGGCGCTGAAGCGTACGCGCCGGGTACAGACCTACGACGATCTGATTGATGGCGTAGCGCTCGCACTGGAAGGCCCGCAGCGGCTGACGCTGGTCAGGCAACTGCGTGCGCAGTACCGCATCGCGCTGGTCGATGAGTTCCAGGACACCGACGATCGCCAGTGGGGCATCTTCCACACCGTGTTCGGCGATTCGCCGGAAGTGCGCGAACTCGGCCTGGCGCCGGCGCTGTTCCTGATCGGCGACCCCAAGCAGGCGATCTACGGTTTCCGCGGTGGCGACATCCACACCTACCTGAAGGCCAAGCAGGTGGCGCAGCAGGCGCCGGTGCTGGACCAGAACTTCCGCTCGCGACCGTCTGTGTTGCGCGCGTTGCAGGCGCTGTACGACAACGGTGGCGAAGACGCCTTCCTCGAACGCGACATCCGGTTCGAGCCGGTGCGGCCCGGTGGCGTGCGCAGCGATGCGGACTACCTGCGCGACGGCCAGGCCGCCAAGGCACTCACCCTGCGCGTGCTGCGCAGTGGCGGTGACAAGGCGATGAGCGCCGATGCCTCGCGCGATGCGGCGACCCAGGCCTGCGTCGCCGCGATTCACCAGATCCTGGTCGATGCGCGCGCGGGCAATGCCGTGTTGCGTGGGCGACCGGTGCAGCCCGGTGATATCGCGGTGCTGGTGCGCTCGCATCGCGAGGCCACCCTGGTACAGCGTGCGCTGGCCGCGGTCGGCATTCCCGCGGTGGCGGCCGGCAAGCAGAGCCTGTTCGCCACTGCTGAAGCCCGCGACCTTCGTGCGCTGCTGCTGGCACTGCTGCAACCGGCCGACGAAGGCCGCCTGCGTGCAGCGCTGGCCACCGTGCTGCTTGGCCAGCGGGCCAGCGCGATCGCGGCAATGGAACGCGAAGGTGACCTGCAACGCGGGTTCCAGGCACAGCTGCTGCATTGGCGCGAGCGCTGGCAGCGCGGCGGACCGTTCGCAGTGATTGCCGATGTCTGTGCCGCACAGGGTGAACGCCTGCTGGCGCTGATCGATGGCGAGCGCCGCCTGACCAATTACCTGCAGCTGGGTGAACTGCTGCAGGAGGCCTCGGCGCAGGCGCTGGGCATGCATGGCCTGCTGGACTGGCTGCAGGGGCAGATGGCCAGTGCCGACCAGGATGACGAGCAGCAGCTCCTGCGCCTGGAGTCGGATGCGCGCCGCGTGCAGATCATCACCCTGCACAAGAGCAAGGGCCTGGAGTATCCGCTGGTGTTCCTGCCCTTCGTCGGCATCGACGGCGGCGCGCCGAACACCGCCTCGCACTGCACCGTGCACTTTGGCGGCCAGCGCCAGCTGCACTGGAAGCTGGACAAGGACGAGGCCTGGGAAGCGGCCAACGCGCAGCGTGAGCGCGAGCAGCGGGCCGAGGATGCGCGCCTGCTCTATGTGGGACTGACCCGCGCCGAGCATGCGCTGTGGATCGCCGTGGGTGATCTGGCCGGGCTCGGCAGGACGCGTCTGGCGCCACTGCTGGGTGACCTGCAGGCGCTGCGCGCGCATGCCGATGTGCATATTGATGACAGCGAGGCACCGGCCGCGCTGCCGCAGCTGGCGGCCGAAGTGGAAGGTGACCTGCCGGCGGTACGTGCACTGACCCGGCGCGTGCCGCATGACTGGTGGGTCTACAGCTTCACCCAGCTGGCGCATGCCGATGCGGGCGCTGGCAGTGATATTGAAGCCGCCGCCACCGAGCTGCCGGCACCGGCCGCCGACGAACCGGCCGGCCCGGAGCTGCCGCTGGAACCGGCGCTGCCCGAACCCGCCGCGGCCGTCGAAGACAGCGCGCCGATCGACCCGCGCTTCATGGGCAGCCGCTTCGGCAATGTGCTGCACGAGGCGATGGAGAACGTCGACTTCGTTGCCTGGGGTGATTGGCAGCCGGGCCGGGAAGCGCCCGAGGGGCAGGCCGATGTACTGCGCAAGGCGCTGCACGACGAAGGCTATGCCGACGTCGACCTGGACGATGGCGTGGCCGTGCTGGTGCCGCTGGTCGGCCACACGCTCACCGTGCCGCTGCCCGAAGGCGGCGCCCTTTACAGCCTGGGCGAAGGCGAGCGGCGCGCGGAAATCGACTTCCATTTCGCCATCGAGCCGACCACGGTGCCGGCGCTGCTGCAGGTGCTGCATGCCCACGGTGTTTCCAGTGGTCGTCGAGGCTTCGGCCAGCGCCGCCGCCTGGAAGGGCTGATGACCGGCATGATCGACCTGACCTACGTGCGCGACGGGCGCTGGTACGTGCTCGACTACAAATCCAATCGTCTGCCCGGCTACAGCCAGGACCTGCTGGCCATCGCCATGCGCCACAGCGAGTACGACCTGCAGGCGCTGATCTATACCGTGGCCCTGCATCGCTGGCTGCGCTTCCGCCTGGGCGCGGCCTACGACTACGAGCGTGACATGGGCGGCATCCGCTACCTGTTCTGCCGTGGCCTCGATGGCACCGGCAACGGTGTGCATGTGGACCGTTTCCCGCTGGCGCTGGTGGATGCACTGGATGCGTTGTTCGCCGGTGGCGAACAGGCCCAGGCCGAACTGGCCGCACGTGCCCGTGGGGCCAGCGCATGAGCCTGCTGAAGGAACTACACCAGAAGGGCCTGCTGCGCACCCTCGACCACGCGTTGGCGACCAGCCTGATGCGGCTGCGCGGCGACACGCCAGAGAGCGTGGCGCTGGCGGCGGCGCTGGCCTCGCTGGCGGTGGCGCAGGGCCACGCCGGCTTCGATCCGGCGCAGCCGCAGCGCCTGCTGGAAGGGGTGCCCGAGTGGCCCGCCGCGCAGGACTGGCTGGCACAACTGCGCGCATCGCCTTGGGTGGCTATACCCGAGCAGGCCGACGCCATCGCCGAGGATGCGCCGCTGGTGCTGGAGAACGGCCTGCTCTACCTGCGCCGCTACCGCGAGTACGAACGGCAGTTGGCCGCCGGGCTGCAGCGCATCGGCCGGCATCCGCTGCCGGCACCGGACATGGCGGCGTTGGCACCGCTGTTCGCGTGCCTGTTCCCACAGGCTTTGGACAGCGAAGATCACCAGGCCCGCGCCGCCGGCGTGACCCTGCGCCATCCGCTGGCGCTGGTGACTGGCGGCCCCGGCACCGGCAAGACCACCACCATCGCGCGCCTGTTGCTGCTGCTGGCGGCGCAGGCCCGGCACGCCGGCCAGCCGCTGCCCGAAGTGGCGCTGGCCGCGCCTACCGGACGCGCCGCCGAGCGCATGGCCGAGAGCCTGCGTCTGGCCGTGCAGCGCCTGCAGGAGAACGGCGTGGACCCGGCGCTGTGCGCGGCATTGCCCAGTACCGGCACCACCCTGCATCGCCTGCTCGGCGTGATCCCGGATTCGCCGCGCTTCCGCCACCACGCCGACAACCCGCTGCCGGTGGACGTGGTGGTGGTCGACGAAGCCTCGATGATCGATCTGCCGATGATGGCCAAGCTGGTCGACGCGATCGCCAGCGGCACCCGCCTGATCCTGCTTGGCGACCCCGATCAGTTGCCCTCGGTCGAAGCCGGTGATGTGCTCAGCGCGATCCTGCGCGCCAGCGGTGATGGCATCGGCACCCGCGCCGATGATGCGCAGGCACTGCAGGGTCTGTTGGCACCGGCCACGTTGCAGCCGCAGGCCACGCCGCGCGCCTTCGCCGGCCGCCGCGTGCAGCTGCAACGTGGTTACCGGCAAAGCGACGCGCTGGACCTGGCACCACTGGCGCATGCCGTGCGCGAAGGCGACAGCAGCACCGCATTGCAGCTGCTGCGCGGTGGGTCGCTGGCAGGCGTGCATTTCCACGAAGGCGAGGCCGATCCATTGCGCGGCCAGCGCGAGCACCTGCTGGGCCACTGGCGTGCACTGGCCGACGCGGCCGATCCAGCGCTTGCCCTGCAGCAGGCCGGGCGCCTGCGCGTGCTGACCGCGCTGCGCGAAGGCCCGCAGGGTGCGCGCGGGCTCAACAGCCGCATCGAACAGCTGCTGGCCGGCAACACCCCTGGCTACTTCCAGGGTCGCCTGCTGCTGGTGACCGAGAACAGCTACCGGCACCGCCTGTTCAACGGCGATATCGGCATCTGCCTGCGCGATGGCAGTGGCGCGATGGTGGCCTGGTTCCCCGGCGACAGCGTCGACCAGCCGCGCGCCTTCCACCCGGCCGCACTGCCCGCGCACGAAAGCGCCTTTGCGATGACCGTGCACAAGGCACAGGGCTCGGAGTTCGATGAAGTGTGGTTGCAGCTGCCACGCCAGGACAGCCGCGTGCTGTCGCGCGAGCTGGTCTACACCGGCCTGACCCGCGCCCGCCAAGTGCTGCATGTGGCGGGCAGCGCAGAGGTGCTGCAGGCCGCATTGAAACGCCACGCCAGCCGATTGGGTGGCCTGGCCTGGCGGCTGGGTGCGGAAGACGTGATCGAATTACCGACGCGCAGTGAACAGCCTACGGTGCAGGGCACGTTGTTTTGACGCGGGCGCGATGCGCTTCCTGTAGAGCCGAGCGATGCTCGGCTGATGGGCTACGGAGTCGAGCGTGGCTCGACTCTACAGAAGCGTACTTCGATCATTTCCACGCTCATCCACGCATGGCGTGGATCTACCGGCCACCGGAAAACTGTCGAAGGCGGGGTGGGTCCGGTTGCGGGGGCGTGAGCCGCATGGATGCGGCGACCGAGCTTACAAGGATGTACTTGCAGCGTCCCCCGCAACCGGACCCACCCCGCCAACCCACGGATAGCACGCATTTGGACGTTGCCGTTGCCGTCGATTCGGCAGGTGCAGGGCGCAGCCCTGCCGCCCCCGTCATTCCGCGATCAACACCAGCCCATCCGGGAACACGATCGCCGCTTCATCGGCACTCACATCGAAGAAACCCACGCCGTGCTTCTCGGCCAGGTCCTGCACGCGGCCGTGCGCGCGCTCGGCCACCGAATAGGCAAACGCGCCGTAGATCACCTCGCGGCCGATGCTGTACTCGGTCACCTCAGCACGGTCGTCATCGTCGTTGCTCAATGGGCCGTTCATCGGCGGGAAGTCCTGCGCCATCTCCGCGAACCACGCCTGCAGCGACGGGCTGCTGACCACCGGGTCGTCGTACTCGTGGCGCTCGTTCCACTGCGTCTGCTTCTCGAACCAGGCGATGAAGGCCGCCGCCTCACGTGGGGCGGCGCTGGTCTCGAACACCATCATGTCGTAACTCATTGGAGCTTCCTGTGCAGAGCAGGGGTCAGAGCCTTCGCCCGGGGCGAAGGATCCGACCCCGGCAACGAGGTCTGTGGCTACACAGGGTATCGCGCTACGGCTGTCCGGCTGCACTCATCGCCCACCCCGGCGCCAGCGCCTTCGCCTCCGGGAACAGCGCGAAGCGCAGGCCGATCAGGCCCATCAGGGCTTCATCGCGGGCCTTGCAGGCGGCCACGCTACCGACCCGGGCCAGCGAAGTATCCAGCCGCTCGCGCAACGCGTCGGCCGCCACAATCGGCTTGCGCGCGGCGATCTGCCGTCGGTAGTGCACGGCGACCTCTTCCAGAATGTGCTCGACCGCCTCGCGACTGCGCTCGGGCAGTTCCAGCCGGGCGCGGCGCAGCTGCAGGATGTTCAGGCCGATGCGTGCTTCATTGAGCATGTCCACCGAGGCGATGTCGCTGCCTTCCGGCGTCGCCGCCAGGCGCGGCGCGAGCAGGCCGAGCAGGTCAAGCATGCGCGCGGCGAAGCGCTGGCGGTCCTGCTGGCCACGCCCTTCGGCGGCTTCGGCCAGCGTGGTCCAGCCCTGCCGCACCAGCCGGCGCGCGGTCCACTCGGCGCCCACCGAACGGAACAGGCGGGTCATCACCACCGCAAAGCCAATGCCGATGAACATCGCGATGGACGAGTTGAGGAAGGTCTGGATGTTGGCGCTGTAGGTGTTCTGCAGGCTCAGCAGCGCGGCCAGGTTCACCGTCAGCGGCAGCGCGAACAGCGCGCTCTTGGGGTGGTGCAGCATCAGCCCCAGCGGCAGGAACGCCACCGCCAGCACCAGCGCCAGCAGGCCGAAGTCGTGCACGGCCGGGAACACGCCGAACAGGTACACGCCGGCCACCACCGAGGCGACCATCGCCCACACCAGGAACGACACCATGCTCGGTGCCGGATCGTCCTGCGCGGCGAAAAATGCGGCGGTCACCGCGGCCATCATCGCGCCGTTGCCGCCGCCTTCCCACCCCAGCGCGATCCACAGCACGCAGTAGCTCATCAGCGCCGCGCCGGCACTGAGCGCGGAGAACAGCGCCATGCCGTAGTCGACGTGCTTGTCGGCGGCCACGCGTTCGGTGCGGATGCGGTAGTGCGCACGGTCCAGCGGCGCGGTGCCCTGGTCGATCGCGTGCTGCAGGGTGCGGCAGTCCTGCCACAGGTCCACCAGTTCCTCCAGGCGCAGCAGCAGGCTGGCCAGCTGCAGGTGCTGCAGGTCGCGGTCCACCTGCGGCTTCAACGCACTGATGCGCGCGCGCAGGCGCGCGTACTCGCTGGCGTTGGTGGGCCCGTCCAGCCAGTCATGGATGTCGTCGACCAGCGCCGGCAGGCCTTCCGGCAGGGCCTGGCCATCGCTGCGCAGTGCGCTCAAGCGATCGGCAATCGAGGACAGCACCGGCAACAGCAGCAGCATGCGCTCGCGCAGCCGCTCCATCGACACGGCCGAACCGGCATGGCGCGGGTCGTCGCGGCGCAGGAACTCGATCAGCGCCTCGAACTGCACCAGGTCGGCGGCGAGCCGGTTGCGCGGCGCGTGCGCGCGGCCGCGTTCGAGGATCTGCCGGCACCACTGCGCCGCGTCCTCCATCCAGTTGCCGATGCGGGCGCGCAGCATCGGGCGTACCGAGGCCGGGAACAGCAGCGAAGCAAACAGCACTGCCACCACGGTGCCGAGGATGATCTCCTCGCTGCGCGCCACCACGGTGTCGAAGATGGTCTCCGGCGAGGTCACGGCCGGGAAGCCGATGAAGGCGGTGGTGTAGCCGGCCAGCAGGAACGCGTAACCGCGCGGGCCGCGGTTGAGCAGGGCCATGAACAGGCAGCCGGCCAGCCAGATCGACATCGCCGCGCTCAGCACCAGCGGCGTTTCCACCAGCGCCGGCAGCACCAGCAGGGTGGCCAGGCCGGCCACCAGGGTGCCAACGATGCGGTACACGCCCTTGGCGCGGGTTGGGCCCAGCAGCGGCTGGCTGACGATGTACACCGTGCCCATCGCCCAGTACGGGCGCGACAGGTTGCCGGCCATGGCGATGTACAGCGCGGCCACCGCGGCCAGGTAGGTCTTGATCGAGAACAGCCAGGCCTGGCGATCGGTCAGCGCGTTCATGGCTTACTTCGCCGAGGCCTGTGCGGTGGACGGCGCGGGCGGGGCAACTGATGCCTGCCAGCCGCCACCCAGCACCAGGAACAGATGGATCTGGTCGCGCGAGACCTGCGCTTCGGCGGCGGCCAGGGTGGCGTCGCTGGTGGCCAGGCTGCGGTCGGCATCCAGGCTGGACAGGTACGGCGTACGGCCACCCTGGTACAGCCGGCGGTTCTGCTCGGCGGCCAGTGCGGCCTGCTCCTGCGCGATGCGCAGCGACTGCAGCCGGCGCAGGTCCTGCGCATAGCGGTCCAGCGCGGTCTGGGTCTCGCGCAGCGCCTGCAGCACGGTGTGGTCGAACTCGGCCAGCGCGGCATCGGCACCGGCCTCGGCGGCGTGGATGCGTGCGTGCGTGCCGGAGGACGGCAGCGTCCACGAGATCAGCGGGCCGATCGACCACTGCTGGGTCATCGGCGTGCCGAAGTCTTCCAGCAGGCCGGCGGCACCCACCGAGGCACCCAGGCGGATGTCCGGGTACAGCTCGGCGGTGGCGACCCCAATCCGCGCCGTGGCCGAGGCCAGCTTGCGCTCGGCCTGGCGCACGTCCGGGCGGCGCTGCAGCAGCGCCCGGCCATCACCGACCGGCAGCGGCTGCGCCAGGCCGGGGGCGTGCGCACAGTCGATCACGCCGGCTGGCAGCTGGCCCGGGGTTTTCCCAAGCAGCGCGGCCAGCGAATAGGCGGCCGCCGAACGCTGCGCGCGTAGCGGCGGCAGTGCCGCCTCCAGCAGTGCCACCTGCGCATTGGCGCGGGCCAGTTCCGGCGGCGTGCCGCGGCCGGCCGCGATCAGGCGCTCGGTGACCGTACGGCTGCGCTGCTGCAGCTGCAGCGAATGCTCGGCCACGTGCAGTTCGTGGTTGGCGTGGCAGATTTCCAGGTAGCTGTCGGCGACCTGCGCGACCACGCTGACCTGGGCCAGGTCGCGCGCCGCAGCAACCGACTGCTCGTCGGCACGCGCTGCCTCGGCGCCGCGCTTGAGCTTGCCGAACAGGTCGAACTGGTAGCTGACCGCGAACTTGCCATCGGCCAGGTTGATCACCGGCAGCTCGTGCTCCTGCAGGAACGATTCGGCCGACAGCTGCGCGCGGCTGACGCCGGCCTCGGCCTCGTACTCGAAGCCACCGGCGTCCAGCGCCTGTTCGTACACCGCCGCCGCACGACGCAGGTGTGCATCGGCGGCCTTCAGTTCCACGTTGTCACGCAGCGCCTGGGTGATCAGGCCGTCCAGCACCGGGTCGTTGTACAGCGACCACCAGCGGTCGGGCAGCGCCTGGTTGGCGGCAATCTGCGGGTTCTGCGTATCGATGAAGGCCGCATTGGCCTCCGGGCGCTTGAACGCCGAGCCTTCCGGCAGGGCGTAATCCGGGCCGACGGTCCTGCAGGCCGCCAGGCTGGCCAGCGCAACGATCAGACCGAGACGGGGCAGGGCGGCGTTCACAGGCCCGCCTGTGTCGGCGCAGTGCCGGCCTTGTCGTTGTGCGGATGGCGGCCGGTGTCCACGGTCACCGTGGCGGTGCGGCCGGCGATCAGTTCCACGCCCTTGGGTACGTCGTCGATGGCGATGCGCACCGGAATGCGCTGTGCCAGCCGCACCCAGTCGAAGGCCGGGGTCACGTTCGGCAGCAGGGTGCTGCCGTTGCTGCGGTAGCGGTCCTCGATGCCGGCGGCGATGCTTTCCACGTGGCCACGCAGCGGGGCCGACTCGCCCATCAGGCGGATGTCCACGCTCTGCCCCGGAGCTACGCCGCGCAGGCGGGTTTCCTCGAAGTAGCCATCGATGCGGAACGAGCCGGTATCCAGCAGCGCCAGCACCGGCTTGCCGGCCACCACGTAGTCGCCCACGCGCAGGGTGCGGTCGTTGACCCGGCCATCGGCCGGCGCGCGCACCTCGGTGCGGCCCAGGTTGAGATCGGCCAGGTCGACCGCCGCCTGTGCGGTGGCCAGCGCAGCCTGTGCGGCCTGCAGCTTGGCGCGGCGCACTTCGGCGTCCTCGGCGGCGACCAGGTCCTGCAGGCTGCGGTCACGGCCGATCTCGCGGCGCAGCTGCGCCACCGATGCCTGGCGCTCGGCCAGGTTGGCGCGGGCCTGCTCCAGCGCGATGCGGTAGCGGGCGCGATCGACCACGAACAGCAGGTCACCCTTCTTCACCGCCTGGTTGTCGGCCACCTGCACCGTTTCCACCAGCCCGGACACGTCCGGCGCCACCTGCACCACGTCGGCGCCGACATGGGCATCGCGGGTCCACGGCTCATCCATGTAATAGACCCACAGCTGGCGCAGCACCAGCAGGGCGACGATCACGGCTGCGCTGGTGAGCAGCACCGGCAGGGTCTTCTTCACGATCTTGTTCACGATTGCATCCAACGCAGGAGGTGGAACAGCAGGCCAAGCACGATCCCGTACAGCGCCAGGTTGAACAGTGGCGGGTGCCATATATGGCGATAGGCACCGGCACGCTGCAGCAGCGCATGCAGGCCGCTGTTGACCAGGTAGGCCAACAACATCAACCCGAGCAGGGTCGGGACGAACACTCCGTGGAGACTGAATTCACCGGGCATCGGTAGGGGCGGGGGCGAGGTGGGGGGGAGGGGAGGAACAGCGAAACAACGGCAACGGGCAAAAGCCGCTGGCGTGTGCACGGCAGCGGCGGTGTTCAGGGGCAGCGGTCTTACGTGATGCGGTCGGCGGCCTCGGCCAGCAGGCGCCATGCCTTCAGCACGGCGTGCAGTTCATCCATGGAAAGCTCGCCGAACACGTCCTGGCGCAGGCCGATCAACTGGTCTTCCAGCTCGCTGACCAGCGCATGGCCTGCGTCGGTCAGCCACAGCAGGTTGGCGCGGCGGTCGCTGGCGTCGCTCTCGCGGCGGACCAGGTCGCTGGCGCACAACTTGTCCAGCAGGCGCACCAGGGAGGGTCCTTCCATGCCCAGCTGCTGCGCCAGCGCCACCTGACGGATGCCACCGCCGGAGCGGCCGATCATCAGCAGCGGCATGGTGCAGGCGGTGGAGATGCCGTAGCTGCCGAGCCGGCTGTCGGCCAGGCGCTGCCACTGCCGCCCTGCGTACAGCAGGCCGGAGCTGAGCTGCATCTGCAGCACGGTGCGCTCGTCGAGGGGTCGGTCCATAAGAGATAGATAGGATACTACTAATTTCATTCCTATCAATAGGTTTTTCTGAATGGGTGGGTGTAGTGAGGAAAGCGTTGCGCCTGCCTGGTGTCGGGTGGGGCAGCGGGCGCCGGGCGGTGCAGGACACGCCGTGAACCCCGCTCCGGGGTCCGGCCCAGCCGCTGGCGGCTGTGCGTTCGGGCGCTTGCGAGGCATGCCTCGCAAGCAAGCGCCCTCACCCTTGGGGGCTCGGCCGCAGCATCCATGCCGCGGACGGTCCTGCCCCGCCCGGCCCCCGCTGCCTTCCCATCCCCCCGCGAGCGCGGTGGGTTGGCTCTTGGAAGCAAGAGCAGAAGCAGTGCGGACCAACGGTCCGCACCCACCAAAGCACAAAACACCACAGCAGCGGCGCGCCGCTTCCGAAGCCATGAACCCCCGCTTTTGACCCCGCTTTCGGGCGGTCCGGCCGCGCCCGCGGGAAACTGTCAGGGATGGGGAAGGGCGGCAGGGCAGGACCGTGAGGCGCATGGATGCGCCGACCGAGCCCCCATGGATGGGTTTACGGCGTGTCCTGCCCTGCCGCCCTTCCCCATCCAGACCCGTAACAGGCAGGCGCCGCCAGACCCCCGATGAACCCGACCAACAGGACGACCCACCCCCCGGTCGGGTACGATGCTCGCCCCCCGTTCGGGACGCTGTACGCAATGAGCAAGAACAACGAAAAGGCCGCCCCGCAGGGCGACGTGACCCAGGACCAGGCCGAGGATGCCGTGCGCACCCTGCTGCGCTGGGCCGGTGAGGACCCGTCCCGTGAAGGCCTGCTGGATACCCCCCGCCGTGTCGCCGAAGCCTATGGCGACTGGTTCAGCGGTTACCGCGACGACCCGCGCGCCTACATGGAGCGGACCTTCGAGGAAGTGGCCGGCTACGACGAGCTGATCGTCCTGCGCGACATCGAGTACGAAAGCCACTGCGAGCACCACATGGCCCCGATCATCGGCCGCGTGCACGTCGGCTACCTGCCGGCCGGCAAGGTGGTGGGCATCAGCAAGCTGGCCCGTGTCGTCGAAGCCTACGCCCGCCGTTTCCAGGTGCAGGAGAAGATGACCGCGCAGATCGCCCAGTGCATCCAGGATGTGCTGCAGCCGATCGGCGTCGGCGTGGTCGTCGAAGGCGCCCACGAGTGCATGACCACCCGCGGCATCCACAAGCGCGGCGTCAGCATGGTCACCTCCAAGATGCTGGGCAGCTTCCGCGACGACGCGCGTACCCGCGCCGAGTTCCTGCGCTTCATCGAAGTGGGCGGCAAGCGCTGAGCCGCTTGCCCGCACCACGCCGGCTCCTGCGGGCCGGCATGCCCACGGCTGTCCACGCGGCAGCTGTGCATGGCGGTTTGTCCCTGTCAGCCCTACAGACTTCTTTCGCTGCATGAAGCATCGCGAACGCATTGCCCGTTACCGCCACCTGCGCGAACAGCCCCAGTGGAAGCTGCTTGCCGCCGACCACGCTCCGGAAATCATCGGCCTGCTGCAGGGCCTGCTGATGGACGGCGAGCGCACGTTGCCGTCCTCGGTACTGAACGAGCGACTGCAGCGCGCGCTGGACCAGCTGGCCGCCGATGAACTCTCGCGCGAGCTGCCGCGCACCGCGCAGGCCTACATCGCGCACTGGCTGGCCCAGGGCTGGCTGGAACGCCGTCTGCCCGAAGGCGCCGACCAGGAGCAGTACGAGCTGGCGACCGCGGCACTGCAGGCGATCCGCTTCGCCGACGGCCTCGAGCAGGCCCGCGTGGCCGCCACCGAAAGCCGCTTGGCGCTGGTCATTGAGCAGCTCTCGGCGCTGGCTGCGCAGACCGAAGCCGATCCCGATGCGCGCCTGTCCGCGCTGCACGACGAGCGCGACCGCATCGATGCCGAAATCGCCCGGGTCGGCACCGGCCGCGTGGTTGCGCTGGACGGCAAGCGCGCGCTGGAACGCACCCGCCAGATCATCGGCCTGGCCGACGAGCTGACCGAGGACTTCCGCCGCGTGCGCGATGACTTCGAGCAGCTCAACCGCGATTTCCGCGAACGCATCATCGACGACGAGGGCGAGCGCGGCGATGTGCTGTCGCAGCTGTTCGAAGGTGTGGATGTCATTGGCGAAAGTGACGCCGGGCGCAGTTTCCAGGCCTTCTGGCGCCTGCTCAACGACGCCGAACAGAGTGCCCAGCTCGATGCCGCGCTGGAAGCGGTGCTGGCGCGCGGCTTCGCCCGCCGCCTGGACCGCAACGAACGCAACTTCCTGCGCAGCTTCACCAGCACCATGCTCGAGCGCGGTGGCCAGGTGCACGACGTGCTGCAGAACTTCGCGCGCAGCCTGCGCGGCTTCGTGCAGAGCCGTGGCTACCTGGAACAGCGCCGCCTCAACCAGTTGTTGAAGCAGGCGCAGTCCGAAGCGCTGGCCCTGCGCGACGAATTCCCCGCACAGCGCGGCATCGGCCGCGACCTGCAGCTGACCACCAGCCGCCTGCGCTCGTGGTCGCAGTGGAAGCTGCATGATCCGCGCAGCGCCCAGGTCGACGGCAATGTCGAGTACAACGACGCGGCCGCGATCAGCCTGGAGAGCGTCGGCGACCTGGTCGCTTCGTCCGAAATCGACTTCCGCACCCTGCGCCGCGACCTGCACGACCTGCTCGATGCACAGCCGCGGCTCAGCATCGCCCAGGCCCTGTCGCAGCGCGAGGCGCCGCAGGGTCTTGGCAGCGTCATCGGCTATCTGTCGCTGGGCACGCGCTTCGGCAACGTGGTCGCCGGCGAGCAGGAGCTTGCGCAATGGCGTGGTGGCGACGGCCAGGTCCGTCGCGCCCGCATCCCGCTGGTTTGGTTCACCCAGGAGAGACGCCATGAGCTGGCATGAAGATCCCATCGACGCAGCGCAGGCCGACGTGGCGGAAGACGCCTACGAGGCCGAACCGGTGGCGGCCGTGGCGCAGCCCCGCCGTGGCAACGACGTCTATTACCTCGGCGACACCGGGCGCCTGCCGCTGGATGCGCGCCGCGCGCTGTGCCAGCTGCTGATCGGCCCCAGCATCGACCAGCTGCGCCACGCCAAGCTGTGGCCGGCACTGATCCGCAGCGAAGCGGCCATCCGCTCGTCGCTGGCGGACCTGTTCCTGGAACTGGTGCTCGACCGTGACAGCGGCGTGGCGTTCACCCGCCAGGCCGATACCGAAGACGTCGACGCGCCGGTGCTGCTGCGCACCTCGCCGCTGACCTTCATCGACTCGGTGCTGTTGCTGTACCTGCGCCAGCAGCTGGCCGAAGCCGATGCGCGCGGCAACCGCGCGGTGGTCGCCGATGCCGAAATGGCCGAAGCACTGGCCATCTACGAAAAGAACCTGTCCACCGACCGCGCCGGCTTCAACCGCCGCGTCGCCTCGGCGGTGCAGAAGATGAAGGACAACCACATCCTGACCCGCCTCAGCGGCCAGGAAGACCGCCACGAAGTCTCGCCGGCGCTGAAGCTGCTGTTCTCCGCCGAAGACGTGTCCCAGCTCTCGGCGGTCTACCGCCAGCTGCGCGAAACCCCGGCCGCCGAGGCCTGAGAGACCCGACCATCGCATGGCTATCTCCAAGCACACTCCCGCCCTGTTCAACGAAGGCCTGCCGGACCCGCGCCTGCAGCAGTTCCGCATGCGCCGCCTGCAGGTACACAACTGGGGCACCTTCAACGGCCTGACCGAAGTGCCGATCGCCGAGCGCGGCTTCCTGTTCGTCGGACGTTCCGGCTCGGGCAAGTCGACACTGCTCGATGCCATGTCCGCGCTGCTGACGCCGCCGGCCATCGTCGACTTCAACGCTGCCGCGCGTGAAGCCGAGCGCAGCGGCCGCGACCGCAACCTGGTGTCCTACGTGCGTGGCGCGTGGGCTGACCAGCAGGACAGCGGCACCGGCGAAATCGCCACCCAGTACCTGCGCAAGGGCGCCACTTGGACCGCACTGGTGCTGGAATACCGCGCCGGCGACGGCCGCGTGGTCAGCCTGGTGCGCCTGCTGTGGATCTCCGGCAACGGCACCTCGGCCGGTGACGTGCGCAAGCACTACATGATTGCCGAGCGCCCGTTCGACATCGCCAAGGATCTTGGTGGGTTCGACCTGGACCTGCGCAAGCTCAAGCAGAAGCTGTCCGACCTGCACCACTTCGACACCTTCTCCGGCTACGCCGAGCGCTTCCGCGACCTGCTCGGCATCGACAACGAGATGGCGCTGCGCCTGCTGCACAAGACGCAGTCGGCGAAGAACCTGGGCGATCTCAACGTCTTCCTGCGCGACTTCATGCTCGACACGCCGAAGACCTTCGACGCCGCCGAGCGCCTGGTCAGCGACTTCGCCGAGCTCGATGGCGCGCACCAGGCGGTGGTCACCGCCCGTCGCCAGGTGGAGACCCTGCTGCCGGCACGCGCCTACTACAACGACCTGAAGGAAATGCACCGCCGGCGCGGCGACGACGAAGCCCTCAAGCTCGGCGTCGACAGCTTCCGTGAAAGCCGCCGCCAGGCGCTGATCGAAGCGCGCCTGCGCGAGATGGACGTGCGTGACCGCGGCCTGCTTGGCGAAGAAGCCCAGCGCCGTGCCGCACTGGACAATCACACCGAGCGCCTGGCCGAACTGGAACTGCAGCGCCGCCAGCAGGGCGGTGAGCGCATCGAAGAACTGGAACGCGAACAGGGCCGCGCCGAAGCCGAGCGCGACCGCCGCCAGGCCAAGCGCGAGCAGGCAAGCCTGGCCGCGCAGCAGCTGGGGGCCGAACTGCCGGACGACGCACACGGCTTCGCCGAACTGGTCGAGCGCGCACAGAACGAGCTGCAGGACCGCCAGCGCGCCTCTTCGGCGCTGGACGATGCGATCAGCGATCGCCTGGGTGGCAAGCGCGATGACGAGCGCCGCTTCGGCGAAGTCCGTGCGGAACTCGAAGCGATGCAGCGCACGCCCTCCAACATCCCGGCGCCGATGCAGAAGCTGCGCGCGCGCCTGGCCGAGGAAACCGGCATCGCTGAAGCGGCGCTGCCGTTCGTCGGTGAACTGATCCAGGTCCGCTCGGAAGAGCAGGGCTGGCAGGGTGCCATCGAGCGCGTGCTGGGTGGCTTCGCGCTGTCGCTGCTGGTCGACGACAAGCATTACAACGACGTCGCCGAGTGGGTGAACCGTACCCACCTGGGCATGCGCTTCACCTACTACCGCGTGCGCCGCAACGATGATGCGTTCGCCCGTGAGCCGTCGGCGAAGTCGCTGCTGCACAAGCTGGAACTGCGCGAACACGTGTTCGAAAGCTGGCTGCGCCGCGAGCTCGGCAAGCGATTCGACTACGAGTGCGTGGATGCCAAGCAGCTGCGCAACGTCGACCGCGGCATCACCCGCGAAGGTCAGGTCAAGCATCCGGGCGACCGTTTCGAGAAGGATGACCGCAGTGCGGTGGGCGACCGCCGTCGCTGGATCCTTGGTTTCAACAACCACGACAAGGTGGGCGCCTTCGAGCGCGAAGCTCAGGAACTGGCCAAGCGCATCGCCAGCTGCGAGACCGACATCGCGCGCCTGCGTGGACAGCGTGACCGCGACAACGAACGCCGCCTGGCCTGCCACGAGCTGGTCAGCATCAGCTGGAACGAGATCGACATCGCCGCCCCGCAGCAGCGCCTGAGCGACATCGAGGCCACGCTGCGCGACCTGCGCGAAGGCAATGCCGACCTCGCCAAGCTGGCCAAGCAGATCGACGCCGTGCGCGCCGACATCGAGCAGGCCCGCCGCACCTATGAAGACGTCCGCGTCGAGCGCGGGCAGCTGGTCAAGGAACGCGATCGCCTGGACCGCGCGCGCCAGCAGAGCCGTGCGCTGGTGCTGCCGAGCCTGGCCCAGGAGCAGGAAGCCGGCCTTGCCGAGCGCCTGCAGGAGCAGGGTCCGCTCAGCCTGGAAACGCTGGAAGCGCACATGCGCCAGGTCAGCAACGCGCTGAACGAGCAGCTGTCGTCCTCGCAACAGGACCTCAACCGCATCGAGAACCAGCTGATCGGCTGCTTCCGTCGCTTCATCCAGCAGTGGCCGGAGGAATCGGGCGACTTCACCGTGTCGGTGGCCTCGGCCGAGGACTTCCTCGCACGCCTCGAACGACTGGAGCGCGATGGCCTGCCGCAGCACGAAGAGCGCTTCTTCGATCTGCTGCAGAACCAGAGCAAGAACAACCTGCTGGCCCTGCAGCGCCACAGCGCCGAGGCCCGCAAGTCGATCGGCCAGCGCCTGGACGAAGTGAACGCCAGCCTGGAACAGGTGCCGTTCAACCGCGGTACGTTGCTGACCATCGAACTGAGCGACCGTCGTCTGCCGGAAGTGGGCGAGTTCCAGCTGCAGCTGCGCGAAGTGCTGTCGCAGCAGCAGACCGAGCAGCGCGAGCTGGCCGAATCGCAGTTCACCGTGCTGCGCCAGCTGGTCAACCGCCTGGGCTCGCAGGAAGGCGAGGACAAGCGTTGGCGGGAGCTGGTGCTGGACGTGCGCATGCACGTGGAGTTCATCGGCGTCGAGCTGGATGCGGAAACGCGCCAGCAGGTCGAGATCTACCGCAGCGGCGCCGGCAAGTCCGGTGGCCAGCGCCAGAAACTGGCTACCACCTGCCTGGCCGCGGCACTGCGCTACCAGCTCGGCGGTGCCGACAGCCAGCTGCCCAGCTACGCCGCAGTGGTGCTCGACGAAGCCTTCGACAAGGCCGACAACGAGTTCACCGCGCTGGCGATGAACATCTTCGACAACTTTGGCTTCCAGATGGTGGTTGCCACCCCGCTGAAGTCGGTGATGACACTGGAACCGTTCATCGGCGGCGCCTGCTTCGTCGAAATCAGCGGCCGCCACGACTCCGGCGTGCTGCTGATCGAGTATGACGAGGAAGGCAAGCGCCTGAAGCTGCCCGAGCGCAGCCGCCAGCAGGCCAACGAACCGGAAGAAGCCGACGCCTGACCTGGCCGATTGAAGGGGAATGCCGGCCAGCGGCCGGCACTACTTGGCCGGGGTTCATGACCCGATCGGATGGGGATGCCGGCCAGCGGCCGGCAGTGCCCATGGGCGGGGTTCATGACCCGATCGGATGGGGATGCCGGCCAGCGGCCGGCACTGCCCATGGGCGGGGTTCATGACCTGATCGGATGGGGATGCCGGCCAGCGGCCGGCACTACCCATGGGCGGGGTTCATGACCCGGTAGTGCCGGCCGCTGGCCGGCAACCGCGTTCACGCAGCGCGGAACGTATCCCACGCCATCCGCGCGATCAGCACCACCACCAGCCCCACGAACAGCTTGCGGATGAACGGCGTGCCGCCCTTCAGCGCCAGGCGCGTGCCCACCACCGAGCCGATGATGTTGGCCGCCGCCATCGGCAGCGCGAACAGCCACAGGATGTTGCCGGTCGGCACGAAGAACGAGATCGCCGCCACATTCGTCGCCAGGTTCACCACCTTTGATGCCGCCGAGGCGCGCAGGAAATCCAGCCCGAAGAAGCGCACGAACAGGAAGATCAGGAAGCTGCCGGTGCCCGGCCCGAAGAAGCCGTCGTAGAAGCCGATCGCCGCACCGATCGCCAGCGCGATCACCAGTTCGCGGCGACCGATCTCCTGCGGACGGTGCAGCGCGCCGAAGTCCTTCTTCCACAGTGTGTAGGCCAGCATCGCGACCAGCAGCACCAGCACCAGTGGGCGCACCGCGTCCTTGGGCAGCAGGCTTACCGCGGTGGCGCCGGCGAAGGAGAAGATGAAGGCCGTGCCGGCCGCGAACAACACCGGCTTCCACGGGAAGCGCACGTTGCGCGCATAGCGCCAGGCAGCCGCACCGGTACCGAACATCGAACTGAACTTGTTGGTACCAAACAGCATCGCCGGCGTCTGCTGCGGCAGCACCGTGAACAGGCCAGGCAGCTGCACCAGCCCACCACCACCGACGGCGGCATCGACCAGCCCGGCGGTGAAGGCGATGACCACCAGCCACCACAACTCAGGGGGAACCAGTTCCAGCACGGCGATCAATCGATATGGGGGCGCGACAGCATACGCCTGTCCTGCACTGGTTGACCGGTGCCCCGCGTGGATCCATCCGCACAACCCGGCGACAATGTCCGCATGAGCCGAAAACCCACCGATCCCTGCCCCTGCGGCCTTCCCGCCGAGTACGCCGCCTGCTGTGGCCGTTTCCATGCCGGTGAGGCCGCCCCCGATGCCGAGCGCCTGATGCGATCACGTTACAGCGCCTATGTGCGGGGGCTGGCGGACTATCTGCGCCAGAGCTGGCATCCGGATACCCGTCCGGCCGAGTTGTCGTTGGATGATGCGCCCGGCCAGCGTACGCATTGGCTGGGCCTGACCGTGCACGAGCACACCGTCACCGGCGCCGACAGCGCCGAAGTGCGCTTCACCGCCCGCTACCGCGTGGGCGGCGGCAGCGCGGTGAAGATGGCCGAGCACAGCCGCTTCCTGCGCGTCGACGGCCGCTGGTACTACCTCGACGCGGTGTGAGCCTCAGCCGCCGCGTGCCGCCAGCACGCGCTGGCCGGCATGCGCGCGGACCTGGTTGCGACCACCGTCCTTGGCTGCGTACAGCGCCTGGTCGGCGGCCTTGATCACTGCCGCTGGCCGCTCATCCACGCGGCTGTCTGCCAGCCCGATGCTCACCGTCACCTGCACCGTCTGCCCGCTTCCGCCGCGTCCGCGCTGCCGGCGCCCTGTTTCATCGTCGCGGCTGCGCGTGCTCCGGTCGCGCAGCTGCATGCGGGTGTCCTCGATGGTCTGCCGCAGCGCCTCGACTGCATCCACGCAGGCCGCTGCGGGACGATCCAGGAACACCACCGCGAACTCCTCGCCGCCATAGCGGAACGCCCGGCCACCATCGCCCACCCGGCCCAGGCGCGAGGCCACCAGGCGCAGCACATCGTCGCCGGTGTCGTGGCCGTGGGTGTCGTTGAACGACTTGAAGTGGTCCACGTCCACCATCGCGATGCTGTAGGTGCCGCGCGCCCGCTGCAGGGTCTCATTGAAGGCGCGGCGCCCCGGCAGGCCGGTCAGCTCATCGCGGAAGGCCATATGGAAGGACTCCTGCAGCATCGCGCCCAGCATCAGCAGCAGGGCCGCGCTGGCCAGTGCCGGCAGTAGCACCGGCTGCAGGAACACCCGTGGCAGCATCCACCACAGGCACAGCAGGGCCAGCAGCATCGCCGTGTGCAACGGGCGCGGATGCCGCCAGGCCTGCCAGCCCAGCGCGGCGGTTGCCAGCAGGAACAGCAGCGCTGGCAGCTGTGCCAGCGCGTTCCAGTCGGCCGGAATCCAGCTCCAGTGGCGGTTGGACAGCAGATCGTGCATGCCCCGGGGTTGCTGCGTGGCCAGTAGCAGGAAGATCATCAGCGCGGTGCCACTGGCAACACCCCGCAGCAGCAGGTCGCGGCGGCGGCGGCCGCGCTCGGGCCACAGTGCCAGGCCCGCGAACAGCAAGGGCAACCAGGCCGAAATGGCATGGAAGCGCAGCGGTGTCAGCGCCGTGACATGGCCGCTGTGCAGATAGCCGCCCACGTCCTGGTGCAGCAGCGCGAACATGACCGCCACCACCAGCAGCAGGCAGAGCGTACGCACCTGGTGGTAGAGCAGGGCAAGGCCGGCGCCGAGGCAGGCCAGCAGCCAGGGCAGGATGCGTTGGGCCGGACTGGCAACGTCTTCGTTGCCCAGTGCTGCCCACAGCACCACGGCAACCAGCACGGCGGGCAGCACGAACAGGTAATGCGCAGGCTGGCGGAGCGGATGCAGGGACAAGCAGGAATTCCAGCGCGGTGACGACGCGGCCGCAGCATTGCCGTTAGCGGCGTTCGCACCGGCTTCTTGAATGCGGGATGGTCACGCATGTGAACGCGTTGACGTCGAACGATGACATCGCACTCACCCTGTTGCGCAGATGCTGCCCGGATGGACAGCGTAGCCACCGCCGTCGCTGCCCCGCAGCGCAATCTCGCCCGCCAGTACGCATGTGTGCGGAACCGCAGCATGCAGCTGGCAGCCCCCCTCAGCGCCGAAGATGCCATGCTGCAGAGCATGGCCGATGCCAGCCCGAGCAAATGGCACCTGGCCCACACCACCTGGTTCTTCGAACGCTTCGTGCTGGCCGGCTTCCCACCTGCACCGGCGCATGACCCTGCCTGGGACTACCTGTTCAACAGCTACTACAAGAGCCTCGGCCCGGCGCATGCCCGGCCGCAGCGTGGGCTGCTGTCGCGGCCATCGCTGCAGCAGGTGCGCGACTACCGCCAGCAGGTCGATGCACAGGTGCAATCGCGGCTGGCGGCAGGCGACCTTGATGAGCAGGCACTGCAGCACCTGCAGTTGGGCCTGCAGCACGAACAGCAGCACCAGGAACTGCTGCTCACCGACATCAAGCACGCGTTCTGGTGCAATCCGTTGCAGCCGGCCTACCGCGAGGACCTGCAGCCTGCAACCAGCGCTGCCAGTGCGCAGGGCTGGATCGAGTCATCCGAGCGCATCGTCACCATCGGCGCCGCAGCCTGGCCGCAGCACACTGCCTTCGCCTACGACAACGAATCGCCGGCGCATCGCGTGCTGCTCCCCGCGCACGCACTGGCCGAGCGTCCCGTCAGCAATGCCGAGTACAGCGCCTTCATCGACGCCGGCGGCTACCGCGAACCGCGCTGGTGGCTCAGCGAAGGCTGGGCGCTGCGCGAAGCCGAGGGCTGGCAGCACCCGCTGTACTGGGATGACGCCCTGCAGCGCGAGTACACCCTGGGCGGTTGGCGCGAACTGGATCCGCATGCGCCGGTCTGCCACCTCAGCTACTACGAGGCCGATGCCTGCGCCCGCTGGGCCGGTGCGCGCCTGCCCAGCGAGTTCGAGTGGGAGGCTGCCGCCGCAACGCTGCCGCCTCGCGGTCATTTTGCCGATGACGATCGGCTGCACCCGCAGGCTGCCGGGGGCAGTGGACTGCGTCAGCTGTTCGGCGATGTATGGGAATGGACCCACAGCGCGTATGGCGCCTACCCGGGCTTCCGCCCTTTCGCCGGCAACCTCGGTGAATACAACGGCAAGTTCATGTGCGGGCAATGGGTGCTGCGCGGTGGCAGCTGCGCCACGCCGCGTGGCCACGTGCGTGCCAGCTACCGCAACTTCTTCATGCCCCCGGCGCGTTGGCAGTTCTCCGGGCTGCGCCTGGCCAGGGATCTCGCATGAGTACGGTGCACGACGCACTGCAGGCGCTGACCGATCTCACCCCCGGCCGCCAGCAGATCCTCACCGACGTGGTGGCCGGGTTGTCGCGCACGCCGCGCCAGTTGCCGTCCAAGTACTTCTACGATGCGCGCGGCTCGCGCCTGTTCGAGCAGATCACGCAGACCCCCGAGTACTACCCCACGCGCACCGAGCTGGCCCTGCTTTCACGGGTACTGCCGGACATCGCCCGAAGCGTCGGGCCGCACCTGCACGTGGTGGAACTGGGCAGCGGCAGTGGCCGCAAGACCGCGTTGCTGCTGGCCGCCCTGCACGACCCGGTGGCCTACACGCCGATTGAAATCTCGCGTGCCGCGCTGCTGTCCAGCATCGACCATCTGGCCCCGGCGCTGCCCGAGGTGGAGATGCTGCCGGTCTGTGCCGACTTTACCCGTCCCGTCGCCGTACCCATGCCCGAACGCGAACCCGCGCGACGGCTGCTGTTCTTCCCCGGTTCCACGCTGGGCAACTTTGAAGGCGAAGACGCGGTCGCGCTGCTGCGCGCGATGCGCCAGACCATGGGGCGTGATGGCCTGGCCCTGGTCGGCATCGACCTGCACAAGGACCCGGCGCTGATCGAGTCGGCCTACAACGATGCGCAGGGCGTCACCGCCGCATTCACCCTGAACCTGCTGGCCCGCCTCAACCGCGAGGTCGGCAGCGACTTCGATCTGCAGGGCTTCCGTCATCGTGCCCGCTACAGCGTCGCGAGGCTGCGCATCGAGACCGATCTGGTCAGCCAGCGGGCACAGGACGTCCATCTGGACGGCCGGACCTTCCATTTCGAGGCCGACGAACCGATCCGCGTCGAATACAGCCACAAGTACACCGACGAGAGCTTCGAAGCGCTGCTGCAGCCGGCTGGCCTGCAGGTCATGCAGCGCTGGGATGCTGAAGGCCCGGCCTATGGCCTGCGCCTGTTGCGTGCCATCTAGGGCGGACGGCCAGCCGGTACCGCTTCAGGTTCAGCAGCACCGCTACCCCTAAGATGGCCGTGCAACGGCAACACGGAGGACGCCATGCCCATTCTGACCACGCTCGGCCTGGCGGCCGCTCTTGCCTCGGCGCCGACAGCGCCCGCCGCGCCCGCCGCGCCTGCCGGCGACATGGATCCGGCGTTCAGCCGCTGCCTGTCGGGCCTGCAGGCCACCGCTGCGACACAAGGCATCAGTGCCGACCGTTTCAACGCGATCACCGCCGGCCTCACCCCGGACCCCAGCGTGCTCGGCCTGCTCGATGCACAGCCCGAATTCACCACGCCGATCTGGGACTACCTGGCCGCGCTGGTCGATCGCCAGCGCGTGGCTGATGGCCGCGCCCTGCTGCAGCAGCACCGCGACCTGCTCGATCGCGTGTCGGCGCAGTACGGCGTCGATCCGGCCACCATCGTCGCGGTCTGGGGCGTGGAGAGCGACTACGGCCGCGTGTTCGGCAAGCGCCCGCTGCTGCAGTCATTGGCCACGCTGTCCTGCGCCGGCCGTCGCCAACCCTTCTTCCGCGGTGAACTGCTGGCGCTGCTCAAGCTGATCGACCGCGGCGACCTGCAGGCCCAGGGGCTCACCGGCTCCTGGGCCGGTGCCTTCGGGCATACGCAGTTCATGCCCAGCACCTATGCACGCATCGCCGTGGACGGTGATGGCGATGGCCGCCGCGATCTGGTCGGCAGCATTCCCGATGCACTGGCCTCCACCGCCAACTACCTCAAGCGCGCCGGCTGGCGCAGCGGCGAGCCGTGGGGCATGGAAGTCCGCGTTCCTGCGGGCTTCAACGCCAGCCAGGCCGGCCGCACCCAGCGTCGCGCCCTGGCCGACTGGCGTGCGCAGGGCGTGACCGCGCTGGATGGCAGCGTGTTGGCTCCGGCCAACCTGCCGGCGGACGCGCGCGCCGCGCTGCTGCTGCCGGCCGGCAACAAGGGCCCGGCATTGCTGGTGTTCCGCAACTACGACGCGATCTACAGCTACAACGCCTCCGAAAGCTATGCGCTGGCGATCGCGACGCTGGCTGACCAATTGCGTGGTGGCAACGGGTTGGCCACCGCCTGGCCGACCGATGACCCGGGCCTGGGCCGCGATGAGCGCCGCCAGCTGCAGACCCTGCTGCTGGCCCGCGGCCACGATATCGGTGCCGCCGACGGCATGATCGGTACCGCCACGCGCCGCGCGATCCAGGCCGAGCAGCAGCGCCTGGGCTGGAGCGAGGTGGACGGCCGCGCAGGCCAGCGCATCCTGCGCACGCTGCAGGAAGAGGCGGCCGCCATCGCACCCGCTGGGCAGAAAGCCTTGCCGGCGGCACGTTGACCGCGACATCATCGCCGCGGTCTTCAAGGAGCGTCATCGCATGCAGTCGAATCCGGACATCAGCACCGGCCTGTATCACGGCCTGGAGGCCTGGCAGGTGCGAACCGCCAACGCCACGGCGGTCGTCAGCGTGTTCGGCGGCCAGCTGCTGTCGTTCATTCCTGATGGGCAGCCCGATCTGCTGTGGCTTTCGCCCACGCGCGCCGAGCTGCCCACGCCCATCCGCGGTGGCGTCCCGGTGTGCTGGCCGTGGTTCGGTCGCCAGGGCCAGAGCGCCGATGTACCGGCGCATGGCCTGGTACGTACCGCGCGCTGGGAGCTTCTGCAGGCCAGCCAGCGCGATGATGGCGAGGTCGAGCTGCAGTTGGCGCCTGCGCCCAGCGCCGATCGCGGCCTGCGCCTGCAGATGCAGTTGCGCATTGGCCGCCAGCTGCGCCAGCAGCTGGTCACCGAGAACACCGGAACCTCGCCGGTGACATTCACCCAGGCCCTGCACAGCTATTTCCGGGTGGGCGATGCCAAGCGGGTCGAGGTCGAGGGCCTTGACGGCCTGCAGTACCTGGACAAGTACGAGGACTATGCACAGCTGCGCCTGCAACAGGGACCGTGGTCATTGCGCGATCCGCGTGATCCCGGTCGCAGCGATCGCATCTACACCGGTGCCAAGGGGCACTATGTACTGCGCGATCCGGTCCTGCAGCGGCGGATCGAGATCCGCAGCGAAGGCAGCCAGACGCTGGTGGTCTGGAATCCGGGCGCTGAGGCGGCAGCCAGGATGGCCGATGTCGGCGAGGGCTGGCGCGATTACGTATGCCTGGAAGTGGCCAACGCAGGCCCGGAGCAGATTACGCTTGCGCCGGGTGCGCGCCATCAGCTGGTGCAGACCCTGGGCAGTACCGCGCTGTAGGCGCGGGCAGCGATTTCAGTTTGTCGATGCAGGTAGCAAGGACGGAAAAACATGCAGGAAGCACAATGGTGGTACGCCAATGGCAGGCAGAGCAGTGGGCCGGTGGATCTGGCCGGTCTTCGCCAGCTGCAGCAGGAAGGGACGGTTACGGCGCGCACCCTGCTCTGGTGCGAAGGCATGCCCTCATGGCGGCCGTTGGCGGAACTGGAGCAGGCTTCCACCCCCGTCGAGGTGGTTCCGGCCCTGGATATCGACGCAGCCCCTGCGGTTGAGGGCATCGCGCCGAATGTCGGCGACCCGTCCGATCCCTATCGTGCGCCGGTCGCTGCACCGGACAGGGCTGCGGCTGCCGGGCTGGAGGGCGAGATGGCCTTGTACGCCAGCGTGGTCGGCGGCAACTTCCCGATCTATCGCCAGCGCTGGCGGCTGGATCAGGGCGTTGCCACGGGCAGTGGCACCTGGCATTGGCCGGCCTTCCTGCTCGGCCTGATCTGGATGATGTACCGCAGGATGTACCGCCTGGCGGCGATGTGGGCTGGCCTGCTGCTGCTGATCAGCGTGGTGGAGACCTTGCTGGATGTGCCGGATGGCCTGTCGCTGGTCATCACCTTCGCGCTGAGCATCACCACGGGCATCTTTGGCAACAGCTGGTACCTGGCGCACTGCCAGCGCCTGATCGCCCAGGCCCGTGCCGTCACCGGCGACGATGATGCACGGCTGCGCAGCGAGCTGACCGCGCGTGGCGGCACCAGCGTGGTCGCCACACTGATCGCCATCGTCATCGCGGTGGCGCTGAGCACCGTCGGCGCCGCACTGGCGGGATAGGGCAGGTCAGCGGCCCTGACGGGGCCGCAGCACCAGCAGGCACAGCGCACCGGCCACCAGGCCCCAGAACGCCGAGCCGATGCCGGCCAGTGAGACGCCCGAGGCGGTGACCAGGAAGGTGACCAGTGCCGCCTCGCGGTCCCGCTCTACCGCCAGCGCACTGGCCAGGCTGTTGGCGATGGTGCCGAACAGCGCGATACCGGCCACGCAGGCCACCAGCTCCTTGGGGAAGGCGGCGAACAGTGCGGCCACGGTGGCACCGAACAGTCCGATGACGATGTAGAAGGCACCTGCCGCCATGGCGGCGGTATAGCGTCGTGCCGGGTCCTCATGGGCATCGCGGCCCATGCAGATCGCGGCGGTGATTGCCGCCAGGTTCAGCGCGTACGCACCGAACGGCGCCAGTAGTGTATTGACCACACCGATCCAGCCGATCAGCGGCGACACCGGGGCGTCGTAGCCGGATGCCCGCATCACCGCCACGCCCGGAATGTTCTGCGAGGCCATGGTGACCACGAACAGGGGCAGGGCGATGCCGGCCACCGCGGTCCAGGACAGGGATGGGGTCACCCATTGCGGTACCGCCAGTTGCAGCCGCACCTGCTGTGCGTGCAGCAGGCCACGGCTGGCCGCAACCGCGATGCCGATCAGCAGGGTGGCGATGACCGCATAGCGCGGGAACAGGCGGCGTCCGGCCAGCCACGTGGCGAACATGGCCAGCGCCAGTACCAGCTGGGTGTTCATGGCCACGAACACGTCCAGACCGAAGCGCAGCAGCACCCCGGCCAGCATGCCGGCGGCCAGCGCCATCGGCACCCGTTGCATCAACCGGGCGAAGATGCCGGAGAAGCCAGCCAGCATGCCCAGAACCGCAGCGAGCAGGAATGCGCCGGTGGCCTCGGAAAGAGATGCGCCGCCGGCACCGACCACCAGCATCGCCGCGCCCGGTGTCGACCATGCGGTCACCACCGGTACCCGATAGCGTAGTGACAGCCCGATGCAGGTGACACCCATGCCCAGTCCCAGTGCCCACATCCATGAAGCGATCTGCGCCTGATTGGCACCGACAGCTTGTGCAGCCTGGAACACGATGACGGCCGAACTGGCGAAGCCGACCAGCACAGTAATGAAGCCGGCAACGAGGGCCGGTACTGAAAGGTCGCGCCACCACGCTTGCCGCACCTGCATGTTCATTGCCGTCTCTCCACTGTGCATCCGTGCATTGATAGCCCTTGTGGCGTTGACCGCGCAACGCGCGGTCAACGCCACAGTGATCTTCGAGCGTATGCCATGCGTGACGTTGCGTTGGTTCTGTCATCACCCTGCAAAAAAATGCTTGACGAAATCTGCAGGATCTCTAGAATTCGCTCCCTTGCTGCAGCGCACCGCTTCTTCGGAAACGGCACGCAAGCAGCAACGCCACCACCGACGAACGAGATGATCGAACGAAGGTGTTGACGGACTCGAAAAGTCCGGCATAATAGGCGGCTCGCAACGACGAAAGGCCTTCGGGTCCAACGACGAAGCGGCATCGGCAACAACGTCCACTCCGGTGAGACGGCCTTGAAAAAAAATGTTGACGAAGCGGAAAAGCCGGCTATAATGGGCGGCTCGCTACGAAGGAAACTTCGCAGCACACGGGAACGGCGCTGAGGCCACTTCCCAAGATCTTTGAAAGTATGCGCAGGTATCTTGTGAAGGCGCCTGCAGGAAGG